>CAYTLZ010000114.1:0-11797 GCA_964438785.1 uncultured Actinomycetota bacterium | reverse complement strand
CCTACGACCCGCGGCTGCTGTTCACCTGGCCGAACCACCACATCGCCGTGATGGGGCCCCAGCAGCTGGCGGGCGTGTTGTCGATGGTGGCCGCATCCGCCGCCCACAACCGCGGCGAGCCGTGGGACGACGAGCAGGACGCCGCCGTCCGGCAGATGGTCGAGGATCAGATCGAGCAGGAATCCAACGCGCTGTTCTCGACCGGCCAGGGCTGGGACGACGGCATCATCGACCCGCGCGACACCCGACATGTGCTCGGGTTGGCGCTCAGCGCGGTCCACAACGCCGAGGTGGTCGGGACCGACCACTTCGGGGTGTTCCGGATGTGAGCGGCATGCGACGAGCGACGACGGCGGACGTGCCGATGGTGAATCTGCTGATGGTTGACGTCCCGACGGTGAACGTGCCGGTGGCTGACGTCCCGACGGTGAACGTGCCGGTGGCTGACGTCCCGACGGTGAACGTGCCGATGGTTGACGCGTCGACGGTGAACGTGCCGATGGTTGACGTCCCGACGGTGGTGGTGTGCTGATGGCGTTGCCAGAGGTACTGCTGATCGCGAACCGCGGCGAGATCGTGGTGCGGATCGCACGGACGGCCAGGTCCATGGGCATCAGGACGGTGGCGGTCGCCTCGGACGTCGACCGCGATGCGCTGCACACCCGCGTCTGCGACGAGGTCGCCCACCTCGGGGGTAGCTCATCAGCGGACAGCTACCTGCGGATCGACAAGCTGCTGGCCGCCGCGGAGCGGTGCGGTGCGGACGCGGTGCATCCGGGGTTCGGGTTCCTCGCCGAGGACGCCACGTTCGCCCGGGCCGTCATCGACGCGGGGCTGATGTGGGTCGGACCCGCACCCGAGGTCATCGCGGCGATGGGCGACAAGCTGACGGCCAAGCGCCGTATGGCCGCCGCGGGTGTCCCCATCATCGAAGGCATCGAGCTGCGCGGGCACCCTGACGGGGCAGATGGCGACGGGGCTGGCACCGACGAGGCAAGTACCGACGGCAAGGCGGACGCCGCGACGCTCCAGGTCGATGACGACCGGGCGCTGCTCGCCGCCGCCGAACGACTCGGGCTCCCCATCCTGGTCAAGGCCACGGCCGGCGGTGGTGGCAAGGGCATGCGCGCGGTGCACCAGCTCGGCGACCTGGTCGACGAGGTGGCCGCCGCCAAGCGTGAGGCCGGGGCCGCATTCGGGGACGACCGGGTCTTCCTCGAACGCCTGCTCGAACGGCCGCGGCACGTCGAGGTCCAGATCCTCGGCGACACCCACGGCCATCTCGTGCATCTGTTCGAACGCGAATGCTCGATCCAGCGTCGCCACCAGAAGGTGCTCGAGGAGTCACCCTCACCGGGCATCGACGACGAGCTGCGAACCGCGCTCACCGACGCGGCGGTCACCGCTGCCCGAGCCATCGACTACGCGAGTGCCGGGACCGTCGAGTTCATCGTCGATGACGCCCTGGTGGCGCGGCGGCGGGCCGGTGAGCACGTCCCGGTCGAGCAGACGTTCGCGTTCCTCGAGGTCAACACCCGTCTGCAGGTCGAACACCCCGTCACCGAGGAGGTGGTCCGCCGCCTCGATCCGGTGACCGGTGTGCTGCAGCGCATCGACCTGGTCCGTGAACAGCTGCTCGTCGCCGGCGGCTCCGCGCTGACGTTCACGCAGGACGAACTGGTGACGACCGGTCACGCCGTCGAGGTGCGCCTCTACGCCGAGGATCCGGGCGCCGGGGATCTCCCCGGAGCCGGGCCGCTGCCGGTGTTCGAGCCGGCCGGTGGCGATGGGATCCGCTGGGAACTGGGCATCACCGGCGGGGACCGCGTGCCCTCGCAGTACGACCCGATGCTCGCCAAGGTCATCGCCCACGGCCCAACCCGCGAGGAGGCGGCCACGCGCCTCGCCGCTGCGCTCGACGCGACCGCGCTGCTCGGGGTGCCCACCAACCGCGAACTGCTGATCCGGATCCTGCGTGACGACGGCTTCCTCGCCGGGGCCACGACCACCGCGATGCTCGACGAGCGTCGGGCGAGCTGGCTGGCCGCGACCGTGCTCACGGCCGACGAGGTCGTGACCGCCGCGATGCTGGCCGCCGTGCACGAACTCGAGTCGCAGCACCGCCGGCACGCCCTGGTGGTCGGGGTCCCGGCCGGATTCACCAGCGCGGGCACGTTCCCGGTCCAGCAGGCCTACGTCAGCGAGGCACCGTGGTCGTCGACCGCGTCATCGACCGGCGCGTCGGACCACGAGCCAGTGACGGTCAGGCTGGCACCGCGGCGGGACGGGGCGTTGGCCGTCCGGGTCGTCGACGGTGTCGGCCCGGGCCACCTCGACGAGGATGCGCCGGTGCACCGCTCGGCGACGATCCGCGTGGTGGGTCTGGCGGCGGATCAGCTGGAGATCGATCTCGACGACCGGCGGATCCGGGTGGGCGTGCACACCGCCGGTGACGGTCGGGTCCAGGTCGCGTTCGCACGTCGGCGGGTCGAACTACGGGCGGTACCACGGTTCCCGCAGCGGATCGCCGAGCTCCAGCACGGCGCGAGTGTCGCGCCGATGCCCGGTGCCGTGATCAGCGTGGCGGTCGCCGTCGGCGACCGGGTCGATGCCGGGGCCACCCTCGCGCTCGTCGAGGCCATGAAGACCGAGCACCGGATCAGGGCCGCCGTGGCCGGCACGGTCAGCGAGATCAAGGTCGAGGCCGGCGACCAGGTCGATGCCGACCAGGTGCTGGTCGTGGTCGAACCGGACGATGCCGGCTGATCGGGCGGAGGGATCGCCACGGTCGTCCGCGGCCCCGCTGACTCGTGGCCAGCGGCGGCTCGCGGTCGTGGGTCAGCCGAGCATGCGCATCGCGATCGGCATGAGCACGTTGTCGACGATCACCAGGTTGAAGATCCCGATCAGCAGGATCGACGCGGCCAGCACGGCGACGGTGCCGACGACCCGACCCGATGGCTCGGTCGCGTTCGCGACGACGTCCTCTTCGGGCTCGGCGACGAAGATGCGCTCGAACAGCTTCAGGAAGTAGGTCAGGGTCAGCAGGCTGGAGGAGACCACCACCAGCGCGACCAGCCAGTTGCCGACCTCCAACGCACCGAGCACCAGATAGAACTTGGAGAAGAACCCGGCGGTCGGCGGCACACCGACCATGGAGATCCCGGCGATCGCGAACCCGGTCATCGTCCACGGCATCACCGATCCGAGCCCGGCGAACCGGGGGATCGACTTGATGCCGGTGCGCTGGATGATGCCGCCGGCGACCAGGAACAGCCCCGACTTCATCACCGCGTGGTTGAGCACGTGCAGCAACGCGCCGACGAGCGCGAGCGGGGTCGCGAGTCCGATGCCGACGCCGATGTAGCCGAGCTGGGCGACCGTCGAGTAGGCCAGCATGCGTTTGATGTCGGTCTGTCGGATGGCGAGCACGGATCCGACGACGAGGCCGGCGAGCCCGAAGTAGGTCAGCGCCAACGACACCGGCAGGCCGTCGCTGCCGGTGTAGGCCGGGCCGAACACGTCGAACAGGATGCGGACCAGCGAGTACGCACCGGCCTTGACCTGCACGGCGGCCAGCAGCGCCGCCACCCCCGGCGGCGAGTAGCTGTGGGCATCGGGCAACCAGATGTGCAGCGGGAACAGCGCCATCTTGAGCCCGAGTCCGAGCACGATCAGCGCCATGCCGCCGAGCACGCTCGGGCTGTCGGCGATGCCCGGCAGGATGCTGGCCATGTCGGCCATGTTCAGCGTGCCGGTCGAGAAGTACAGGAACCCGACGCCGAGCAGGTACAGCCCGGACCCGATGGTGCCGAGCAGCAGGTAGCGCAACGCCGCGAACGTGCCGCGGTCGCCACCCAGGGACACCAGCCCGTAGGTCGCGATCGCGTAGATCTCGAGGAACACGAACAGGTGGAACAGGTCGCCGGAGAGCACCACGCCCATCAACCCGGCGAGCAGCAGCAGCGCCAGCGGGTACAGCGGCACGGTGCGCTGCGGCTTGATGTCGAACGCCGCCTCGACCGGGTAGATGACGACCAGCAGCCCGATCAGGCCGATGATGACGGCGAGGTAGCCCGACAGCGGATCGAGGACGTACTCGATACCGATCGGCGGCGGCCAGCCACCGAGCTCGTAGCTCAGCGCGCCGTCCGCCACGACCGTGACGAGTCCGACCACACCGAGCACCAGGCTGGCCGCGGTGGAGATGATCGCGACGATCTGGGCGGCACCGGCGCGCCACAGCGACGCGAGCACGGCGACGACCGCCCCGAAGAGCAGGGGTAGCAGCGGCAGGATGGGAAGCTGGCTCACGAGTCGTCCCCGGCCGGACGCGGCCCGTCGGTCGGCCCGTCACCCGGGCGAGTGGTGCCGGGCCCGTCGGTGGAACCGCCGGGTGCTGTGGTGCCGGGGCCGTCGATGGAACCACCGGGTGCTGTGGTGCCGGGGCTGTCGGTGGAGCCACCGGGTGCCGTGGTGCCGGGGCCGTCGGCAACCGTGGCTGCGCTCGCGGCATCCGGCGCACTCGTGCCGAGCCCGAACAGGCCCGCTCGACGGGTGGCGGGTTCGCGACCGGCGAGCCGTTCGGCGATCACCGCCTCGTCGAGCGTGCCGTGGGTGCGGTAGAGCCGGACGAGCAGCGCCAGCGCCACGCCACTGACGCCGACGCCGACCACGATGGCGGTCAGGATCAGCAGATGGGGGAGCGGATCGACGTACAACGCCGGATCGGAGCCGCGCTCGTCGATGACCGGCGCGGTGCCGTCGAGCTGCAGGCTCCCCTGGATGAAGAACAGGTAGATCGCCGTCGAGAAGATGGTCAGACCGATGACCTTCTTGACGAGATCACCCTTGGCCAGTGCGCCGTACAGCCCGATCGAGAGCAGGATGAACACGAACAGGTAGACGTACCGCGCGAAGAACAGCTCCATCATGGGCGGCCCCCGTCGGTCCCGGACGCGCCGCTCGGGCCGGCCCGGCCGGCTGGTCCACCGGGGCCGGCCGATCCGGACGCATCGCTGCGAGCGGTCGATTCGGACGCGCCGCCACCGACCCCGGCGGGTGCACGGTCGGTGGTCATGCCGGCGTGGCCGACGTCGTGGCCGGTGAGCACGTCGAAGATCATGAGCATGGCCCCGGCGACCGCGAGTCCGACCGCGACCTCGACGACCAGGATGCCGAGGTAGCGGATCCGTGCTGCCTCGACGCCCGCGATCTCGATGGCGGCATAGTCGAGGAAGGCCCCACCGACGAACAGCGGCGCCACGCCGATGATGAGGAAGCTGAGCAGCCCGATGCCGGCGGCCAACGGGCCCAGCGCCACGGGGGCGAGCCGGTAGGCCATCTCGATGGGCAGCGTGAGCCGCGGCAGGATCAGCCCGACGGCCACGAACACACCGCCGGCGAACCCGCCACCCGGGCCGTAGTGACCGTGCGCGATGACGTAGAGACCGAACAGCATGATGAACGGTGACAGCAGCGCGCAGACGACACGCACGACCTCGGAGGGGTAGGAGCCGGTCATCATCGGTCGGTCACCTCCCCGTCCTGCGGTTCACCCGACGCCGCGGGTGCACCGGTCGCGCCGGAACCGCCGGTCGCACCGGAACCGTCGGTGGCGTCCGTCGCGGTGACCTCCCCGGCCGGAGCGTCGGGATCCGGGTCGGGCCCGCCGTCGGCGGGCGCGGGCGCGTGGCCGGTGGGCGTGCCGGGATCGTCGACCCGGCGCAGCAGCACGAGGCTCGCGG
Source organism: uncultured Actinomycetota bacterium (assembly GCA_964438785.1). Taxonomy (GTDB): domain Bacteria; phylum Actinomycetota; class Nitriliruptoria; order Nitriliruptorales; family Nitriliruptoraceae; genus PWLR01. The sequence goes on along the minus strand of CAYTLZ010000114.1, from coordinate 6,050 downwards.
ACAGGGCGGCGGTGACGATGACCATCGTCTCGCCGAGGGTGTCCAGTGAGCGGTAGTCCGCCAGCAGGGAGGTGACGACGTTGGGGGTCTGGGTATCGGCCAGCGAGTCGGACAGATAGACCTGCGACACGCCCTGCTGGGCGGGTGCGTCCGGGTCCCCGCGATCGGGCAGGCCGAAGCTCGCGTAGAACACCAGGCTGGCGAAGGCGACGATCATGGGGATGACCACCCACCGGCGGCGGGGGTCGGGACGGGGTTCCGAGCGCCGCGAGGTCGCCAGGATCGCGGCGATGAACAGCACACCGGTCAGCCCGGCACCGAGCGCCGCCTCGACGAGCGCGACGTCGATCGCGTTCACCTCCGCGAACAGGATGGCGGCGAACAGCGAGTAGCCGGCCAGCAGGGCGACCGCGGCCAGCAGGTCCTCGACCACCAGGGCCAGGATCGCGGTGACGATCAGGATGACGAAGAGGATGACATCGACGGGAACGATCACGAGGACGTTCCTTCCTGCTCGGCGGCGGTCACGTGCGGGCTGAGCTCATCGTCGGCGGCGTCCTGATCGATGATCGTCCAGGGCTCGGCACCCGAACGGCGGGCCGCCCGCACCAGGGCATGCACCGCCGCCGGGTTGGCGATCAGGGAGAACACGAGGATGAACCCCAGCCGCAGGCCGGCGTGGATGTCCAGTCCCGGACGCAGGAAGATGCCCGCGAAGATGAGCAGCAGCGCCAGCGTCTCGGACTTGGCCACCGCATGCGCCCGCGTGTACAGGTCGGGCATGATCAGCAGGGCGAGCGTGCTGACCACGAGGAAGAACAACCCGGCGTAGATCAGCACGAACGACACGATGTTCATCGCGCTCATGCGCCACCTCCGGTGCCGGGGGCGTCATCGGGGTTCGGCCGACGGGCCGTCGAGCCGGCATCGGTCGGATCGGCGTCGCCGGTGCTCGGATCGCCGGTGCTCGGATCGCCGGTGCTGGGATCGCCGGTGCTGGGGCCGCCGGTGCTGGGATCGCCGGTGCTCGGGCCGCCGGTGCTGGGGCCGCCGATGCCCGGGTCGTCCGTCGGATCGGGCGAGTCGGGCCCGTCGGCGCAGCGGTCGCGCATCGGGCTGGCACCCACCGCGCGACGTCGGGCCTCCAGCTCCTGCAGGCGATGACCCCGCTCGGCGAACAGACCGTGCGGGACGATCCCGAGCGGTCGCGGTCGTGCCCGGATCGAGGGAGCCCCGTCGCTGGACGTGCCGTCGTCACGGTCCTCGAAGTAGCGACCGAGCGCGATCGGCAGCAGGAAGGCGAGCAGCGCGAACGCGAGCGCGATGTCGAGGAACAACGAGGGCCGGTCGAAGGCGAACCCGATGAAGACCAGCAGGATCACGCCGTTGACGGACAACAGCGCGATGGCCACGAGCCGGTCGAACACGGTCGGGCCGGCGAACACGCGGTACAGACCCACGGCGATCATGGACGCCGTGATCAGCATGGCCGCGATGAGCAGGGCGGCGTCGGTCATCGGACCTCCTCCGGCAGCTCGTCGTGGACCGGTTCCCAGACCATCGTCGGTGGCCGGTCGGGCTCGGCGCGGAAGATGCGGGCGATCCGCCCCTGGACCTCGGCGGTGGCGAGGTCGATGACCGCCTCGGGCGTGAACGCATGGACGGTGAACTCGCTGCCCTCGACGTTCACGGTGATCGTGCCGGGCACGATGGTGATGGCGGTGGCCAGGATGGTCCGCGCCGCCGGACCGGGCAGGTTCGTGTGGAAGCGCACGACCCCCGGTCGTGGTGGGCGGGTCGGATCGATGACTACGCGGGCGATCGTCAGGCCCGCCGGGGGGATCCGGGTGAACAGCCAGGCGACGAAGCTCAGCAGGTGCCACACGTTGATCAGCGGCGTCTGGTCGTGGGGGCCCAGCACGGACTCGAGGGTCCGCAGCCCGAGCCAGGTCGACCCGGCGGCCGAGATCACACCGAGCGTGATGAACAGCGGGTCGATCCGGCCGGACAGCGACTGCCAGAACGCCAACAGGATGACGAACAGAGCCAATGCGCGCAGGCTTCTCATGACGGCACGCTCCTCATGACAGCACGCTCAGGGCGAGCAGGAGCACCGCGGCACCGAGGAAGACGGCTCCGAGCGCCCAGGTGGCCGCCACGTTCGGGGTGCCCTCGACGGGCGCGATGAGCGCCCCGGCGAAACGACGGACCCGCTGCCAGAGGCCCGGATCGCTCGCGGGGGCTTCGCCGGGCGCGTCCGTGGGGGCGGCGACCGCGGTCGATCCCGGCGCGGTCGTGCCGCTGGACCCGGTGGTGATGGTCGGGTCCCGGTCGCTGGTGACGGTGGCGTCCGCGGGTGTGGGGATCGTGGCCCGGGCGGCCTCGACGTCGTGGCGGAACCGCTCGCGGCGGGCGCGCAGCAGCGCCGGCACCCGCCGGTAGAACGCGTCGGTGTCGATGGTGACCACGGCCTTGGCCTTGAGCTTGGGCAGCAGCAACCAGAACCCCAGCGCGGTGAAGCCCAGCAGTTGCAGCTTCTCGACCACCTTGCCCACCGAGTAGGGGGTGTAGTCGACCGGGAACGGCATGACCGCGTACAGCAGGTTCGGGAACAGCCCGAGCGCCAGGTTCGCCGCGGCGGTCAGCCCCATGGCGATGAACATCGTCATCGGGAGTTTCGCCACCGGGAACGGTGCGTCCGCGTTGTCGCGTGGACCGGGCCCGTTCGGGCCGAACCAGGCGGCGTACGGCAGCTTCAGCCCGGTCGAGAGGAACGTGCCGACGCTGACGACCTTCAACAGGATGACCAGCAGCCCCAGGTCCGCGCCGGAGGCGGCGTCGATCACCAGCTCCTTGGACACGAACCCGCTCAGCAACGGCACCGACGAGATCGAGGCCGCGCCGATCATGTAGAGCACGAACACGCCGCGCATCCGGTGGTACAGCCCGCCGAGCTCGCTGGCCTTGGATCGACCGGTGGCGTACAGCAGCGCCCCGACGCCCATCAGCAGCAGACCCTTGTAGAGGATGTGCGCCACGGCGTGGGCGGTCGCGCCGTTGAGGGCGGCCTCCGTGCCGATGCCGACGGCCGTGATCATGAAGCCGACCTGGCTGATGATGTGGTACGCGAGCAGTCGTCGGACGTCGTTCTCGAGGATGGCGTAGGTCACGCCGTAGACGGCCATGATCGCGCCGGCGACGAGCAGGATCTCGTAGCCGGCGAAGCCGCGGATCAGCGCATAGACGGCCGACTTGGTCGTGAACGCCGACAGGAAGACCATGCCGGCGACGCTCGCTTCCGGGTAGCCGTCCTTGAGCCAGGCGTGCAGCGGGGGGATGGCCCCGTTGATCGCGCAGGCCAGCAGGATCAGGTACGCGGCCAACGACGGCTCGAAGGCCTCGAAGACGATCGAACCGGTGGTGCCGTAGTGCAGCAGGACCCCGGCGAGCAGCAGCTTGCCGCCGACGATGTGGACGAACAGATACCGCATCCCGGCGCGTTCGGCACCGTGGGTCCGGCGGGCGAGGATCACGAACGTGGTCGCGATCGCCTTGACCTCCCAGAACAGGAAGAAGGTCAACAGGTCGCCCGCGTAGACGACCCCGATGCCGGCAGCGATCGCGATGAGCACGGCCATGCGCTCGGCGCGGCGTTGGATGCGGATCCCGTAGATCCCGGCCGCGATGGCGACGACGGCGAAGATAAGCGCGAACGGCCGCGACAGGGCATCCGCCCGCAGCCAGGTCAGCTCGAAGATCAGGACCTCGGCGGTCAGCGACGTGTCGACCCCGAGCGCGATGACCTGGCCGAGGACCACGACGGGGGCCAGGACCATGACGAGGTCCCCGACGGGCCGGGCCGCCACGCGGACGACGATCGCCGCGACGACCAGCAGGATCGCGGGGTGGAGCAGCGCCTCAGTCACGGCCGGCTCCTCGGTCGTGGTCGCGCGGGGTGTCGTGGCCGGCTGCCTCGATGCTGTCGCGCGGGGTGTCGTGGCCGGCTGCCTCGATGCTGTCGCGCGGGGTGTCGTGGCCGGCTGCCTCGACGCTGTCGTGGTCGTTCGGCCTGTGCTGGCCGGCTGCCTCGACGCTGTCGTGGTCAGCCCGGGCCGTGACCGGGTGGTCGGGCCACGCGTCGATGTCGGCACCGGGCGCGACGGGCAGGTCGGGGGCGACGTCCGGGGGGATCTCGTCGGCGTAGAGGTCCTCGGAACGGACGACGAACACGTTGCCGAGCGCCTTGGCCCCGAGGATCAGCACGAACGCGCCGACCAGGCCGATCAGCGCGCCGTAGCCGGGAATCGGCGAATAGCCGATGACGAGGTCGATGCCGACGCCGACGACGAACAGTCCGGCGGTCAGGGCGATGAGGCGTTGGCGGGTCATGGGGCACCCACCGTGACGAGTTCGGCGGTGGCGCGCGCCAGCTCGTAGATGCCGCTGGGGTCACCGAGCCCGAGCACGAGCCCCAGAAACGCGGTCACGCACAGCGGCACGACCATCAGCGGCGACGCCTCGCCGTGGTGGTGGTCGTCGGGCAGCGGCTTGAAGAAGGCCCGGTAGACGATCGGGAACAGATACGCGGCCGTGAAGATCCCGGAGAACACCATGACGCCGGCGAAGAACAGCTCGCCGGCCTCGATCGCGCCGAGCACCAGATACGACTTGCTCACGAACCCGCCCATCGGTGGGAGTCCCGCGAGACCGTATGCGGCCACGGCGAACGCGGTCATCGTGAAGGGCATGCGCCGGGCGATGCCGTCGAGCTCGGAGATGTTGTCCTTGTGCGCGGCGATGTGGATCGCGCCGGCGGCGAAGAACAGCGTGATCTTGAGCGCCCCGTGGTTGACGATGTGCAGCAGCCCGCCCTCGAAGGAGGTCTGCGACAGCAGCGCGAAGCCGAGCACGATGTAGGACAGGTGCGCGATGGTGGAGTAGGCGAGCCGGCGTTTGAGGTTGTCCTGGCGGAGCGCGATGATCGAGGCCACGACGATGGTCGCGCCGGTCACCGCGGCCAGCACGACGGCGACATCCAGTCCGGCGAGCACGCCGGGGCCGATCACGAACCCGATGAGCCGGCCGAAGGCGAACACCCCGGCCTTGACCACCGCGACCGCGTGCAGCAGGGCGCTGACCGGGGTCGGGGCGACCATCGCGCCCGGCAGCCAGGCGTGCAGCGGCATGACGCCGGCCTTCGTGGCGAACCCGACCGCGAACAGACCGAACACCGCGATGGTCAGCCCGGGCCCCATCGCGTCGGCGACGAACCCACCGGCGACGAACTCGAGGCTGCCGGTGTTGGCGTAGACCAGGATGGTCGCGAGCAGGACCGCGACCCCACCGGTGAGCAGGGTGCCGAGGTACTTGCGACCGGCCGCCACCGCTTTGGCGTCACCCTTGTGCGTGACCAGCGGGTAGGTCGCCAGCGTCAGCGCCTCGTAGGCGATGAAGAAGGTGAGCAGGTCGCCGGCGAAGGCCACGGCGAACGCCGTCGACAGACACAGCGCGTAGAAGGCGTAGAAGCGGGTCTGGTGTTTCGCGGCGTCGCCGCGCATGTAGCCCAGCGCGTACGAGCCGGCGAGCACCCAGAGGAAGCCGGCGAGCAGGGCGAAGATCATGCCCATGCCATCAGCACGCAGCGTGAGCTCCGTGCCGGGCACCAGCCCACCGAGCGAGGTGGTGGCGACCTGGCCGTCGAGCGCACCGGGAACGAGCGCGGCGATCATGGCGAAGGTGACCACCGCACCGGCGATGAGGATGCCGTCGCGCACGGCCGGTACCCGCCGTGTCAGGACGATCAACATGGCGGTGAGGGCGGGCGCGCTGACCACGAGCAGTGGCAGCGTCGAGGCGTGCGGCTGCATCGGCCTCCGTCGGCGACCCGGGGCGCAGGTGCGGGCCTGATCCCGGCTGGGGGGGTGAGCCGACGGATGGACCCTGGCACGTGCTCCGCCGGCGTTGGCCGCGGAGACTAGCGGCCGGTTCCCGGGTCGTTGGGCCTCCCCCCTGCGGCCGGACACCCTGGATGACAGGATGTCCGTATGGGA
>CAYTLZ010000113.1:2496-11904 GCA_964438785.1 uncultured Actinomycetota bacterium | reverse complement strand
CCTCCATGTCCCGTTTGATCTCGTCGGCGACGGGGAGCTGGTCCACGGTCTCGACGTGCGCGAAGCTGTCCTCGAGCTCGGACTGCATCGTGCCATCGGGGCTGAAGGCGTGACCGGGCGAGTGCATTCGGGCGGCGTAGAGGCGGATCAGCTCGGCGGCGATGTCGCGCACGGCCTTGCGGACCCGGTTCTTGGCCCGCTCCCACTGGGCCCCGCCCAGGCTCATGACGCTCGGGGTCTCGCCACCCTGGTAGCGGGTGATCGCGTCGACCTGGTCCGAGGGCACATAGAGCGTGTCGCCGTCGGCGTACTCGAGCAGCACGTAGTCGCGGCGCGCCGGTCGACCATCCAGCCCGGGGAACTCGCGGGTGACCATGCCGGTGAACCGACCCACGCCGTGGGTCCGGTGCACGACGGCGTCACCCGGTTCGAGCGCCAGCACCGCATCGGCGGCCGTGGTTCGTGTGCCCATGCGACGGCTGGCGCGTCGCCGACGAGGTCCGAACACGTCCCAGGTCCCGAGCAGCGCGATGCCCAGCTCGTCGCTGGCGAACCCGGTCCGCAGCTGGCTGACCGCGATCTCGACCCGTGCACCGTCGAGCTCCGGGTCGACCTGCGCGGTCAGGGCCGCGGGGACCCCCTGCTCGCGCAGGACGTCCGCGATGCGGCGCGCGGGACCGTCGGCGTCGACGGACACCACCACGCGGGTGCCGTCACGCAACAGGCCGGTCAGACGCTGCGCGAGCGTCACGATGTCGCCGCGGAACGAGTCCCAGGGCTGCGCCTCGAGCCGGGTGCCGCCCGCGGCACCGAACGGGGCCAGACGCCACACGCGCTGCGGGCCCCGGCCGAGCAGTTCGCCCGGCTCGGCGAACCCACCGGTCGACAGTCGGGCCCCGTCGCCGCCGGTGGCGTCGTCGCGCTGCCCGGCCCCCGGGGCGAGCCCGAGGCTCGCGGCATTCCGCCACGCGGTGTCGGCCAGGACCTCGGCCTCCTCACGCAGCTTGCCAGCGCGCTCCTCGAGCAGCATCGGATCGACCAGCGCGATGCCGGCCCGGTCGGGCAGGAAGTCGACCAGCAGCGCCGGATCGGGCGTCAGCAGGGTGACCAGCGACTCACAACCCTCGAAGGTCTGCCCCTCGGCGAGCTGGTCGAGTTCGCCGGTCAACTCCGGCCAGTGGGTGATCGCCGCCCGTGCCCGTTCGCGCAGCGCCGTGTCGAGCACGACCTCGCGTGCCGGGTCGATGACCACCTGCTCCACCGGCCCGGTCGACCGCTGGTCGGCGACCCCGAACCCACGCAGCGCTTCGATGTCGTCGCCGAAGAACTCGACGCGGACCGCCTGGTCGGCATCGGTCGGGAACACGTCGACGATGCCACCGCGGACCGCGAACTCGCCCCGGGCCTCCACCTGGTGCACCCGGGAGTAGCCGAGCGACGCCAGCCCGTCGATCAGGGCATCGAACCCGTCGCGGAAACCGTCGAGCAGGATCGGTCGCTGCCCGGCCAACGCGGGGGACATCGGCTGCAGCGCGGCGCGGACCGGGGCAACGATGGCCAGCAACGGCTCGTCGTGGGCCTCGGGATGGGTCAGCCGGTCCAGGACCGCCAGCCGCCGGCCGACGGTGCGGGGCTGGGGTGACAACCGTTCGTGCGGCAGGGTCTCCCAGGCGGGGAAGATCCCGACGCGCCCGTCGCCGAGGAACGCCGTGAGCCCGTCGGCGATCGCCTCCGCATCCGAGGTGCGTGGGGTCAGGACCAGCAGCGGCGTGACCTGCTCAGCGAGCAGGCCGAGGATCAGTGGCCGGGCCGAGGGCGCGGCGACGAGGTCCTCCGCCGCCAGTTCCACGTCCCAGCGGTCACGACCACGGCGCAGCAGCGCCGCCAGCGGGCCGACGGCCACGCCGGGATCGAGCACGTCGTCGACGCTGCGTGGCGCGGTCGTCACGCCCGCCACCGCGCCGGCACAGGGGGCCGGGGACGCAGGCTCACCGGGGCTTCGGCCGCTTGCGGTTGGCGCCGGCCATCGGATCGATGCCCTTCGGGATCGGCAGGGCCTTGTCCAGCGGCTTGAGCTTGCGCTCGAGCTTGGGGACCTCACCCTTCTTCAACTCGCGCGGCAGCTTGTTGATCGTGACCTGCAGCTTGGGCAGCGCCACGTGGTCGTCGCCGTCACCGACCACGAGCGTGGTGATGCTGACGTCCGTGACCGCACGACTGAGACGCTTGCGCTCCTTGGCGAGCAGGCCCTTCACCCGTTGGGGGACACCTTCGCCGATGAGCACGATCCCGCACCGGCCGACGAGTCGATGCACCATGTCCTGCTTGGTGTTGACACTCACGGCCGGGGTCACGAACCACTGGCCGCGCATGGATTCCAGCACCGCGGCCGCTGCACCGGGCTGGCCCTCGATCGCGCTGTACTGGGCCTTCTGCGCCCGGTTGTTGAACATGATCAGGGCACCGAGCAGCATGAACAGGATGCCGAAGACCGGCATCGCCCAGATCCCGATGAGGAACCCGAGACCGACACCGAGCAGCAGCCCGACCATCGCCGCGGCGAACACCAGCGGCAGCGCCTTGGAATCGATCTGGCGCAGCTGTTTCCACGCCGACACGATGTTGGCGATGCGCTCGCGCATGATGCTCCCTCGAGATGGTGATGGCGACGCGGGTCGCGTCACTCGGCGGCCGACGGCTCAGCCGCGGCCGTGGAACCGGTTCTGGGTGGGTTCGAGCCCGTCGGTGGCCAACGATACGGCGGCGTCCGCCGCCGCCCGAAGCGCGTCGTCGATGATGACACGTTCGTCACCGGTGAAGCGACGCAGCACGAAGTCCTTGCCGGGCATCCGTCCCGGTGGCCGCCCGATGCCGATCCGCACACGCAGGAAGTCGGCCGAACCGAGCGCACGCTGGATGTCCTTCAGTCCGTTGTGTCCGGCGTTGCCACCGCCCTGCTTGACCTTGATCGCGCCGGGTTCGACGTCGAGGTCGTCGTGGCAGACCACGATCCGCTCGACCGGGACCTTGAACCACGCCGCCGCGGCCTGGGTGGGGCCGCCGGAGTTGTTCATGTAGCTGTCCGGGACGGCCGCCACCAGTCGCGCGCCGTCGACCGTCACCTCCGCGAGCCGGCACCGCACCTTCTTGTTGACCGAGAGGGTCTGATGCTCCCGCTCGGCCAGCTGCGCGACGGCATCGGCACCGACGTTGTGACGCGTCCGGTCGTAGCGGTCCCCGGGATTGCCGAGCCCGACCACCAGCCAGCGGTCGTCGGCCACCGGGTCCTCCCGTCTCGTCGCTCGTTCCGGGCGTGCCCAGGGTCGGAAGCGTCGACGTGCGGCGCGTTCCGACCCGGGCACGACGGATCAATCCTCGTCGTCGGCCGCACCGACGGCGTCGGTTGCCTCGTCGTCGCCGTCGTCGCCGACCAGCTCCGGCTCGGGGGCTTCCTCCTCGATGCCGGCACTCTCCTCGAGCGCCTCGAGCGCCTCCTCCGACATCGGCGCGTTGACCGTGACCACGGTGCGCTCGGGCTCGATGTCGAACTCGGCCCCCGCCGGCAGCTGGGACGCGATGTCCTCGACGCGCAGGACGTCGCCGATCTCGAGCCCCTCGAGCGACAGCTCGAATGCGTTGGGCACGTCCATCGGCTTCACCATGATCGGGACCGTGTACAGGATGTGGTTGACGATCCCACCGTCGTCGGCGGTCTCCTCCTCATCGATGAGGTGGACCGGGATCTCGACGGAGATCTGGGAGTCCTTGTCGACGGCGAGGAAGTCCACGTGCAGGGTCTCGCCCTTGACCGGATGGCGCTGCATGTCGCGGGCGACCGCGAGGTGCGTTGCACCGTCCACCTGCAGACGGATCAGGGCGTTGGAGCCCGCCTCGGTGTGCAGCGCGTGGTACAGCTCACGGGCATCGACGGTCACCGCGGTCGGATCGACCTCGTAGCCGTAGAGGATGCCGGGCACCTTGCCGAGTTTGCGCAGGCGCCCGGAGGCACCCTTGCCGTGCTGGGGCCGGAGTTCGGCGGCGAGTTCAACCTGGTCAGACAACGTTCGTGCTCCTGGGAGTTGGTCCCCGTCGCGGGTCGGTCACCGTCATACGGCGGCGAGGTGTCACGTGGGGTCGCGTGCGGGTCGACGAGGCGGTCACGGCGGTGCAGGCACCGGTGCACGCGCGAACTGATCGCGTCACGCAGTGCTCCACCCGCCGGTTCCGACAGATGATCGGTGCTCCGAGCCGCTGACGTCGCTGGTCGTCCGGACACGCATACGGCCCGCGCTCCGGCGGGCCGAGTGGCTAGCGTATCGTCGCGATCACGGGGTCAGCAACTGCCGAGAGGACACCCACTCCCATGCCCCCCGACGGCGCGCCCCCAACGCGCGGTGCCGCGGACCGGTTCGTCGCCCGTGAGGTCGACCATCTCCGCTCGCCGCAGCGTCTGGCCTCGATCGGACGTCTCGGGCTCGGGACCGCGACCCGCGACGAGGTCTTCGACCGTGCGAGCCGGCTGGCGGCCCGGCTGCTCGGGGCCGAGGTGTCACTGGTGTCGATCGTCACCGACGATCAGCAGCTCTTCGCCGGCGCGGCCGGCCTCGAGCGGATCGACCCGGACGCGGCCGAGGCGCGTGCCACCTCGTTACGGCTGTCGCTGTGCCAGTCGGTGGTGGGCAGCCAGGAGCTGCTGGCGATCACCCATGGCTCCGCCGACGACCGGTTCCGGGACCATCCGGCGGTGACCGAGCTCGGTATCGAGGCCTACCTCGGCGTGCCCGTCCGCGATGCCGGTGGGGCCACGCTCGGCTCGTTCTGCGTGCTGGAGCGTGAACCACGGGACTGGACCGCCGACGACATCGAGCAGCTCGAGCTGCTGGCGGGCTTCGTCCGCTCCGAGCTGCTCCTGCGGGATCAACTCGAACAGACCACCCACCTGGCCCGCATGCGGGAGGACCTGACCCGGGCGGCGGCCCACGACCTGCGCGCCAGCGTCGCGGCGATCAGCGGAGCCACCCGGACCATCGCCGCGGGTCGCGCGCTGGATGCCGGCACCCAGGCCGAACTGCTCGACGTCGCGGTCCGTCAGAGCGAGCGCACGGAGCGGCTGCTCGACACCTTCTTGACCCAACCGGTCGACCGGCGGCACCCGCAGGCGTTCGCCCTCGACGAACTCGTCCGGCAGGCGGCCCAGGCGGCCGTCGCCGACGGGCAGGACCGCGACCGTCTGCACCTCGATCTCCAACCCGTCGAGGTGGCGTCGTATGCCGATCTGGTGGAACGCATCCTGCTGAACCTGGCCCGCAACGCGCTGCAGCACACGACCGGTGCGGTCGAGATGCGCTGCGGCCGGGACGGCGAGCTGGCCATCGTGGTGGTGCGCGACCACGGTGGAGGTCTGCCGCGATGGCTGCGGGAATCCGAGCTCGGCGATGCGGCCCTCAAAGGTCGGGCTGCCGGGCACGGCATCGGGATCTTCAGCGCCGTCAGCCTCGCCCGGAGCATCGGTGGGGACATCACCTTCGAGACCGGGGACGACGGCACCAGCTTCCGGGTGCTGCTGCCGGTGTCGACCGGCAATGGTCCGTTCGGCTGAACCGGACGCGCGGCCGGTGTCAGACGTTCTCGCCGCGGAAGATCTCGGAGACGGACTCGTCCTCGAACACCGCCCGCAGTGCCGACGCCAGGATCGGGGCGATCGACAGCACGACCAGCTTGTCACTGCGCCGTTGCTCGGGGATCGGGATCGTGTTGGTGACCACGACCTTCTCGATCACCGACTTCTCGAGCCGCTCGGCCGCGGGCCCGGAGAACAGCGGATGGGTCGCACACGCGATGACCCGCGACGCGCCCCGCTGCTTGAGCAGCTCGGCCGCACCACAGATCGTCCCGGCGGTGTCGATCATGTCGTCGATGAGGATCGCCGTGCGTCCCTCCACGTCACCGATGACGTCCAGCGTCTCGGAGACGTTGTGTTGATCCGGATCGCGTCGCTTGTGCAGGATGGCGATGGGCGAACCGAGGTAGCCGGCGAACTTCTCGGTCAACCGGACGCGTCCGGCATCCGGTGAGACGATGACCCGATTGTCCGGATCGGTGTTCTCACGGATCCAGGTCTCGAGCAGTGGCATCGCCGTCAGGTGGTCGAACGGATCGTGGAAGAAGCCCTGGATCTGACCGGTGTGCAGGTCGACCGACATGATCCGGTCGACCCCGACCGATTCGTACATGTCGGCGATCATGCGCGCCGCGATCGCCTCGCGGGACCGGGCCTTCTTGTCGGAGCGCGAGTAGCCGTAGAACGGCACCACGGCGACGGTGCGTTTGGCCGAGGCCCGCTTGAGCGCATCGAGCATGATGAGTTGCTCGATGATGAAGTCGTTGATGCTCATCCCGTCGGGGATGGACACGTGCGACTGCATCACGTAGACGTCCGCGCCCCGGACCGACTCCTGGAAGCGCGCGTAGAGCTCACCGTTCGCGAACTCGTCCAACTTCACCTCGCCGAGCGGCATACCGAGGTGGTCCGCCACCTCGCGGGCGAGCTCCGGATACGACGATCCGGAGAAGATCATCATCCGCTTCTTGGTGACGACTTCCATGACACGCCCTGGGCCGGTGGGGCCGCGACCGTAGTCGGCCCGCCGCGTCCATCACCACCCGGGTGCGCCGGGTGTCGTGGACCCCGCCGATCGGCCGTGGCTCACACCCGGCGCGCGCTCGCCCAGCCGTCCTTGACCGTCTGACGGCTGCGTGCGATCGCCAGCGCTCCGGCCGGCACGTCATCGGTGATGGTCGACCCGGCGGCCGTGTAGGCACCCGCGCCGACGGTCACGGGGGCCACCAGCATGGTGTCGCAGCCGACGAATGCGCCGTCCTCGATGGTGGTGTGCGCCTTGGTCCGTCCGTCGTAGTTCACGGTGATCACCCCGCACGCGACGTTGACGTCCGCCCCGATCGTCGCATCCCCGACATACGACAGGTGCGGGATCTTCGAGCCGTCCCCGACCGCGGCGTTCTTGGTCTCCACGTAGGCCCCGACCTTGGTGCGCGCGCCGAGCAGCGTGCCGGCCCGCAGATGGGCGAACGGCCCGACGTCGGCTCCGTCACCCACGACCGCGTCCACCCCGCGGGTGGAGTGGACCGTCGCGTCGTCGCCCACCGTGCAGTTGGACAGATGGGTGTTGGGGCCGACCACCGCGCGCGCGCCGATCCGGGTCCCCGACTCCAGGATCGTGTTCGGCAGCAGGACCGCGTCCCGGCCGACCTCGACGTCCGCATCGAGGTGGGTGCTCGCCGGGTCGATGATGGTGACGCCGACCTCGGTCATCAGGTGGTGCAGCCGGGCACGGCGCAACTCGGTCGCCGCGGCGGCGAGCTGGGCCCGGTCGTTGACGCCGGCGACCACGTCCTCCGGTGCGACGATGGCCGCGACCGGCCGGCCGTCACCGGTCAGGATGCCCACCACGTCGGTGAGGTAGATCTCACCTTGCGCGTTGTCGTCGTCGAGCCGACCGAGCGCGTCGACGAGCAGGTCGTGGGCCACGGCGTACATCCCGGCGTTGATCTCCGCGACCGTGCGCTCGTCGTCGGTCGCGTCCTTGTGCTCGACGATCCGGTCGACGGTGCCGGACGGACCGCGCAGGACCCGGCCGTAGCCGGTCGGGTCGTCGAGCACGGCCGTGAGCATGGCGGCGGGGGCGTCGGTGGTCGCCGCGAGCAGGGCCTCGAGCCACCTCGACGTCAGCAGTGGCGTGTCGCCGGCCAGGACCACGACCCGTTCGATCCCGGGAGCGATCGCCGGCATGGCCTGCTGGACCGCATGGCCGGTCCCCCGCTGCTCGTGCTGGACGACCGTGGTCAGGTTCGCCACGCCCAGCCCCTCGACCTCGGCGCGCACCGCGTCGGCCTGATGGCCGACGACGACCACCACCTGGCCGAACCCGAGCGGACGTGCCGCCTCGAGCACGTGACCGACGAGGCTCCGACCGGCCGCGCGGTGCAGCACCTTGGCGGTGTCCGAGCGGAAACGCGTGCCCTGACCGGCGGCCAGGACGACCACCGCCGTGTCGGCGGCCGGTGTGGCACCGGCCGCCGGCCGTTCGGCGGTCGTCGCGTCGTCGGTGAGCGGGTGGACTGGCGGCGTGGACATCGGTGGTGACCTCCGGTTCGAGGCGCAACCGTAGAGCGTGTCCTGGGCCGACTCAGCGCACCGCGCGGTTCACGGCACTGACGATCGCCTGCAACGACGCGGTCACGATGTTCGGATGGATCCCGACACCCCACAGGGTGCGACCGGCCACCTCGCACTCGATGTAGGCGGCGGCGGTCGCGTCACGCCCGGCGGAGGTGGCGTGCTCGGCGTAGTCGAGCACGGTCAGCTCGATGCCGTGACGACCCAGTGCGTCGCAGAACCCGGCGATCGGACCATTGCCCGTGCCCTCGAGTTCGAGCGACTCGTCGCCGTCGCGCAGCTTGACCATCATCCGGTCCTGGCCGTCACCCGTGGACTCGTGCCGGCTGCCCTCGAGCCGCAGGCGCCCCCACGGCTCCTCGTCGGCCGGCAGATACTCGTCGGCGAAGATGTCCCACATGCGTGTCGGCGAGATCTCACCACCGTCGGTGTCCGTACTGGCCTGCACCACATGGCTGAACTCGATCTGCAGCCGTCGCGGCAGATCGAGCTTGTGCTCGTTCTTCATGATGTAGGCGACGCCGCCCTTGCCGGACTGGGAGTTCACCCGGATGACGGCCTCGTAGGTGCGGCCGACATCCTTCGGGTCGATCGGCAGGTAGGGCACGTCCCAGGTCGCGTCGGCGAGCTCGACCCCGGCCTCATCCGCGTCGCGTTGGAGCGCCTCCAGGCCCTTCTTGATCGCATCCTGGTGGCTGCCGGAGAACGCCGTGTAGACCAGGTCGCCGCCCCAGGGGTGACGCTCGTGGACCGGCAGTTGGTTGCAGTGCTCGACCGTACGACGGATCCCATCGAGGTCGGACAGATCGATCATCGGATCGATGCCCTGGCTGAACAGGTTCATGCCGAGCGTGACCAGACACACGTTGCCGGTGCGCTCACCGTTGCCGAAGAGGCACCCCTCGACCCGGTCCGCACCGGCCATGATCCCGAGCTCCGCGGCGGCCACGGCGGTGCCGCGATCGTTGTGCGGGTGCAGCGACAGCACGACTGCGTCACGGTTCGGCAGATTGCGGTGCATCCACTCGATCGAGTCGGCGTAGACGTTGGGCGTGGCCATCTCGACGGTGGCGGGCAGATTCAGCACGATGGGGCGATCGGCGGTGGGCTCGATGACGTCCATCACGGACCCGCACACGTCGAGGGCGAACGCGAGCTCCGTGCCCGTGTAGGACTCGGGCGAGTACTGCCAGGGGATGTCGGTGTCCGGC
>CAYTLZ010000113.1:0-2486 GCA_964438785.1 uncultured Actinomycetota bacterium | reverse complement strand
TGATGACGTCCGCGTACTTCATCGCCATGCGGGCACCGTTCACCGCGATGTCGCGGATACCCGACTGCTCGAGGCCGAACACGACCCGGCGCTGCGTCACCGACGTCGAGTTGTAGAAGTGCACGATCGCCCGATCCGCGCCGACGAGCGACTCGAAGGTGCGGGCGATCAGCTCGTCGCGGCACTGGGTCAGGACCTGGATGATCACGTCGTCGGGGATCAGGTCCTGCTCGATCAGGGTGCGCACGAAATCGAAGTCGGTCTGACTCGCCGCCGGGAACCCGACCTCGATCTCCTTGTAACCGAGATCGACCAGCAGCTGGAACATCGTGAGCTTGCGCGCGGTGTTCATCGGATCGATCAGCGCCTGGTTGCCGTCACGCAGGTCGACCGCCGCCCACCGGGGCGCGCGCTCGATGCGGGTGGCCGGCCAGGTGCGATCCGGCAGCTCGACCGAGAGCTGCTCGTGGTACGGCCGGTAACGATGGACGGGCAGACCCGAAGGCTGCTGCGTCGGGGTCCAGACGGCGGATCCGTCGCTCGTTGAGGCGTTCGTCGAGGGGCTCAAGGCACCTGCTCCTGGGTGAGGATGGGAGCCGGCCATGGCGGGTCCTCCGCGGCGAGGATGCCGGCCTTACCCGACCTCGCCGCGGCACCCAAGAAGAAGCTCGACGGTCCGCATGTCGTGCAGCGTAGGTCACCGAGGGCCACGCCGTCCATCGCGGACTTCCGGCGTGCTCCGTCCGCCTCTGCCGACCACGGCCCGACCGGTCGCCGGATGCTGGTGGCTGGGGGGCAGGGGATCGAACCCTGAATACCGACTCCAAAGGACGGCGTGTTGCCTGTTACACCACCCCCCACCATCGCCGCTCCACGGACCGACGACGCCGGGGGAGGGTAGTGGGTCACCCTCGGGCCGCCGGAAGCGTGGCCAGCACCACCGGTTGCGCGGCCCGCACCGCTGGGCGCGCCGCAGCCTTTGCCGCTCGGGACGTCAGCGTTCGGCGATCTCCGGGCCGCCGGCGGGCGACATGGCCACCTCGACGCGGTCGAAGTCGGCCGCGACCCGTTCCGCGATCGCCCGCGCGGCGATGGCGTCGGGGGCCAACGCCACGATCGTCGGCCCGGACCCGCTGACCATCGCACCGAGCGCGCCGGCCGCCAGCATGGCATCGCGGCGGCCGGCGAGCTCGGGCAGCAGATGGATCGCGGCCGACTCGAGGTCGTTGTGCAGGGCGGCCCCGAGCGCCTCCGGATCACCGGTGCGCAGGGACTGCAGCACGGCGTCGGGCTCGGTCCCCCGTGAGGTCCCGACCTCGTCGAAGGCGCGGTAGACCGCCGGGGTCGACAGCGGCTGGTCGGTGATGCCGACCACCCAGTGGTAGACGCCCCGGGTCAGCACCTGGGCGGTGTTGGTCCCGATGCCCGTCGCGAGCGCGGTGCCCCCGGTGACGCAGAACGGTACGTCCGCGCCGAGCGCGGCCGACAGCTCCGCGAGTTCGTGGCGGGCCATATCCGCCTGCCACAGCCGGTTCAACGCGACGAGCGCCGCCGCCGCATCGGCGGAGCCACCGGCCATGCCGGCCGCCACCGGGATGCGCTTGGTCAGCTGCAGCCGGGTGATGGGTCCGCCGTGATCGGCCCCGACGGTGGCCTCGGCCGAGACCCGCTCACCGTTCGCCGTCCCGATACCCCGGTGCTCCATCAACAACCGGGCGGCCCGCACGGCGAGGTTGTCGTCGTCCACGGGCACCGTGCCCGTGTCGTCACCCTCGATGCTGAATGCCAGTTCCATGAACCGACGGGCCGCCGGGTGCGCGGTACGGCCCCGAAGTTCGAGATGGGCGACGACCGTGTCGTGCAACGACACGGTCTGCAGCACGGTCACGAGTTCGTGGTAGCCGTCGTCACGCAACCCACGGATCCCGAGGAACAGGTTGATCTTCGAGGGCACGCGGACGCGCACATGGGAACACGGCGACGCGGCGTCCATGCTCCCCCTCCGGATCACGCGGGCTCGGCACCCACGGCGATCACCATCCTACGGACCGGCGCGCCGGCCTCCTCATCCAGCGGCGATGGCCTGCAGGGCCGTGTCGAGCCGGAGCAGCGCCGCACGGTCGAGGGTCTCGGCCCGGGCACCGAGGTCGATGCCCGCGGTGGCCGCCGCGGCATCGAGGCCGGCGGCATCGAGGCCGGCGGGGTCGATCAGCCGCTTGAGGTTGTTGCGCAGCGTCTTGCGGCGCTGGGTGAACGCGGTATCGGCGAGGGCGGCCAGGCGAGTGAGATCGTCGCCCGTGGGGGCGTCCGCCCGGCGCCGGACGGCGACCATGACCGAGTCGACGTTGGGAACCGGATGGAACACCGACCGGGGAATCGACAGGGTGATGCGGGACTCGACCGCCAGCGCCAGCTTCAGCGACACCGCGCCGTAGGCATGGTCACCGACCGTCGCACACCACCGTTCCCCGACCTCCCGCTGCACC
>CAYTLZ010000112.1:7104-11966 GCA_964438785.1 uncultured Actinomycetota bacterium | reverse complement strand
GGCCCCAGAACGTGGCCATCATGCGGGCGCTCGGCGCGGAGATCGACGTCGTCGCGACGCCGACGGATCCCGGCGTCGATCTGCTGGCGGCACGGTTGGCCCGGGTCGCGGCCCTGGTGGCGGCGCTCGACGACGTCCACTGGCCGGACCAGTACTCGAACCCGGCGAACCCCCGGGCGCACGCGATGGGCACGATGGCCGAGATCGACGCCGCGCTCGACGGTCACGTCGACGTGGTGTTCGTCGCGGTGAGCAGCACCGGGACGCTGGGCGGCTGCCTCGACCACATCCGGGCTCGGGGACTGCCGACGCGGGTCGTGGCCGTCGATGCGTATGGCAGCGTGCTCTTCGGTGGCACCCGCGCACCCCGGATCATCCCGGGGCTGGGTGCCGGTCAGCTGCCGGCACTGGCCCACGGTCGCGCGGTCGAGCGGCTGGTGCGGGTGAGCGACCTCGACTGCGTGGTCGGCTGCCGGCGGCTCGCGCACACCGACGCGCTGCTGGTCGGTGGTTCGGCCGGCGGCGTGCTGCAGGCCGTGCGCGGGATGCAGGCCGAGCTCGCGGGCCAGCGCTGTGTCGTGATCGCCGCCGATTCGGGGCACCGCTACCTCGACACGGTCTTCGACGACGGCTGGGTCGAGCGGACGCTCGGCTGCCCGCCCGACCGCCTCGCCGAGCTCGTCGGCCCGGTCACCACGGCCCGGCTGTGACCGCACGGCGGACGGTGGACATCGCCATCGTGGGTGCCGGGCCGAAGGGCTTCGGCTGTCTCGAACGGCTCGCGGTCGAGCTGGGCCGCCACCCGGACCCGCCGCAGCTGCGCGTGACGCTGCACGATCCCGCCGGGCATCCGGGCGCGGGGCCGGTCTACGACCCGGGACAGCCCGATCACCTGCTGATGAACGTCACCGCGCGGCACGTCGACGTCTGGTCACGTGACGTGCCCGGACGCCGGGCCGGGATGTGGCCGGATCTGCTGGCGTGGCTCGCCGTGCACCATCCCGGCTGGGCGGACGCCGATGCGTTCGTGCCGCGGCGGCTCGTCGGTGCCTACCTGCAGGCCGCGTTCGCGCAGCTGCTCGCGATCCTGCCGGCGTCGTTGACGGTGCAGCAGGTTCCCGGGGTCGTCACCGGGGTGCAGCGGTGCGGGTCGCGCTGGCGGATCCACCACGGGGATCCCGCATGCGATCGTGTGGTGGACGAGGTCATGGTCACCACCGGCCACGGCACGTGGCGCTCCGGTGACGGCATGGGGCCCTCCGCCCAGGGCACCTGGCCGCTCGGCGACGGCAGGGTGGAATGGCCGCGTGGTCGCACCACGATGATCGGTTCCCCGTTCCCGGTCGACACCCGGCTCGGGATCGACCGGATCCCGCCGGGCGCGACGGTCGCGGTGCGTGGCTTCGCGTTGAGCGCCATCGACGTGATGTTGACGCTGACGGTCGGCCGCGGTGGCCGGTTCGAGGGCATCGGTCCCGGCGCGCCGGCTGCGGTCGGCTACCACGCATCGGGGGCCGAACCGGCGTGCATCGTGCCGTTCGGCCGGACCGGGCTGCCGTTGCTGGCCAAGCCGGGTCCCGCGTTGGTGGCGCGGGCGGACGCGATGCCGCGGGTCTGGGAGCGGCTGCGCGAACGCATCCGGGACACGACCGGCGGGCCCCTGCTGCCCGGGCTGTGTCACGCCCTCGCCGACGCGGCGCAGGCGGCGCTCCTGCCGTCGATGCCCCCGCTCGCGGCACTCCTGCCGTCGATTCCCCGGCCGTCGGTGCCCCGGCCGTCGTGTACCGAGGCGTCGCGGGACGTTCGCCCGGTCATCGAGGCGCTGCTGCAGCCCCCGGGCGTGTCACGCCCGGCGGACGGATCGAACAGCCTCGCGGCGATGCGCCGGTCCGTGCAGGTCGCCACCGGACAGCAGCCGCCGGACGCCGCGTGGGCGATCGGTGAGGCCTGGCGCCGGGGCTACCCGGCGCTGGTCGCCCGCGTCGGGCATGGCCACCTCGATGCGGCGGAACGTCCGGCGTTCGACGCGCTGGCCGTCCGGCTCGAGCGCCTGGCCTTCGGTCCGCCGGCGGCGAACCTGCAGCGCATCCTCGGGCTCGTCGACACGGGGCTGGTCGACCTCCGACACCTGCGTTCCCCGGCGCTGTCCACCGCTGGTGCCGGCCTGACGCTGGTCACCGGGCGGCAGCACACGCCGGTCGACGTGCTCGTCGACGCGGTCATCGGGCCGCCGGGGATCACGTTCACCACGCCGGTGTGGGGACAGCTGCTGCGCGCCGGGCTCGTGCGCGTCACGACCGGAACCCGTGGGGTCGCCGTGACCGACGAGGCCACCTGCCTCGATGCGTGGGGGACGCCGGTGCCGGGACTGGCGGCCGTCGGCCGGGCCACCGAGGGATGCGTGCTCGGCAACGACACGCTGAGTCGCACCCTGCACGATGGGACCCATCGCTGGGCGGCACGGATCGTGGCCGGCACGGGCCACGACGGTGTCCACGGCAGCGGGGTCCGCTGGTACGAGCGCCGGCGGCCGACCATGACGAACCCGGGGGAGCAGATGACCGACGCACGCACGACGAGCCGCTCGCCGACGATGGCCGGACCGACGCACGCCCGGACCGCTGCCCCGACCGCCGCCGAGCTCCGGGCCCACTGCCAGGGGACCCCGCCGCTTGAGGCGCGCCTCGAACCCTGGCAGGTCGCGCTGTGCGGGCGACCGGCGCAGCTCCGGGAGCTGGTCGACACCCACGGCTCGCCGCTCAACCTGCACGACACCGGCCCGTTCGACCGCAACGTCGCCCGCCTGCAGACGGTTGCCGCCACCCGGCGCGTGGAGCTCGAGATCCTGTTCGCCCGCAAGGCCGACAAGGCCCTGGCCTACGTGGACCGGGCCCGGGCACTGGGCATCGGGGTCGATACGGCCAGCGAGGAGGAGCTCGAGCAGGTGCTGGCCAACGGGGTCGACCCCGCGCGGGTCGTCACCACCGCGGCGATCAAGACCGAGGCGCTGATCCGTCTGGCCATCCGCGCCGGTGTCACCATCGTGCTCGACAACGACGACGAACTCGACCGCGTGATGTCGCTCGCCGACGCCGCCGATCGGCAGGTCCCGATCGCACTGCGCTTCGGCGGCTTCCACCTCGACGGTGTGGCCGCGACGACCCGGTTCGGCTTCGAGGTGGCACGCGGCCACCAACTCGGCGCGCGGCTGGCCGAACCGTTCGGGCGTCGCACGGTCCGGCTCGAGGGCGTGCACTTCCACCTCGACGGCTACGACGTGGCGCACCGCATCGCCGGCGTCACCGAGCTGCTACCGGTCATCGATGGCCTGCGCGCGCAGGGGCACGCGATCCGCCACCTCGACGTCGGCGGCGGGTTGCCGATGAGCTACGTCGACGATGCCGCGCAGTGGACGTCGTTCCGGACCGAACTGCGGCGCGCGTTGCTGGGGGAGCGGCCGCCGATCACCTACGCCAACCACGGGCTCGGGCTGGTCGCACACGAGGGGCGCGTGCTCGGATCGTTGGCGCTCTACCCCGTCCACCAGCGACCGACCGCGCCGGGCTGGCTCGAGGCCCTGCTCGACGCGCGGGTCGATGGCGCGCCCGGACCTTCGTTGGACGCGCGGGTCGATGGCGCGCCCGGCCGCTCGCCCGGCACGGGCTCGGTCGCCGCGGAACTGCGTGCCCGGGGACTGACGCTGCGCTGCGAACCGGGGCGCAGTCTGCTCGACGGCTGCGGGCTGACCGTCGCCCGGGTCGAGCACCGCAGGCGCCACGCGGACGGATCGTGGTCGGTGGGCGTGGCGATGAACCGGACCCAGTGCTCGACCGCCAAGGCCGACCACGCCGTGGACCCGTTGCTGGTGCCGACGGGCGCGTCGGCCGACCGGACCGGGCCGATCGAGGGTCACCTCATGGGGGCGTACTGCACCGAATCGGACCTGCTGACCTGGCGTCGACTGCGGTTTCCGTCCGGCGTCGCCCGGGGCGACCTGATCGTGTTCCCCAACACCGCCGGGTACCTGATGCACTTCGTGGAGAGCCGGTCGCACCGCTTCCCGCTCGCCTTGAACGTGGTCCACGAGCAACGGGCGGATGCGTTCGTGCTCGATGCCATCGATGAGCCGGCCGCCACCGCTCGTTGATCGCCGGGCCGGATCCCCGCGGTGCGATGTGGTCGAGCTGGACGGGGTCCGCCGCCGCTTGGCCCCGTGTCCGTCCACGGCGGGCCGGACCCGTTCGTACGGTCACCCCATGGGTGTGGTTCGCGCGGGCAGCGTCCGGCTGTCCGACGCGATCGGAACCGAGGTGCAGCATGGTCACGACCGACGAGCGCGAACGACACGACGACCGGCACCGTCTCCCGGCGACCTACCGGGCGCTGCGCGAGCAGTTGCACCGGAGCCCGGCGGACGCTGCCGATGCGACGCCGGAGCCATCCACGGTGCTGCTCGCCGCCGGTGATCCGCGGCTGCGTGCCCAGGCACGCCGGAACCTCGACGGATGGGGTTTCGAGGTCGTCGGTGAAGCGGCGGATGCCGCGGGGTCGGTGGCGATGGCCCGTGCGACGCGGCCCGACGTGGCCCTGCTCGGTACCCGGATGCCGGGCGGCGGGATCCGCGCCGCCGCATCCCTCGCGATCGCCGTGCCGGACACCGCGGTGGTGATGTACTCGGATGCACCCGACGACCGCGACCTGTTCGAGGCGCTGCAGGTCGGCGCGCGCGGCTACCTGTGGCACGACATGGACCCGGCCCGGCTCCCCCTGGCGCTCAAGGGGGTCCTGGCCGGCGAGGCGGCCATACCACGGCAGCTGGTCGCCCGGCTGGTGCAGGAGTTCCGCTGGCGTGAACGGCCCCG
>CAYTLZ010000112.1:0-7004 GCA_964438785.1 uncultured Actinomycetota bacterium | reverse complement strand
GCCGTCCCGCGGGAGGTCGACAGCCATCACGTCGCCATGGAGGACACCCGCCTGCTGGTCGTGCTGCAGATCGATGTGCGCTGACGAGGTCGTTGCCAGCCGGGCATCCGGCCCCGGTCCCGGATGGCCCCTGGGTCAGTTGACAAGCGGCCCCCGCCACGTAGTGTGCTGAACGTAGCAACGCGTTCGGACAGTGAGCGCCTCAGCCCGGGGGGGGGCGACGGCGTCCTCCTGGATCGGTCCGGTTCCGGGGGTCCATCGTGCTCATCCGCTGTTGCAACGACACCTACACGCGTGACGCCGGCTCATGGCGGTACCCGTGGGGGGCATCCGTTCCGGGTGCGTCCGACCTCGCGCTGGCCGATCTCATGGCGATCGACGACATCAGCTGCGTCGAGGAGATCAGTCGCGTCCGACCCCTGGCCGACGCGGAACGTCGCTGGCTCATGGGCGATCGCACCGCGAAGCACGAGGTGCTGATGCGGGCCGGGCACAGTCATCAGCCCAACATCGGCGACCTCATCGTCGGCATGATGGCACCCGAGCTGCACGTGCTCACGATGCTCACGGTCGGCGACATCGCCGATGCCGCCGGCGTGTCGAAGGCCACGATCGACAGCTACCGCTATCGCGGGTACCTGCCCGAGCCGCAGATCGTCCGCGGTCGCACGCCACTGTGGGCCCGGCCCATCGTCCGTCGGTGGTTGAACACCCGGCCGGGCTCCGGGTGGCGGACCGATCTGCACGTCGAGCTGCCCACCGCGGTGGCCTCCGACTCCTGACCACGGCGGTCCGTCGTGAGGCCGACCTGGACGCGGCGGTCCGTCGTGAGGCCGACCCGGACGCGGCGGTCCGTCGTCGGCCCGGCCCGGACGCGGCCGCGATGGGCCGAGGCGTCAGCGGCCGACTCAGGCCACGAGCTCGGTGTAGCGGATGCGCCGCCGCCGCTCGGGTGTCAGCCCACCCCACACGCCGGAGTCGAGCCCCGCGCCGACCGCGAAGCGCAGACAGTCACCGCGGACCTCGCAGGAACGACAGAGCTCCAGTGCGGGCTCGGGACGGGGGGCGTCGAAGAAGGTCTCCCAGCCCACGCCGGCGCATGCGGCGCGCTCGAACCATCGGCTGTCGTCGCACGGGGGTGCCTGCATCGTCGTTGCCTCCGGGTGCGACGGCCGGGGAACCGCACGGCATGGGGCCGCTGTGGTGCCGTCGTCGTCGCACCGTCGCTGTGGCGTGGTCGCTCTGGTTCGGTCGCCGGCGTGTTCTCGCCGCGACGTTCTCGCCGTGACTCAGTCGCCGTCGCCCGTCGGTCCGCCGTCGGCGCAGTAGAGGTCGTCCTCGAACTCGATGCAGTCCAGCCCGTCGACCTCCTCGACCGCGACGCCGTACCCGATCGCACCTCCGATCAGGACGCCGAGGATGAGGCCGAGAGCGACCAGCGTCCAGATGAACACCTGCGTCTGGTTCGAGATCGCGCTGAACTCGTCGTTCACCGCCCGGGTGTCTTCCTTGAAGCTGGCCATGTCGTCTCCTGCTGTCGATCGATCGGATGGGTCGCCGGTGGTGCGGAGGGTCTAGAGGAAGACGATCACGAGGATGATGATGAGCACGAGTGTTCCGAGTCCGATGGCCATGGGAATCTCCTTGTTGCGGGTTCGACGGTGTGGTTTTCACCGCGTCAGAATCATCAGACCGCACGCCGCCGGGCCCCGGGGCCGGCATGCCCATCCCCTGACGGTGGTCCCCATCCGGTTGGGGTGGACCCCGGCGGACGTCCCGTGGCCGACCGTGCCGACGCGGCTACGTGGGCGCACCGGAGCGGGGCACACCGGTGTGGACCGGGGCGCTGGTCCGGGCCTGACGGCCCGGACCAGCGGAGGGCATCACATGCACAGGGGTTCCGGTCGGGGACGTGTCGCAATGACGACGCCCTGACCGGTGACACGGACACCCTCGACCGGTCCGCGGCCCGGGGTCGAATACGACGTACGAATCGCAGGACGACTCGGCGCAGGGGATACACCGATCGCTGCTGCGGGAACGCCGGCCGGACAGCGAGGGCCGGACACGGGCGTGCTCGGTGCGACGAACGGCGATGCCGATCCTCGCAGCCATGCACGTCGCATCCCGGCCCTTCGTGTTCCTGAACGACGTCGACCCCGGCTCGGGGCGGACGCGCCCGACGCTACGACCGGATGGCCGGCCGCGATAGGCCGCAGACGTTGGGTTCCGGCCGTCGGTGTTGGCTTTTCTGCACGTGTGGTGGCTGATCGACGGCATGGCATGCTTCGGGCGGTCGCCTACCGCGACCCCCCGTTGGCCGGGCGTGAGGAGGATCGCCTGATGGACGACTACACCCGCACCAACCTGGCGAACTGGGAAGCCCGGGTCCCGATCCACACCGGACCGCAGGGCTACGACCTGGCCCGGTTCCACGCCGATCCGACGGCGTTGTCGGATGTCGTGGCGTTCGACGCGCCCGCGCTCGGCGATCTGACCGGCCTCGACGTCGTGCATCTGCAGTGCCACATCGGCACCGACACGCTGTCGTTGGCCCGGCTGGGGGGACGCGTGACGGGGGTGGACTTCTCCCCGTCCGCGCTGGCCGTCGCGCGCGAGCTGGCGGCCACGGCGGGGCCCGAGGTGCGCTACCTCGAATCCAGCATCGACGACCTGCCGGCGAACCTGCCCGAGACCTTCGACGTCGTCTACACCAGCGTCGGTGCGCTGACCTGGCTGCCATCGGCGGCGCGGTGGGCCCGCATCGTCGCGGGGCTGCTGCGACCCGGCGGGCGGCTGTACCTGCGTGAAGGGCATCCGGTGCTCGACTCGTTGGACGACGAACGCGACGACGAGTTGCTGGTCATCACCCACCCCTCTCGGGAGATGCCCGAGCCCAACCGCTGGGAGACCGAACGCAGCTACACCGGCAGCGACGAGGTGGTCGCGCAGCCGGTCACCTACGAGTGGAACCACGGGCTCGCGGAGGTCGTCCAGGGCGTGCTCGACGCCGGTCTGCGCCTCACCCGGTTGGCGGAGCACGAGGAGCTCGAGTGGCAGTTCTTCGACTGGATGGTCCCCACCGAGCGGGGCGGCTGGGTGCTGCCCCACGCACCGGAGCGGCTGCCGCTGATGTACACGCTGGAAGCGGTCAAGGGCTGAGCCGCCTGCGGGTGCACGCTGTCGTCAGCGAGAAGCTGTCACCACGAACAGCTCGGCGCACGTTCGGTCGGCGGATCGGTCCGCGCGGCCGTCGATCCGGCGCGAAGCTGTTGCCACGAACAGTTCGGCGTCGTCCCCGGTGGCCGAGCCGCGGCGATTCGGCGCTAGCGTTCCGGCCGCCGCCGCGTCCGTGGCGGCTGGGACGTGGTTGGAGACACACGTGGCACACGGGACACACATGGATCTGTCGGGACGCACCATCGTCATGTCGGGCGGGAGCCGGGGCATCGGGCTCGCCATCGCGCTGAAGGCCGCCGCCGACGGCGCGAACGTCGCGCTGATGGCGAAGACCGCTGAGCCGCACCCCAAGCTCGAGGGCACGGTCTACACCGCGGCCGAACAGATCGAGGCCGCCGGGGGCAAGGCGCTCCCGGTCGTCGGCGACGTGCGTGACGATGCCGCGGTGGCCGACTTCGTCACCAAGGCGGCCGAGCACTTCGGCGGCGTGGACATCGTGGTCAACAACGCCAGCGCCATCGACCTGCGTGGGACCCGCGACCTCGACGTCAGCAAGTACGACCTGATGCAGACGATCAACACGCGCGGGACCTTCGTGCTCACCAAGGCCGCGATCCCGCACCTCGAGGCCTCGGACCACGCCCACATCCTGACGCTGTCACCGCCGCTGGACCTCGACCCGAAGTGGATCGGGCCGCACATCGCCTACACGCTGTCGAAGTACGGCATGAGCCTGGCGACGCTCGGGTTCGCCCATGAGCTGGCCTCCGACGGCATCGCGGCCAACGCCCTGTGGCCGCGCACCCTGATCGCCACCGCCGCGGTCCAGAACCTGCTCGGCGGGGACGCGGCCATGGCGCGCAGCCGCACGCCCGCGATCGTCGCGGATGCCGCCTACGAGATCCTGACCTCGGATCCGCGGACGTGCACGGGCAACACCTTCATCGACGACGAGGTGCTGCGCGACGCCGGCGTCACCGACCTGGAGCACTACCGCGCGGACCCGGACGGCACCGCGGAACTCGGGCTCGACCTCTACATCGACGGCGACCTCGACGGCTGACACCGCTCTTGGTCCGGTCGCGGTCCGGTTGCGGTCGGTGTGCGGCGCGAGTCGGAACTGATCGCCTGGGCACACCGCTTCCGCCACCTGGGACCATCGGTCCCCGTGGGCCTGGCTTCGGCCTCGTGTCTGGGAGCGCGGCTCACCGCCCGTCGACGAGTGCACGGACGGATGCCGGTACCTCGATGTCCGCCCGCAGGTCGGCCGCCGGGCGCGGTCGGCCGTGACGGACCTCGATGGGGACGATGCCGGCCCAGGCATCACCGTCGAGGTCGGACTCGTCGTCCTCCACCTCGCCGTCCGAGACCTTCACCGACCACCGCTGAAGCGGCAACGACAGCACCGAGGTGGCAGCGAGTTCCCGGCGCGTCGAGGGGCGCACCTCCATCGCGCGACCGGGGAGGAGCCCGTCGGTCAGGCGTTCCAGCGCGGCCTCGCGCTCGTCCACTGCCAGCACCTCGCAGCTGCCCAGCACCATCGCACTGCGGTAGTGCATCGACGACTCGAACGCGGAGCGGGCCACCACGAGCCCGTCGAGCAGGGTGATCGTCGCGCACACGGGGGTGCCGGCCGCGAGCTGGCGCAGCAGCCGGCTGCCGGTCGATCCGTGGAGCAGCAGCCGGTCGCCGTCGCGCACGTAGGCCATCGGGATCGCCAGCGGCTGGCCGTCGTCGACGATGGCGACGTGGGCGACCGACCCGGCGTCGAGCACCGCGTCGAGCGCCGCACGTCCGTGACGCTGCTTGTCGGCCAGCCGCCGCACACGCAGAGCGTCGTCGGGTCGGGTCGGCAGCTCAGGCGGGACGGTGCCGGGCATCTCGTTGGTGGCCATCGGGGACTTTCGGTGCTGGATCGTGTCGGGCCGTGCGCGGGTGGCCGGTCGCAGCGGAGCATGCCCGCCCGGCGGCATCGGTGTCGTGGGCCAGATGGCGAAGATGTCCCGCGCTGCCCACCGCATCCGTCGGCCCGGGACGCCGTCCCGCTACGTCGATATCGCCGAACGTTCATCTGGTGGACACCCACGGGACCGTCGGCCGCTACCTCGCGCGACTCCCGTCGGGGGTGCGCCCGGTGGCCGCCGGGCCAGGTCCGTGGAGAGTGCGATGGCGCGGTTGGTGCTCGAGGGTGTCGCCAAACGATTCGGTGACCTGCAGGCCCTGGCGCCGGTGTCGCTCGACATCGCGAGCGGTGAGTTCGTCGGTGTCCTCGGCCCGTCCGGATGCGGCAAGACCACGCTGCTGCGGTGTCTGGCCGGCCTGGAGACGCCGGACACCGGCCGGATCAGCTTCGGCGACCGCGAGGTGTTCGATGCCGAGCGCGGCACCAGCGAACCGTCCCATCGACGGGGCATCGGCATGGTCTTCCAGGACCTGGCCCTGTGGCCGCACCTGACGGTCTTCGAGAACGTCGCCTACACCCTGCGGGCGCGCAAGGACACCGACGATCTGTCGGCGCGGGTCCACGACGCGCTCGCCAAGGTGCAGCTGCCCGTCCACGCGGAGCGCTACCCGCACCAGCTCAGCGGCGGGCAGCAGCAGCGGGTCGCGTTCGCCCGGGCGGTCGTCGACCGCCCGACGGTGCTGATGATGGACGAGCCACTGAGTGCGCTCGACGCTGCCCTGCGGGTCGACCTGCGGGCCGAGTTGACGGCGTTGACCAAGGAGCTCGGGCTCACCGCCGTCTACGTCACCCACGACCAGCACGAGGCCATGTCGATGGCTGATCGCATCCTGGTCATGGAGGACGGACACGTCCGCCAGGACGGTGCCCCGGAGACCGTCTACCGGCGGCCGACCACCCGGTTCGTGGCGGAGTTCATCGGCCGGTTGAACCCGATCGACGTCGCCGCGTCCGGCCCCAGCGGGGTCCGTCCGGAGAAGGTCCGGCTGAGCGCCAACGGCGGCGGTGAGATGACCTGGCCCGCCCGCATCGAGCACACGAGTTTCCTCGGTGACCGCTACGAGCTGCGGTGCCGGCTGGACGTCGCCGATGCCCCGTGGGTGGTCTACAGCCATGAGCGCCACGAGCCGGGCGAGGACGTCGTGCTCTACGTGATGCCCGACGACCTGATCGTCACCGCCTCCTGAGACGGTGACCGCCGCGCGGGCCCGGTCGCGCGGTGCCGGTCGCGCCGTGCCGGTACCACCGCGCCCGCCGAACCGCCTGACACCGCCCGCCCCATCCACCACGTCAGCCCGACCGTTGTCCCGATCCGAGCCACGACTGCAAGGAGCATGATGCGACCGACGACCGCAACACGGCTCGCCGCCGGCCTGCTCGCGGGGAGCCTCGTGCTCGCCGCCTGCGCCAGCGACGACGAACTCGACAGCGCCCTCGGTGATGCCACCGCCGACGATGACACCGATGCGGCCGACGAGACCGACGACGCACCCGACGACGACGCCACCGAGGACGACGAGGTGGATGCGGACGCCGGTTCGCTGGTCTTCTACTCGGCCGGTCCCGGAGGACTCGCCAACGACCTCGTCGACGCGTTCACCGCGGAGACCGGTATCGAGGTCGAGCTGTTCCAGTCGACCACCGGTGACGTGCTCGGTCGGCTCGAGGCGGAGATGAGCAACCCGATCGCGGACGTCGTCTACCTCGCCTCGTGGGTGCCGGCGGTCAACTACAAGGCCGACGGTCGCACGCAGGCCTACACACCCGCGAACACCGACGATCACAACCCCGGATGGGCCGACGAGGACGGCCACTTCTGGGGTCGCGACGGCTCGGCGCTCGCGCTGACCGTGAACACCGA
>CAYTLZ010000111.1:0-12009 GCA_964438785.1 uncultured Actinomycetota bacterium | reverse complement strand
AGGTCTGCATCCCGGCCCGGTGCTGGATCGCACCGGAGATCCCGGAGCCGAGGTAGAGCGTCGGCGAGATCGTGCGGCCGGTCTGACCGATCTGATAGCGGTGCGGGTACCAACCGGCGTCGGTGGCGGCGCGTGAGGCACCGACACCGGCACCGATGACGTCCGCGAGCCTCTCCATCAGCTCGAAGCCGGACTCTTCACCGAGCCCACGACCCCCGGCGACCACGATCGCGGCCTCACCGATGTCGGGACGGTCCGCCGAGGCCTGCTTCTCGACGCTGACGACCTTGGTCGCCGTGGCAGCGTCCGACAGCGACACGTCGAGCGCGACCAGTTCCGGGGTGGCTCCGCCGGTGTCCTCCGCCGGGAAGGCGTTGGCGGCGATGCCGAGGAACTGCTTCTTGCCGTCGGCGACCTTGGAGGTCGTGATGATGTCACCACCGAAGACCTCCTTGGTGGCGACCCAGCGCCCGGCGTCGCCCGACTCGATGTTCGTGCAGTCGGTGATCACGCCCGCGTCGACCCGGATCGCGAGCCGCGCCGCGACGTCCTTGACGTGGTTCGACGATGCGAACAGCAGGGTGTCCGCACCCGAGGCGCCGAAGGCGGCCTCGAGGGCCTCGACCTGGGGCAGCGTGACGTAGCCGTAGGCGTCGGCCGAGTCCCAGTGGTACAGCTTGGCCGCACCGTGGGCACCGAGGACGTCGGCCGCGTCGGCCGCACCCTCGCCGAGCCAGATGGCGGCGACGGTGTCGCCGGAGGCGTCCGCGAGCTTCTTCGCGGCGGACAGCATCTGCAGCGACACCTTGCGGGGTGCGTGTTCGGAGTGGTCGATCAGAACGAGTAGCTCTGCCATGGTTGGTTCTCCTCAATTCGTCGTGACCGCACGTGGGCGGCCGTGGAAGTGCGACGGACCCGTGACTCGCGAGGACCGGGTCAGACGAACTTCTTCTCGGCCATCCAGTCGGCGAGCTGCGCCGCGGCGGCACCCGAACCGTCGTCCTCGACGATGGTCCCGGCCTCCTTGGGCGGACGGTCGGCGAACTCGTACATGGTCGCGGACGCGGCACCGGCCCCGACCTGTTCGGGCGAGACGCCGAGGTCGGCGAGCGACTTGACGGTGAGCGGCTTGGACTTGGCCGCCATGATCCCCTTGAACGAGGGGTAGCGCGGCTCGTTGATCGCCTCGACGACGCTGACGATGGCGGGCAGGCTCGACTCGACGACGTCCCATCCCTCCTCGTGCTCACGGTGGACGGTGACCTTGTCGCCGTCGACCTCGAGGTGGCGCGCGAAGGTCAGGCTCGGCAGCCCGAGCAACTCGGCGACGGCCGCCGGCACCAGGCAGGTGCGGGCATCGGTCGACTGGTTGCCGAAGATGACGAGGTCGAACTCCTCGGCCTCGAGGGCCTTGGCGATGACCCGGGCGGTGCCGAGCGCATCCGAGCCGGCGATCGCCTCGTCGGTGATCTGGATCCCCGCGTCGAGCCCGTAGGACAGCGCCTTGCGCACGACGGGCTGCGCCGTCTCCGGCCCCATGAGCAGGACGGTCACCTCGGCGCCGTGCTGCTCCTTGAGTCGCACGGCCTCCTCGATGGCGAACTCGTTGACCGGGCACAGGACCGACTCGCCCGACTCGCGGTCGACGGTGCGGTCATTGGGGTCGATCGACTTCTCGCCTGCGGTGTCTGGCGTCCGCTTGACGGGTACTAGGACCTTCATCCGGCGCTCCCTCGCTGTTGATGGTGGTCGGCGTCGACCGGTCGCGGGTTGCCAGCCGCGACGGCCTGCACCCCTTGCACCCATGATCGGGTGCGGCTGATCGGGTGCGACGCCTCGTCCGATATGGAACTGTAGTGAACGCTCAAAATCAAATCGATCGACCCGGCCGACCGACCGTAGGCTGCCCCCATGAGCGCTGACGACACCCCCGATCCGACCCCGCACGGCCTGACGCTGACGGGCGAACGCACGCTGCCGGGCATCCCCGACGAGCGCTACTGGTTCGTCCGCCACGAGGTCGCCTACCGGCGTGTCGCCGCCCGCCTCGATGAGCTCGATGAGCCGAGGGGGCCAGCGGCCGGCCCCACCTCCGGGATCACCGTCCTGGACGCCGGATGCGGCGAGGGCTACGGCCTCGCGCTGCTGGCCGCCGCCGGGGCGGGGCGGGTGATCGGGGCGGACCTCGACCCCGCCAGTGTGGCCCACGCCCGCGCCCGCTACGCCGACACCGACCCCCGTATCGAGGTGGCGGCGTGTGAACTGTCGTCGCTGCCACTCGCGGCTGGTGAGGTCGATCTCACCGTGTCCTTCCAGGTCATCGAGCACGTGTGGGACGTCCCCGGCTACCTCGCGTCCCTGCGGCGCGTGACCCGCGCCGACGGCCTCGTCGCGATCGCGACACCCAACCGCCTGACCTTCACCCCGGACAGCGACGTGCCGGTGAACCCCTTCCACGTCACCGAGTTCGCGCCCGACGAACTGGTGACGGCACTGCGGACGGCCGGACTCGACGTCGAGCGGCTCAGCGGCCTGCACCACACCGGCGCGCTCGCGGCCTTCGAGGCGACGCACGGGGTGTCGCTCCCCCACCACCTCGGTGCCACCGATGCGGCGTCGTGGTCCCCGGCGGTCCGCGAGCGGGTGCACGCCACCGCGGCGACCGACTTCGTGTGGCGGGACGACGCGCTCGGCTCGAGCCTCGATCTGTTGGCGGTCTGCCGGGTGGCGGCGTGAGCGCGGCCGTGCCGCCGGGTCCGGGCGACGTCGGTGCGGGGACCGCGCCCGGCGAGTTCGCCCTGGTGCTGCACACGCACCTGCCGTACCTGAAGAACCACGGCGTGTGGCCGGTCGGTGAGGAGTGGCTGTTCCAGGCCTGGGCGGCGTCGTGGCTACCGGTCACCCGGTTGCTCGAGGAGCTCGCGGCCGAGGGCCAGCGGGAGGTGCTCACGCTGGGTGTCACCCCGATGGTGGCCCACCAGGTCGCCGACCCGCGGCTCGCCCGGGACCTCGGCACCTGGCTCGGCGGGCAGATGTGGCGCAGTGAGGAGCAGCGCTGGCACGAGCACCTGCCCCGTGAGGTCCGGGCGCTGTCGAACTTCTACTGGCAGCGGTTCGCCGCGCTGGCCGCCTACCACGACGAGGTGCAGCGCCGGGGTGGGCTGCTGACGATCTGGCGGCAGCTGGCCGAACAGGGGGTCATCGAACTGCTCGGTGGGCCGGCCACCCATCCGTACCTGCCGCTGCAGACCAACCCGGCGCTGATCGACGCCCAGCTCGCGGTCGGGCTCGAGCACCACGCGCGCTGGGCGGGCGCGCGCCCGACCGGACTGTGGCCCCCGGAGCTCGGCTACCGCCCCCGGGGCCGCGTCGCGGATGCCACCGCCCGGCCCCGGCGCACCGACCGGTTCGGCACCCCGACCCTGCCGCGGATCGGCGACGAGCTCCCCGGGCTCGAGGAGCACTACGCCGCCCACGGCATCGACCACGTCCTGGTCGACGCGGCCACGCTGGTGCGGGCCGCGGGCGGTGCCGAGCGGGACTGGACCGCGCGCCCCGCGGTGCCGCGTGCGGGCACGGGCGACCTCGACGAGGTGGTGCACGACGGCGTCGCCATCGGCAACAGCGACGTGGTCGCCTACGCCCGGGACCTGTCGGTCGCCTACCACGTGTGGTCACCGACCGGCGGGTACCCGGGCAACGCGTGGTACCGGGAGTCGTACGCGCTCGGCTCGTTCGGCTGCCATCCGTCGTGGCGGGTCACCGACCACGATCTGCCACCGGAGGCCAAGGCCCCCTACGAGCCGGCGGCCGCGACCGAGCGGATCGGCGTCGACGTCGGGCACCTGACGGGGGTGCTGCACGATGTGCTGGACCCGCGGCCCGGTGAGTTGGTCGTCGCCGCCTACGACACGGAGCTGTTCGGCCACTGGTGGTTCGAGGGAGTCGACTTCCTCGCCGGGCTGCTGCGCCGGGTCGCCGCCGACCCGGGGCTGCGCACCACCACGCTCGCCGGCAGACTCGCCCGCCGCCCGCCGCCGCGCCGGCTCGAGCTGCCCGAGTCGTCCTGGGGCTTTGCCAAGGGACACGCGAGCTGGGTCACCGACGAGACCCGACCGATGTGGCGGGAGCTGCGCGGCGCGGAATCACGCGCCCGTCAGGTGCTGGCCGGCGGCCGCGGTGGGCCGGCGGTGCGCGAGCAGATCGCCCGGGAGCTGGCCCTGCTGACCGCCTCCGACTGGCCGTTCATGACCACCCGGGGCGCGAGTCCGGGCTACGCCCACGAACGCATCGGCTCCCACACCCGGGCCGTGCACGAACTGTGTGACCTCGTCGAGTCGGGTCGCACCGACGCCACGGCGGCCGACGCATTGGCGGCCATCGCGGCGCGGGACGATGCACCGGCCGACGTCGAGCCGCTGCTCGAGGCGCTCGACCCGGTTGCCGCCCGACCGGCGGATCAGACGTCGCGGTAGCGCATCAGCGCGATCGCGGCGGTGGCGATGACCAGTAGATAGCCGATGAAGACCGCCAGGGCGGTGAACGGCTCCAGCGGTTGGACCATGCCCTCGGGGATACCGGCCATCGCCTCCTCGGAGAGGAACAGGCTGTTGAGCGCCTGAAAGGGCAACCAGCGCCCGATCGCCGGGCTGAACTGGTTGATGACGGTCTCCCCGAGAAAGAGCCACACCAGCGTCAGGGACACGGCCACCACCTGGCTGCGCAGCAGCGCCCCGAGCGCGACGCCGAACACGCCCGTCAGTGCGAGCCCGACCGGGCCCTGCCAGAGGGCGTCCCGCGTCTGGGTCCCGAACGACAGCGACTCGCCGGTCACGACGACCATCAGGCCGACGATGACGAGCCCGAGCACGAAGAACAGCAACGCGTAGGCGATCGCGATGCCGGCCTTGCTGACCAGGAGCGCCGTGCGTGACGGGTTCAGCTGCAGCGCCCGACCGATCGTGCCGTGGCGGAACTCCGTGGTGACCAGCAGCAGGGCGATGAGCAGGACGAACACCGACCAGCCACCGATCTGGTCGACGGCGGCGGCGACCTGACCGTCGGTCCCGGTGAACGCCCCGGACATCTCCGACTCGAACACGAAGAACCCGGCACCGACCGCGACGAGCGCGAGGCCCGCCAGGGTCAGGATCCAGGTCGTCTTGACGCTGGTGAGCTTGAGCAGTTCCGATCCGACGAGCCCCATCAGGCGATCCCCTCCCCCGAGGTCAGTTCCATGAACACGTCCTCGAGTTCCGCGGTCACCGGTCGCAGCTCGCTCAGCGCGATACCCGCCTGCAGCGCCGACCGGCCGATCACGGTGGGGTCGATGCCGTGCACCATCAGGCCGCCGTCGCCCCGGGCGACCGTCGCGCCCGCCTGTTCGAGCACGCCGACCAGGCTGGCGTCATCGGCGGAGGCCACCCGGGTGCCGCCGCCGGCCGTGGCCGTGAGCTCGGCGACCGACGCCTGGGTGACCTTGCGTCCCTTGCGGATGACGACGACGTCATCGGCCAACCGCGATACCTCGCCGATCAGGTGCGAGGACACCAGGATCGCACGGCCCTCGTCGGCGAGGTGGCGCAGCAACCGCCGCGTCCACTGGATGCCCTCCGGGTCGAGCCCGTTGGCCGGTTCGTCGAGCAGCAGGACCTTGGGATCACCGAGCAGTGCCTGCGCGATCCCCAACCGCTGGCGCATCCCCAGGCTGTACTTGCCGACCCGCTTGCGCCCCGCGTCCTGCAGGCCGACCAGCTCGAGCACCTCGTCGCAGCGCGACCGTGGGATCCCCACGGCGCGGGCGCTGACCCGTAGCTCGTCGATACCGCGGCGTCCCGGGTGGTAACCCACGCCGTCGACGATCGTGCCGACGGTGCGGGCCGGATCGTCGAGCTCGTGGAAGGACCGCCCGAAGATCGTCGCCGTGCCGGCGGTCGGCGTGGTGAGCCCGACCAGCATCCGCATCGTGGTGGACTTCCCCGCACCGTTGGGACCGAGGAACCCCACGATCCGGCCGACCGGGACCTCCAGATCGAGCCCGTCGACCGCCACCTCGTCACCGAAGCGTTTGGTCAACCCGCGGGTGACCACCGCCGCCTGTGTGTCCATGTTCGTTTCCCCGTCGCGATCCGATGGTGGTGCGCCCCGGGCAGGTCACGCACGGTCACGTGACGGCCCGACGGGACCCTAGATCCGCGCGCGACGCGACGGGGCCGGTGGGCGCCATGGGCTCAGTCATGCCCTCGGAAGCATCGGTCCATCCGTGACGGGGTCGTCCACCCGTGGCGGGTCGGGTCACCCGGTCGGCACGGACCCGCTCAGCCCCCCGGCGGGGCCTGCGGATCGAGCGCCACGGTGCGGGGCACCGTGTGGACATCGTCGAACGCGGCGGCGGGGACCACCACCTCGCCCGCGGGCCCGGACCAGTGGGCGTCGCCGGCGGTGTCGAAGGCACATGGCAGGACCACGACCCGCCCGTGACGAGGGTGGGCCAGCTCCACCAGCGCCGGCAGATCCGCTTCGACCGTCGTGAACCCGCGGGCGACCAGCATCGCGACGACGCCGTCGACCCCACTGACGTCGACGACGAGCCGCGCGCCGGTCTCGGTCGGCCCGGCCACCTGCCAGGCGACCGTGCCCCGGGCGGTCAACAGATCGAGCAGGGCCACCACCTCCGAGGTCCGCATCGCGTCAGCCCTCCCGGTTCGCGCGTCGACGGTGCCGGCGCACCTCGATGATCCGTCCGATCACCCCGACCACCGGGACCAGCACCGCACCCACGATCATCGCGGCGACGAGGTCGAAGCCCCGGGCGAGCGCCGCACCGGCACCGAGCAGCACCCCGAACGGGACGAGGTACAGCGGTGCCACGCTGGCCCGACCGTCGGCCTCGAGACTGCGCTGGGTCGTGGTGGCCCCGACCGCGGCGAGGACGACCAGCCCGATCCCCAGCGCCAGCATCAACGGATCCGCCACCTCGACTCCACTCCCGGCCGCGTCGCGTCCGCCCCGGCCGGGCGTGCGCACCGGACCGTACGGACCGGTGCCGGGGAGCCTACGGCGTAGCCTGCCGCGGACCTGCAGCCCCCTGCGTACCACCCCGGAGCCGGCGTGATCGAGATCCTGTCCGACGCGCCCCTGGTGGTGCTGTTCGGGGTGCTGGCCATCGGCACGCTGGTCGGTGCCGTGCGGATCGCGGGCGTGTCGGTTGGCCCGGCCGGGGCGCTGTTCGCGGGCCTGGCGCTGTCGGCGCTGATTCCGGGCGTCTCGGACGCCCTGCCCACGCTGATCGGCACGCTCGGCCTGACGCTGTTCGCGTACACGATCGGGTTGGCCGCCGGCCCGTCGTTCTTCGGTGGGCTGCGTTCCGCCGCGCCGGCGATGCTCGCGGCCGTGGGCATCGTCGCGCTGGCGGCGCTCACCACCCTGGGGCTCGGCCGTCTGGGGGGCCTGTCGACCGGACAGATCGCCGGGACCTTCGCCGGCGCGGTGACCAACACTCCCGGTCTGGCCGCGGCCACCGACATCGTCGGCACCAACGAACCGGTGGTCGGGTACTCGATCGCCTATCCGTTCGGGGTCGTCGGTGCGATCCTGGGCATCGTGGCCGCACTGGCGTGGTCCCGACACCGGCCCAACGACGAGGACCGCAATCCCCCGCAACCGGCGCGGCACCTCACCGTGCGGATCACGGCCGCCGACCTCCCGCCGCTGGAGGACCTGGCCCACTTCCGCGGTGAACAACTGGTGTTCTCCCGGGTGCGGCGTGCCGGGCGTGAGGCGACGCCCTCCCGCGGCCTGGTCCCGCAGGTCGATGACCTCGTCACGGTGGTCGGACCGGCCGGGGTGCTCGACGACTTCGTCGCGGCCGTGGGCGAACCCACCGACGACGACCTGCCGCTGGACCGCCACCAGGTCGACTTCCGGCGCGTGGTGCTGACCAACGTCCGCTACGCCGGATCGACCGTCGCCGCCCTCGGTCTGCACCGGTTCGAGGCCGTCGCCGGCTACGTGCGCCGTGGTGACGTCGACCTGGTCGCCCGACCCGACCTGGTGGTCGAGCTCGGCGACCGCATCCGCGTGGTCGCCCCCCGCGGCCGGTTGGCCGAGGTGGTCCGCGAGCTCGGCGGTTCCGAGCGGGCCGCGGTGACCGCCGATCCCCTCGGCTTCTCGCTCGGGCTGTCGATCGGGCTGGCGCTGGGCCTGGTCCCCATCCCGCTGCCCGGACTGACGCTGCAACTGGGAACGGCCGCGGCACCGCTGCTCGTCGGACTGATGCTCGGCCGCATCGGACACTCGGGGCCGGTGAGCTGGCAGCTGCCGTACGCGACCAACCAGGCACTGCGTCAGTTCGGCGTGCTCGTCTTCCTGGCCAGTGTCGGGCTGGGAGCCGGCCCGGACCTGGCCACGGCGCTCCGCTCGGGCGAAGGTCTGCTGCTGGCCGGGATCGGGGCCGCCACCACGACCGTGCTCGTGGTCGCGCTGATCGTGCTCGCCCGGCTGGCCGGACGCGGCGGGGCGCGGGTCGCCGGCACGGTGTCGGGTACGCAGGGGCAGCCGGCGGTGCTCGGTTTCGCCAACGAACGGACCGACGCCGACGACCGCGTCAACGTGGTCTACGCGCAGTTGTTCCCGGCCGCCTTCGTCGCCAAGATCCTGGCCGCGCAGATCCTCGCCAGCCTCTGACGGCGGCGCCCGAGGCGACGACGCGGTGACACCGCCGTACGCCGGTGCAGCGGGCGGGAACCGGACCGCGTCGCGCACCGACCACCTCGCCGGAGTCCGTACCTTGGTCCCCCCATCGTGACGAGGTCGTCAACGTGTCCGTGCCCTCGAGCCGTCGCCCACGACGCGGCGTCGCCGCCCTCATGGTCGCGGTGGCACTGCTCGCATCGGCCTGCGCCGGTGGGGACCCGGACCTGCGCATCGCCGGTGACGTGCAGGCGGCCCAGCCGGTCTCCGGGGCCTCACAGATCGTGCTCGCGATCGCGAACGACGGGGACGGGGACGACACCCTGATCGAGGCCAGCACGGACGCGGCGCTCGGCGTGGAGATGCACCTGACCACCATCGAGGACGGCCGCGCCTCCATGGGCCAGCTCGACGAGGTCGATCTCCCGGCCGGTGAGGTCGTCAACTTCCGCCCCGGCGGTCTGCACCTGATGCTGATCGTCCCCGACGACACCGTGGTCGAGGGTGCCACCTTCGATCTCACCCTCGCCTTCGACCGCAGCGGTGCGATGACCGTCCCCGTGACGGTCGTGGACCTGCTCGATCTCGCCGAATCGACGTTCGACGACCCCGACGAGGACGCCTAGATGAGGCTCACGGGCACGCCCTGCTCCCCACACGGCCGTCCGCGACGGGCACTCGTGCTCGCGGGCGCGGCGCTGCTCGCGCTGGTCCTGGCCGCCTGCGACCCGGCGAGTTCCACCTCGATCGCGGCGCAGGGCCTGGAACGGCAGGCGGACGGCTGGCGGGGTCTGCCGCTCGAGATCGACCGGCAACTGCCCGACGTCACCCTGCTCGATGTCGACGACGCCCCCGTCGCGCTCGACGAGGCGTTCCTCGGCACCCCGACACTGCTGTTCTTCGGCTACACGTCGTGCCCCGACATCTGCCCGGTGCACCTGTCGGCGATCGCGTCGGCGATGGACGCCTCCGGGACCAGCTACGACGATCTCGACGTGGTGTTCGTCTCCGTCGACCCGGAGCGCGATACGCCCGAGCGCATCGACGAGTACCTCGCGAACTTCTCCACCGAGATGGTCGGTCTGCACGAGGATCTCGACGTCGTCGGCGAGGCGCTCGCCGCGCTCGACCTGCCGGGCCCGATCGTGGAGGGTCCCGATCCCCGTGGCGAGGGCGACCTGATCGGCCATCCCGCCCAGGTCATCGGGTTCGACGCGGCCGGCGAGGCCAAGCGCGTCTGGCCGTTCGGCGCGCGCCGGTCCGACTGGGTGGCCGACATGCCCCGGATCGTGGAGGAGTGGTCGTGAACGTCGCGTTCTGGTGCTCCTCGACACCGGGGCAGATCTGGACGTGGCGCTACACCCCGTTCGTCGGGGTCTGGCTGTTCGCCGCCGCGTTCGTCGGTGGGTACGTCGCCGCCCACCGTCGTGCGGGCCGTCCCCTGGACCCGAAGCTGTTCCGCCGCTGGTGTTTCGGCGTGCTGGCGCTGTTCGTCGTCTCCGAGTGGCCCATCGGGCAGATCGGGGTCGGGTACCTCGCGACCGTCGGGATCGCCCGTTACGTCGTCTACAGCTTCGTCGCCGCGCCCCTGCTGCTCGCGGGCATCCCGACCTGGCTGCTGGACCGCTGGTTCCCGTTCGACAGCCGTCGGGGGCGTGCGCTCACGACGCTGACCCGATGGCCGGTCGCCCTGATCGTGTTCAACGTCGTGCTGTTCGGCACGCACATCCCGATCACGGTCGACACGCTCAAGACCACCCAGGCCGGATCGTTCGCGGTCGACGTCCTGCATCTCGGTGCGGCACTGATCTGGTGGTTCCCGGCGATCCGTCGGGAACGGGAGCGCGGCGCGATCGAGGAGCCGCTGCGCGCCTTCTACCTGTTCGCCTCCAGCGTGCTGATGTTCGTCCCGGCGGCGTTCCTGACCTTCTCACCGCTGCCGCTGTACGGGCTGTACGAACTGGCCCCGCCGTTGTGGCTCGGGTTCGACCCCATCTCGGATCAGCAGGCCGCCGGGATCGTGATGAACGTGGTCGGTGGGTTCGTGCTGTGGGGCATCATCGCGGCGCTGTTCATCCGATGGGCCAAGGACAACGAGGCCGCGGACGACGCCGCGAAGCGGGACCGCGATGCCCGGACGCTGGCGCGGATGGCCACGATGACGACCGGGGACACACCACCGACGAACACGGGCACGCCGCCCGACACGGGCACGCCGCCCGACACGGGCACGCCGCCCGACACCGGCACGCCGACGGGGTCGGGCGAGACCGGTGGATCGACATCGCGTTAGGCTCCATCGTCATGGGGCCGGTGCCTGCCGCCCCGTCGTCCCCGCCGCCCGCGAGACAGGATCGACCACCGTGGAGTCCGACCCGTCCGGCATCAGCAACGACCGTGGTGTCGTCAACAAGATCGAGGACGACACCGCCATCCTGGCCGTCGGACCGAGCATGACCCCGATGCACATCCCGGCGGACGAACTGCCCGACGGTGCCGGCGAGGGCACCTGGCTGGTCCTCGACATGCAGCTCAGCCCGCCGATGGTGCTCTACATCGACCGCGCGATGACGGACGAACGGGCCTAGGAGCCCGCCGAGGCACCGTCGTCCGTCAGCCGGTGGGATCGGCCCGGAACCCCGCCACGCACTCGGTGACGAACACGCCGACCGCCCCGGCGATCGACCAGGGGACGACCGGCGAGTCGGGGGCCAGCCACACCGCGAGGCTCGAGACGGCCACCAGCGTCGAGGTCGCCCAGGTGGTCGCGGCGACGACGGTCGGGATGATTCGCTCGTGACGCATCCGGCCCTCGTTTCACGACATCGGTGGCGCGTTCGAACGTAGCCCGACACCGCGGGCCCGCCGTGGCGCGGCGGTATCCGCACAGCGCTGCGCGGCCGCCAACCACCCGCGCGACTCAGCCCTCCAGCGGGTCCGCGGGGATCGCACGACCGGCACGCAGCAGGGCGGCCGCCTCCTCCGGGTCCATGCCCGCGGGCAGCCGCGAGCGCACCACCTTCACCGGCACGCCCACGGCGATCGAAAACGGCGGGATGTCGCGATTGACCAGACAGTGGCTGGCGACGATCGCACCCTGGCCGATGTCGACGCCGCGCAGCACCGATGCCTTCTCCCCGATCCACACGTCGCCGCCGATCCGCGTCGGCGAGGTCACGATCCCCTGGTCCTTGATCGCCATGTCGAGGCGCTCGAAGCGGTGGTCGAAGTCGCAGACGTAGATCCAGTCCGCCAGGATGGAGGCGTCCCCCACCTCGACGTCGAGGTAGCAGTTGACGACGTTGTCGCGGCCCATGA
>CAYTLZ010000110.1:0-12167 GCA_964438785.1 uncultured Actinomycetota bacterium | reverse complement strand
TCGATGCGGCGGTAGATGACGTCGACCCGCTCGAGCCCACGGGTGGTGCGCATGTAGACGACGTGCTCGTCGACGACGAGGTCGCGTCCCTCGACGAGTTCGACCCCCATCTGGCGTGCCAGGAAGGCGTGCTCGAAGTAGGCCGAGTTGAACACGCCGGGGGTAAGCACCACCGCCACGGGGTGTTCCCCGGCGGCCGGTGGTGCCACCGACCGCAGCGCGCGCTGCAGGGCCGGGCCGTAGTGGTCGACCGGCCGCACCCGCTGCTCGGCGAAGGCCAGTGGCAGCACCCGGGTCATCGCCGCGCGGTTCTCCAGCACGTACGAGATGCCGGACGGGTTGCGCAGATTGTCCTCCAGCACCCGGTAGGTGCCCTGCGCGTCCCGGACCAGATCGACACCCGAGACCAGGCAGTGTGCGGCGTGCGGCACCGGGATCCCGAAGGCCTCACGGGCGTAGCCCGACGCCGTCTCCACCAACCAGCGCGGGACGATGCCGTCGTGCACCGCGGCCTGCTCGCCGACGTAGAGGTCCTCGAGGAAGCGGTTGAGCGCGGTGACGCGCTGGGCGACCCCTGCCTCGATGCTGGCCCACTCGTCACCGGGGATGATCCGCGGCAGCAGATCCATCGGGAAGGTGCGCTCGACCCCGGCGTCGTCGCCGTACACCGTGAAGGTGATGCCCTGGGTGCGGAAGATCCCGTCGCGGATGCGCTCGCGGCGTTCGAGATCCCCCGACGTCAGTCGACTCAGACGGTCGATCAGCTCGCGGTAGTGGGGACGCACGGAGCCATCACCGAGGAACACCTCGTCGAAGAACCCGTCGGTGGCGTAGTCGCCGAACAACTCGCTCATGCTCCCCGACGCTAGCGGGTCGCTTGAGCACTCGGCGTCCACGCCGACGGGGGTGCCGGGGCAACCGGCCCCGCGCACGGGATGGTCGCACCTCCACGGCGACGGCCCGATCCCTGGCTAGATTCCCGACGCGATGGACGCCACGCGTGGCGCGTGGCCGAGCAGGACAGCGACGATGCGACAGCTACGGGCGGTACGCACGGGTGGGATACCCGCGGCGCGGTCCCCCGGGCCGCGGCGGCCGGATGCCGATCTCGCGCGGTGCGGCGAGTCCGAGGAGCTGCAGGCCGAGCAGGCCGTCGAGGCGCTGCTGCGCGCCGCGGCGGTGCTGGTGGCCGCGGCGGGTCACGACCCGGACCGCGTCGGTTGCCGGGCCGCCGCTTGTGGGCTGGCCGGGGCGGACGCCGCCGAGTTGTGCGGACTGGCCCACCGCCTCGCGTCGTTGGCGGGCACGGTCCCCGTCCATGCCGTGGTGCCGCTCGCGACCGCGCTCGACGCGTTCCACACCCACCTCACCGCCGCGGTGCACGCGGTGCGCCGGTGCCGGACGACGCGCCACCCCGAGGGACGCTGCCGGTTCAGTTCCGTGCCCGGCCAGGACGGCTGCGCCGCGGTGCTGCGGGCCGCGCACGCGATCGGCTGACGACCCGGTCGACCGGGCACCGGGCCGGGGCCCCCGCGGTGTTCGCTCACCTTGAGTGCTCGTGCGGTCAGCGTTCTCACGCTGCGTGGTCGTCAAGCGCACACCGGCCGACGCCGATAGCGAGACGGACGGACCGCGGTTGCGATCCGCACTTCGTACCGGGCGTGTCACCGGTCGACACCGCGAGGCTCAAGATGGCGCTGAGGATCGAATTGGACCGGGGGGAGATCCACATCGACGGCGAG
The DNA here is from genome assembly GCA_964438785.1 of uncultured Actinomycetota bacterium. GTDB lineage: Bacteria > Actinomycetota > Nitriliruptoria > Nitriliruptorales > Nitriliruptoraceae > PWLR01. The sequence continues at coordinate 10,425 of CAYTLZ010000110.1, read as the reverse complement.
GCCGCCTGCTGCGCCCACGCCGTGCGGATGCACCGCCAGCGCGTGGTCGCCCGGCTGCTGGCCGGCGGGCTCGGTGTCACGACCCTGACCACCATGCTCCCCGAATGGACCGGGCTGATCGTCGAGGTCGACGAGCGGATCCGGTCCACCCTGCAGTGACGGACGTGCGGTGCCGGGGCTGCCGTGACGCGGCTGCCGTGACGGGGCTGTCGTGACGAGGCTGTCGTGACGGGGCCGGTCGACGTGGCAGGCTGCGGGGCCGCCGACTCCGTGGAGCCCGCATGTCCGATGCCACCGACCGTCCGCTCGAGGGACGCCGCGCCCTGATCACCGGCGGCTCGCGGGGGCTGGGCGCGGCGACCGCCCGGCGTCTGGCCCACCTCGGTGCCGAGGTGATCGTGACCTACCGCCAGCGGGCCGACGAGGCCGACGAGGTCGTCACCGCCTGCGCGGCGGCGACCCCGGGTGCGCGGGCCGAACAGCTCGATCTGCTCGACGAGGACAGCGTGCGCGCCCTGTTCGCCCGGCTCGAGCAACGCGGCGACGAGCTCGACGTGCTGGTGGCCAACGCCGCCGCGACCGCGTTCAAGCCGCTGCTCGAACTGAAGATGCACCAGATCGACAAGACGTTCGCGATCACCGTGCGCCACTTCATCCTGCTGGCGCAGCTCGGGTTCCCGCTGCTGCAACCCCGCGGTGGCCGGATCGTGGCGGTCAGCGGCGCCGACACCGCCGGCTACATCCCCGGGCACGGGCTGCTCGCCGCCGCCAAGGCCGGCATGGAGACCCTGATCCGCTACCTCGCCTGCGAGCTCGGACCGCTGGGGGTCACGGCCGTGGGCGTCCTGCCCGGCTACATCGACACCGACTCGATCCGGCTGATGGCCGGGCCGTTCCACCCGCAGCTGCTGGCCGCCGAGGAGCGCACCCATCCCCTGCGCACAGCGGCGACCCCCGACGACGCCGCGGAGGCGGTCGCGCTGCTGTGCCGGCCCGACGCCCGGTGGCTCAACGGCGAGATCGTGCGCACCGACGGCGGCGGCATCTTCGCCTACCCGGGCCGGTTCGGCCACGCCTGGGCGATGGTGCCGCCCGACACCGCGATGCCGGACGCGACCGACGCGCCGATGCTCGGGTCACCGGACGCCTGACCGGGAGGTGGTCGCATGCCTGACCGGGCCGTGGTTCAGCCCGCGTGGGCGTCGCGCAGCCGCCAGACCAGCCCGGTGCGTCGATCACTCGGCCGGTCGATGCGGGCCGCCGTCGCCAGGGCCTCGGCCTGCCCCACGACGATGAGGGCCCGTTGTGCCCGGGTGATGGCCGTGTAGACCAGATTGCGCCACAGCATCACCCGGTGGCTGGAGTCCAGCACCAGCACGACGACCGGCCACTCGCCGCCCTGCGCCTTGTGCACGGTGACCGCCCACGCCGGCGTGAGACGGCGGGCCTGCTCGCGGCTGACCGTCACCTCGCCCCGGGGGAAGCCCACACGCAGCGTGCCGCCGCGACGATCGAGGTCGACCACCCGGCCGACATCGCCGTTGGCCAGATCGAGTTCCGCGTCGTTGCGGGTCTGCATCACCCGGTCGCCGACGTGGAAGCCCCCGACCGACGGACGCTCGCCACCCGGGTTCAGCGCCTCCTTGAGCGCCAGGTTCAGCGCGTCGACGCCGACCGGCCCGCGGTAGATCGGGGCGAGCACCTGGACCTCGTCGACCTCGACGTCGAAGTAGGCCGGCGCACGTTCCGCCACGGCCTGCACCACGCGTGGCACGATCACCTGCCGACGCCGTTCCTCGGCCAGGAACACGTCGCCGTCGGCACCGCGCAGCTCGCCCGGCGCACCGGCCAGCACCTCGCGTGCCAACGACACGATGCGACTACCCGCCGCCTGCCGGTGGATCTCCTGCAGGACCGTGACGGGCACCACCTCGCTGCGGACCAGGTCACGCAGCACGTCGCCCGGCCCGACCGAGGGCAGCTGGTCGGGATCGCCGACGAGCAGGACGTGGGCACCGGTGTCGACCGCCGCCAGCAGTCGCCCGGCCAGCCAGGTGTCGCACATCGACACCTCGTCGGCGACCACGAGGTCGTGCGGCAGCCGTTCGTCGCGGCCGTAGCGGAACGTGAAGCCGCCGTCGCCGGTCGGGCGCGCCTCGAGCAACCGGTGGATCGTCGTGGCGGCGCGGCCGACGAGTTCCTCGATGCGTTTGGCCGCCCGTCCGGTCGGGGCGCACAGCGCGACCTCGAGTCCGTCGGCCTCCGCGGCGCGGACGACCTCCTCGACGGTGCGGGTCTTGCCGGTCCCGGGTCCACCGGTGAGCACCGACACCGGGCTGGCGAACACCGCGGTGACCGCCTCCTGCTGGCCGGCGGTGAGTTCGGCGGCGAGATCCAGGGCATCGAGGTGGGGCCTCAGCCGGGGCCGGTCGGCGGTCAACAGACGGACGACGTCCTCGGCGAGCGCGCGCTCGGTCGCGAACGCGGTGGCGGGCGCGAGCACCCGGTCGCCGTCGACCTCCTCCTCGGCGAGCAGGCCGGCCTCGATGGCCGCGTCGATGCCGGAGCCGGCGACCAGCGCGTCGACCCCGAGCAGCGCGCCGGTCGCCGCGACCGCCTCCCGGCGGGGCAGATGCTGGTGGCCGTCCTGGCGACGGGCGGCGGTCACGGCCGCACGTGCTCCGGCCCGCAGGCGCCGGGGATCGTCGCCCGGGATGCCGAGGTGGCGGGCGAGCGCGTCGGCATGGGCGAACCGCACCCGGTCGGCGTCGAGCAGCCGGTAGGGATCCTCGGTGGCGAGCGCGACGGGATCGTCCGGGAACCGGGCGTGGACGGCCCGCACGACGTCCATCGGCCAGCCGACCGGCTCGACGAAGCGCACCAGGGCGGCCAGCGCCAGCCCGCTCATCCAGGCGCGTTGCAGTTCGTCCGCATCGGCGACGTCCAACCCGGCCTCGGCGGTCAACCGGTCGGGCTCGTGTTCGATGATCCGCCCGAGGCCGGCACCGAATGCGGTCAGGGCCCGCTTCCGGGCGGCCGGTGGCACCTCGGCGAACCGCTCGGTGGCGAGGAAGCTGTCGATCCCGGCGACCGTGCTCGGTGCGACCTGTTCGTAGAAGACGGCCTCGAACGTCGGCCCGTACTTCGCATGCTCGACGAAGCGGCCGACCAGCCGCACCGTCTGGCCCTCGGTCACGCCGGCCAGGGGTCCGGAACAACGGGCACCGCCCTCGGTCCCCTCGCGCTCGAGTTCGATGACCCCGAACCCGCTGTCGGGGTCGGCGTAACGCACGCCGACCACCTCACCGGTCAGCTCCTCGTCGCCGAGGAGCGGGGTCCCGCGGTCGCTCACGCGCCGTCGGTGTCCCCGTCGGTCGCGGCGGGGTCGGTCCCGTCGGCGTCAGGTGCGGCGGCCTCGGGCGTGACCGGGGCGGCCAGCGGGTCGAGTGGGTCGGTGCCCGTCAGCGGCGTGGGCACGTCGTAGGTGACGACCGGTGCGCGACGACGGCTGGCCGCGATGCCGGCGACGAACCCGATCACACCGCCGGCGGCGAGCAGCCCCACCGTGCGACGGCGCGAGGGGGACCGTCCACGGACCGAGGTCGGCACGGCGGCGAGTTCGCGGCCACGGGCGGGTACGTCGATGCCGGCGAGCTTGTCCACGACGCGCGACAGTCCGCCGAGCAGCCCCACGACGAGTCGGGGGATGAAGGCGACGATCGCGATCAGGGTGCGCACGACCTGCCAACCACCCATGCGGGCGTACGCCCAGGCGTCGTCGGCGTCGACGGGGAGATCCTGTTCGAGTCGACGGGCCCGCGAACGCAACGTGCGGCCCAGGGCCTCGGCCCGTTGTTCGAGTTCGCCACCGACCTCACCGGCCAGATCCGCGGCCCGGTCCCGCGCGACACCGCTCCACACGCCGGCCCGGTCACCGACCACGTCGCGCAGCTCGGCCGACCTGGCGACCAGCAGCTCACGCCCGTCCTCCACGGACCGGGCGACGGCGTCGCGGGCCTCGGCGGAGACCTCGGACAGGCCGTCCTCGAGATCGCTCGCGACGGCGCGAACCTGGGACGTGTCGATCTGCACGGGGTCTCCTTCGAGCCTGGACGTCGGTTCCTCGCCATCGGACGCTAGCGGAGGTGGCCGTGATCATCAGCCGTTGACGGGTTCATCGGGACGGCTCAGCGACCAGCGCAGATCGGTGCGCATCGCCAACTCGTCGAGCAGACGCGGCGGCGCGCCGAGCTCGGCCGGGCTGCGCACACCCGTCGGTGTCCCACCGCCGAGCAGCCGGCGGGCGACCACGGCGGCGGCGCGCCCCGTCAGGCGTTCCGGGCCACGACCATAGGCCCAGGCCCGGGCGACCCCGTCGCTGCCCGCGGCCTCGGCCACGCACGCCCAGCGTCGATCGGCCCGGCGCTGCACGGTCTCCTCGCTCACCGGCCGCTCGAGTCGCTCGACCAGCCGTCGCCGGCCCGCCGGCGACGTGCTGGCGTTGCCGACGAACTGCAGCAGCTCGGCGCGCCAACCGCTGATGGCCACATAGGTCCGCACGGTGGCGACGCCGGGCAGATGGCGCGGGACGGTGACCATCTCCGCCCCCGGGATCGCCGCGGCGTGGTGCGGGCCGATCGGTCGGGGGAACCAGGCGAGGCGGCGGTGCTCGCCGAGCGGTTCGTCGACGACATCCCCGTCGAGCAGCGCGAGCATGGGTGCGGCGAGCTCCTCGGCCACGATCCGGCGCCGTGCCGGCGACGCCCCACCGAGCACGCCGCGATGGTCCGGGAAGACGTAGGCGACGTGGACCGCCTCGAGCTCGCCCACGGCACTGCCCGCGACGTGCGCGAGCAGATCACCGACCAGTGGCTGCAACCCCGCTCCCGGCACCAGCGTGGCGTCGCCGCTCGGTGCCGGCGCGGCGAACCGTCCCTGGACGCTGGCCTGGTCCGGGCGGACCTCCACGACGTGGCAACCCCGTGCACCCGCCGCGGCCAGCAGCTGCGGGACCTGGCCGCCGGTGGCATCGACGACCACCGCGGCGTCGCCGATCGCCTCGTCGGTGCGGTGGCTGAGCTCACGGCCGACACGTTGGACCGTGACGCCGTCCGCGGCAAGCTGCTCGAGCACGATCCGGCCGATGCGTCCTGCGGCCCCGACGACGGCGACGATGTCCACGTGTGCTCCGTGCTCCTGGCGGACCCTCGGACGGCCCGACGCGGAGCGCGAGGCTACGGCGGTGGGGCGAGGTGCTCGACTCGCCCACCGGCGGATGCGAGGATGCCGACCCGATCCGCGCGCGAACCGAGAGACCACCGTGGCCGTCCGACCCCGCGGCAGCACCGAGCAGGCCGACCTGCTCGTGCGCCTGCCGGTCGAGGACGCGGCCTGGGCGGCGACGCTGCCCACCACCCCCGAGGGGACGACCGTCACGGTGACCGTGGGGCATCCCGACCTGGTACCGGTGTCGCTGGCCACGACCTGCGCACACGGCTACCGCATCGTCGGCGTGGCCACCTCGAACCGCCCCATCGGCTCGACCATCGACATCCTGGTGCCCGAGTCGCTGCGGCTCGCGCACCCGGCGTGGTTCGACGTCATCGTGCACCGGGCGGTGCGCGTGTTCGATCTGCGGCTCGGCCCCGTGCAGGCGGTCCTGGCCGCGCAACTCGATCTCCATCTGCGCGCGGCCGGCTGAGCGACCGCAACCCGGGGTTGCTGCCTTCATCAAGCACTCTGGGGGCGGTCAGTCACGCATTGCGGCACCTCTGCTGCCATTGCGTGCCTTCTGCTCGCGCTTCCCGAACGGCCACCACCGATTTGCTTGCAATCGCTAGCGCCTTGGCGTACTGTTGCAAGCACACGGCAGCGACCGTCGTTCACCGCACAGCACCGCGGTGGGTGCCCGGCTCCCGACGGCCCCTCGGTGGGGAGACGGGGTTCCGGACCGGCTTCCCGCGAATCCGGCCCCGGCTCCCGCCTCGTCTCCCCTCCAAGGGACCGCCGGAACCGCCCAAGCCCGCCACGCCCCCACCGGTCGCACTCACACCTCCCGACCACCACGCCCCGACCACCCCGTAAGGAGCTCCCATGGCAACCGCCACGAAGAAGGCCACCAAGAAGTCGACCGCCACCGCCCCCAAGGCCAAGACGACCACCGCCACGCGCAAGAAGACCGCCCCGAAGAAGGCGGCTCCGAAGGCCAAGCCGCTGACGGAGCGTGAGCCGGTCGAACTGCTCGAGACCGCCGGCTACGCCGCCGCTGGTGTCGCCCACGACGTCGTCGAGCTCGCCCGCACCCTGCCGGGTCGCGTGGACGACCTCCGTGAGGAGGCTCCGTCCAAGGTCCGCAGCCTGCGGACCGAGGCCCCCAGCAAGGTCGAGTCGACCGTGACCAGCCTGCGCAAGCGCGTCGCCAGTGACACCGACCGGGCCATCGCGTCGCTGCAGAAGCTGCTCGACGGCAAGGCCGCCGAGGGCCGCAAGATCGTCGACGACGTCGTCAAGGACCAGCGGGTCGTCAAGGTGCTCGATCAGACCTCGTCGACGCGTTCGCAGCTGAAGGCCGCCTTCACCTCGGTCACCAAGACCGCCGATGTCGCCGTCGAGGCGGGTTCGAAGGCCGCGAGCAAGCAGGCCGGCAACGCCAAGACCCAGGTCAAGGCCGCGACGACCTCCGTGCGCAAGTCGGCGGAGACCGTCGCCGAGGCGGCGACCGACACCGCCAACTGATCGATCGTCCGCGGCCCGGGCGTCCTCCCACGCTCCGGGCCGCAGCATGGCTCCGCTCCCAGGGCCGTGACAGCCGCCCGTCGCCTCCGCGCGATCGGCGGCGACGATCCACACGCCCTCCCCGTGCTCCCGCGGGGAGGGCATCGTCGTGTCACGGCTCACTAGCCTCGCCGCCAGGTCCCCCGACGAGCAGGACGACGACCGTGAGCCTCCACGACCAGATCGAGACCGACCTCCGTACCGCCATGAAGGCCCGTGACAAGCCGCGGACGTCCGCGCTCCGGATGGTCGTCGCCGCACTCAAGAACCGTGCGGTCAACGACGGGATGGGCCCTCAGGGTCGGCTCGACGACGAGACGATCCAGAAGGTGCTGACCACCGAGGTGAAACGTCGCCGCGAGGCCGCAGGCGCGTTCCGTGACGCCGGGCGTGACGAGGCCGCCGCCAGCGAGGAGGCCGAGGCCGCCATCTACGAGGCATATCTGCCCGCTCAGCTCGACGATGCGGCCCTCACGGCACTGGTCGACCGGGTGATCGCCGACACCGGTGCCGCGTCGCCGAAGGAGATGGGTCAGGTGATGAAGGCCGTCATGGCCGAGGTCGGGACGCAGGCCGACGGCAGCCGCGTGTCCGCCATCGTCAAGGCCCGGCTCGTCGGCTGAATCGCGTCGGTCCCGCGAGCGCCCGACGGGACGATGATGAGGTCATACGACACGGCCCCGGGCCGCGATGCGAGGCTCACGATGCCCAGCGACCGCCCCGCCGAGTCCCTGATCGAACAGGACGTGGCCGCGGCCGACCTACCACCGGACCGCGATCTGCGCGGCTGGAGCTTCGAACGCTGCCGGTTCCGCCACCTCGACCTCAGCGGACTGTCGAGCGCCGGATGCCGGTTCGTCGCCTGCGACCTGACCGGCAGCGACCTCAGTGGTTCACACCACACCGGATCGGCGTTCACCAACTGCCGGTTCGAGGGAGCCCGGCTGTCGACCGCGACGTTCGTCGACTGCAAACTCACCGGGAGCGAGCTGACCGACATCACGACCATGGGTCTGGTCATCGGCGGTGGCGACTGGTCGTACGTCAATCTGCGCGGTGTCGACCTGGCCGGGATGGACCTCGGTGGGCTCCGTCTCGCACACGCCGATCTCGCCGATGCGAATCTCACCGGGGCCAACCTGCGCGGTGCCGACCTGACCTCGGCGAACCTGCGTGGGACGCTGCTCGCGCGGACGGACCTCATCGATGCCGAGCTGAACGGGACGAATCTGGCCGACGCCCGTCTTGAGGGCGTTCAGCTCGACCTGCGCGGTGCCGTCAGACTCGCCGAGTCGCTCGGAGCCGACATCAGCTGACCGTCCCACGGTCGCCGACACCCCGAACGCCGACGTCGGCACCGCCGACGGACGCCCCGGGCAGGGCTCCATGGCGTCCGGCTTCGCGCCCATGCCGAAGAACGACGGCTAACGGGCTCCGGTGGTGCCGCCACCTGTTCCGGACGGATGATCGGTGGCCGGCGGCCGTGCGGGCAACCGGACCTCGAACCGTGCACCGCCACTCGCGCTGGCCTCGATGCGGACCTCACCGTCGTGCAACGCCGCGAACCGCTCGACCAGCGAGAGCCCGATCCCGGTTCCGGCCGTGTCGTCGCTCGCCGGGAGCCGGGCGAAGGGCTCCAGGACGCGCGTGCGCTGGTCCACCGGGATCCCGGGGCCGTCGTCCTCGACGATCACCGTGATCCCGTCGCCGTCGAGTGCGGCGAGCCGGAGCCGGATCTCGGTGCTCTTCGGGGTGTGTCGGTGGGCGTTGAGCACCAGGTTCTCGACGATGCGCTCGAACATGACGGGATCGATCGTGGCGGTCGTCACGTCGGTCGCGACGTCGAGCACGGTGGTGTGCCCATCGGCAGTCTCCGAGGCGACGAGCCGGTCGAGGACCCGTCGGGCGATCGCCGCCGCGTCGACCGAACGGCGCTGTACCGCGAGGGCTCCGCGGGTGAGCCGATCCAGGTCGAGCAGATCCAACAGCAGGTCCTCGAGCTGCTCCGACTGGTGCAGCAACCGTTCGAGCAACGTGCGTCGCTGCCCGGCATCCAACTCCCCGTCGCGTCCGTGGAGGAGTTCGGCCATGCCGCGGATGACCGTGAGCGGGGTGCGCAACTCGTGGGAGATCGCACTGAGGAAGGTGTTCTTCATCGCCTCGAGCTCACGGAGCTGCTCGGCGATCGCCTCCTGCTCATCGGCGCGGCGCGCCTCCTCTCCCCAACGCGCACGGTCGAAGACGCGCCCGAGCTCGAGGCCGACCTGCAGCATGAGTTCCTGCATGTCCTCGTCCGCATCCTGGATCCTGGCGGCGAAGAACTCGAGCACCCCGAGCACACGCGCACCGGAGACCACCGGAAAGGCGAACCCACTGAGCAGCCCCGCCGCCGCTGCGGCGCGGTGACGGGGGAAGCTCGCGTCCAGACTCAGGTCCGGGATCCAGGCCGGCTCCCCACGTGCGGCCACACGACCCGGGAGGCCGTCGTCGAGGAAGGTGGTCGCTGCGGTGGCCTCCAGGAACGGCTCGATCCCCGACAGCTGCGCGGTCCCGGCGGTCCACCACCCCGTCGGCTGCAGCACGTCCTCGTCCCAACCGCGCAGATACGCATGGCCCACACGCCAGCCCGTGAAGCTCGCCACCTCGTCGAGCGCTGCGCGCGTGGCGACTTCCGGTTCGTCGGTCGCGTTGGCGGTGGTCGCGATCTGCCGCAGGACCTCGAGGTAGGCGCGCAGCCGGACGGTGTCGGTCACGTCCCGGAGGAAGGCGTTGAACCGCGGCCCGTCCGGGGTCTCGCTCGGCCAGATGGTCAGCTGGATCCGCAGCTCGGTGCCGTCGCGGCAGACCGCGGGAAGCTCGACCGGCCGGAACAGCAGGCGCTCCTCGCCGGTCGCCAGGTGGCGGTCGAACCCCATGAGGTGGGCGTCGCGCAGCTCCGGTGGGACCACCGTGGAGACGAGCCCACGGCCCAGCACCTCGTCGCGTTCCCAGCCGAAGATGCGCGTCGCGGCCGGGTTCCAGTCGACGATGACACCGTCCGTGTCGACGCTGATGAAGGCGTCGTTGGCGGTCTCCAGGATCAGTCGGGCGTGCTCGTTCGACCCCGTGCCGGCACCATCGCTGGGGGTTCTGTCCGCGGCCTCCGCCTGCTCTGCCACTTCCACCTGACACGATCGTGGTGTCCGGACACTAACGGGTGTGCGCCGCCCGGCGTTGCTGCGCCGTGGTTCCGCGATCCTTCGAGGGTGTCCGCCCTCGCGCGCACCGATGGCACCGCGCGACGTCGACGCTCCTAGTCTTCGCCGCATGAAGCCACTCGCCACGACCGTCGACCCGGCCAGCGCCCGTTTCGTGGCCAACCGGGACCACCATCTGGGCCTGCGCGACGAGCTGCGCGCCCGGATCGAATCGGCTGCCCTCGGCGGCTCCGCACGGTCGCGTGAGCGGCACGTCGGTCGGGGCAAGCTGCTGCCCCGCGACCGGGTCGAGTCGCTGCTCGACCCGGGGACGCCGTTCCTGGAGTTCTCGCCGCTGGCTGCGACCGGGATGTACGACGACGAGGCTCCCGGTGCCGGGATCATCACCGGGATGGGTCGGGTGCAGGGCCGCGAGGTCGTCATCGTCGCCAACGACGCCACCGTCAAGGGCGGC
>CAYTLZ010000109.1:7874-12245 GCA_964438785.1 uncultured Actinomycetota bacterium | reverse complement strand
CACCGTCGTCCGACGACGTGTCGGACGCCGGGTCGAGCACCGAACCGACCAGCGACGAACCGGCCGACGACCCCACCGACGAATCGTCCGACGACGACCGCGACCGGGAGCAGGCCGACGGCGACCGCGGCGGGGACCCGGACCGCGACCGGCTCACCGCCGACGACGCCGACGACGCCGACGACGCCGCCCCGCCGACCGATGACGACGGTGATCCGGCCGCAGCCGACGACGACGCGACGACGACCGACGCCCTGGCCCTGCGCGACGACACCGGCGGTGGTGTGCCCGGGCTCGTGATCGTGCTGGTGCTGCTCGCGGTGCTGGCCGGCGTCGTCGGCTGGCAACGACGACCCCGGACGGGCGCGTGATGGCCCGACCCCGCGCCCTGCCGCGCACACTGCACCCGGGGGCCTGGTGGATCTGGGCCATCGGACTCGCCGCCGCCGCCTCGCGGACCACCAACCCCCTGTTGCTGGTCCTGATCCTGGCGGTGGCCGGGACGGTGGTCACCACCCGCCGGACGACCGCCCCGTGGGCGCGCTCGTTCGGGCTGTTCCTCAAACTCGGGCTGATCGTGATCGCGATCCGGGTCCTGGCCCAGACGATCTTCGGGGCGAGCACCCCGGGACGGGTCGTGGTCGATCTGCCCGAGGTCCCGCTGCCCGCCTGGGCGGCCGGCGTCACCCTGGGTGGCGTCGTCACCGACCTGGCGCTGGCCAACGCGCTGGTCGACGGGCTGCGGCTCGCGACCGTGCTCGCCTGCATCGGTGCCGCGAACGCACTGGCCAACCCCAAACGGCTGCTCGCGAGCGCACCGGCGGCGCTGTACGAGATGGGTGTCGCCGTGGTCGTGGCCCTGTCGTTCGCCCCGTCGCTGGTTGGCTCGGTCCAGCGCATCCGGGCCGCCCGACGGCTACGTGGTCGCCCGGACCGCGGCCCCCGGAGCCTGCTGACCGTCGCGATGCCGGTCCTCGAGGACGCGTTGGAACGCTCGCTGGCACTGGCCGCCGCGATGGACTCCCGCGGCTACGGGCGACGGGCGGACGTCGCCCCCGGGCTCCGGCGGCTGACCGCGGTCCTGAGTCTGGCCGGCCTCGGCGGCGTGGTGCTCGGGCTCTACGGACTGCTCGACGCGACCGGACCGGCCTGGCTCGGGCTACCCCTGCTGCTGCTCGGGGTGCTGGTCGCCACCGCCGGGATGCTGCTCGCCGGCCGCGGCGTGCAGCGCACCCGTTACCGGCCCGACCCGTTCGCCGGTCCCGAGTGGCTGGTCACCGCCGCCGGCATCATGGCCGCCGTCACCTCGATCGTCACGGGCCTGATCGACCCGGGTGCGCTGCGCCCCGAGGTGCTGCCGGTGCTGGCCATCCCGCTGCCGGCGCTGGCCACCGCCGGGCTCGGCGTGGCCGCCCTGCCGGCCTGGCTGACCCCCGAACCGCCCGACCGCCCGGTGCGCGCACCGGCCACCACCACGGCCACGACCCCGGCGCAGCCGACCTCGACCGCCACCTCGCCGTCGTCGGATCGGGTGGTCGCATGATCGAGTTCGACCACGTCACGGTCCGCTACGACGGCGCGGCGACGCCCACGCTCGTCGATGTCGATCTCGTCATCCCCGAGGGTGAGTTGTGCCTCGTCGTCGGGCAGACCGGCAGCGGCAAGTCCACGCTGCTGAAGACGATCAACGGCCTCGTGCCGCACTTCACCGGCGGCACGCTGCACGGTCACGTCCGGGTGGGCGGGCGCGACACCGCCACCCACCCGCCCCGCGAGTTGGCCGACCTCGTCGGTGTCGTCGGGCAGGACCCACGGGCCGGCTTCGTGACCGACGTCGTCGAGGAGGAGCTCGCCTACGGCATGGAGTCGCTGGGACTCGCGCCCGACACCATGCGCCGCCGCGTCGAGGAGACCCTGGATCTGCTCGGGCTGGTGGAGCTGCGCAACCGGCCGCTGGACCAGCTCTCCGGCGGGCAGCGCCAACGGGTCGCCATCGGCTCGGTGCTCACCGCCCACCCGTCGGTCCTCGTGCTGGACGAACCGACCTCGGCGCTCGACCCACCGGCCGCCGAGGAGGTCCTGGCCGCATTGCAACGCCTCGTCCACGATCTCGGCATCACCGTGGTGCTGGCCGAACACCGACTCGAACGGGTCGTGCAGTACGCCGACCGGGTCGTGCACCTGCCCGGCGACGGTGCCCGCATCGAGGTGGGCGCTCCCGCCGACATCTTCGCGACCACCCCCATCGCCCCACCCGTGGTCGAGCTCGGGCGTCTGGCCGGATGGTCGCCCCTGCCGTTGACGATCCGTGACGCCCGCCGCCGGGTCGGTGACCTGCGGACCCGGCTCGGGGACCGCACCCCGCCCACACCGCCACCACTGCGGGCGCTGGACGCGGACGCCGGGGTCGCGGCCCGGCTCACCGCCGCCCGGGTGCGCTACGGACCGGTCGTGGCCCTGCGTGACGTGGACCTGGCCCTGGCGAGCGGTGAGATCCTGGCGCTGATGGGCCGCAACGGGGCCGGCAAGTCGACGTTGCTGCGCGCGCTGACCGGGCTGATCACCCTCGACGACGGTGCGGCCCGGCTCGGCGAGGCCGACCCGACCACGCTCAAACCGCGGGAGCTGATCAGCCGCGTCGGGCTGGTGCCCCAGGATCCGGCCGATCTGCTCTACGCCGACACCATCGCCGCCGAGTGCACCGCCTCCGACCGCGACGGTGGCCGGCCCGCCGGTCACACCGCGGCGCTGCTGGAGCGGCTGGTCCCGGGACTCGACCCGCAGCAGCATCCCCGTGATCTGTCCGAGGGGCAGCGGCTCGGTCTGGTCCTGGCACTGGTGCTCAGCGCGGACCCGCCGCTGCTGCTGCTCGACGAGCCGACCCGCGGCCTGGACTACGGCGCGAAACGTCGGCTGGTCGCCGTGCTGCGGGCCCTCGCGGCCGAGGGGCGCGCCATCGTGCTCGCCACCCACGACGTGGAACTGGCCGCCGCGGTGGCCACCCGCACGATCGTGATCGCCGACGGGGAGATCGTCGTCGACGGCCCGACCGGCGACGTGGTGGTCGGCTCCCCGGCCTTCGCACCCCAGGTCGCCAAGATCCTGGCCCCGCTGCCGTTCCTGACCGTCGAACAGGTCCGCGCCGGGCTGGAGGCCGCCTCGTGAGCGACCCCACGTCCGGCCCCACCTCCGCGACCACGTCGCCGGGCGCGACGCGACCGGAGCGCGCGAAGCGACCAGGGCGCGCGAAGGGACCAGGGCGCGCGACTCGAGCGGCGCGATCGGAGCGCGCCGGCGTGCTGCGGCTGCGGCCGCGGTCCACCGCCGCGTTGGTGCTCGTCTCGGTGGTCGGTGTCGTCGCCTTCGGCTGGCCCCTGCTGGCCGATCCGGGTTCCGGACTGGCGCACGCGCGGGATGCGCCGTTGCTGTTCGCGCTGCTGCTGCCGTTGCTGCTCGGCGTGGTGCTGGCCGAGCTGTCCGAGGGCGGCATGGACGCCAAGACGGTCGCGATGCTCGGCGTGCTCGCGGCGGTCGGCGCGGCACTGCGCCCGCTCGGCACCGGTGTCGCCGGGTTCGAGCCGGTGTTCTTCCTGCTGGTGCTCGCCGGGCGGGCCTACGGGCCCGGCTTCGGGTTCGTGCTCGGTGCCACCACCCTGTTCAGCTCCGCGCTGATCACCGCCGGTGTCGGTCCCTGGCTGCCGTTCCAGATGCTCGGTGCCGCCTGGGTCGGAGCCGGGGCCGGGCTGCTACCCCGAGCCCGCGGCCGGCCCGAACTGGCGCTGCTGGCCGGGTACGCGGCGCTCGCCGGACTGTTCTACGGCCTGGCGCTGAACCTGTCGTTCTGGCCGTTCGCGATCGGCGAGGGTTCGAGCATCGCGTTCGTCGCCGGCGATCCGGTGCTCGACAACCTCGGTCGTTTCCTCGCGTTCACGCTCGTGACCTCGCTGGGGTTCGACGTCCCCCGAGCAATCCTCACCGCGAGCCTGGTGCTGCTCACCGGTCGGCCGATCCTGCGGGCCCTGCGGCGGGCCGGCCGGCGCGCCGCGTTCGACGCCCCGGTGGTGTTCGCGGCGGCGACATCGACGACCGCCCCGGACCCGTCCGCCCCCACGGACCCGTCCGCCCCCACGGACCCACCCGGCCCGACCTCGACGTCGCCGGTCACGCCCGCCGCGGACGACCGATGAGCAGATAGAGGATCGCGCCGATCACGTTGCCCAGCAGGATGACGATCACCCAGATCAGCTGCGTGCCCGTCTGGAAGGACGCCTCGGGCGTCCGGATCGCGTCGATCAGCGCGTAGAGCCACAGGGCGAACAGCGCGAGCCCGATGATCGGCACGATCACGAGCAGCAGACCGATCTCCACCTG
>CAYTLZ010000109.1:0-7774 GCA_964438785.1 uncultured Actinomycetota bacterium | reverse complement strand
ACAGCGCGAGCCCGATGATCGGCACGATCACGAGCAGCAGACCGATCTCCACCTGACCCCCATCGACGTCGATGGCCGCGTGGCCACCCGTGGTCGGCGCGCACGTTGCCGCGCCGTCGACCGACTGTCAACGACACCGGCGCACGGCCCAGCGCCCGGCACAGGCAGCGCCCGGCACAGGCAGCGCATGGCGAGTCAGCGCATCGCGGGTCAGCGCATCGCACGCGCGACCGCGTCGCGCCCGGCGAGACCGAGCCGTTCGAGCCCGGCCTCCAGCGCGGCCATGGTGATGGTGACGAGTGCCGCCCGGCCGGCGCTCGCTGCCCACCGCTCGGCGACCGGGAGCGGATGGCCCGGATCGTCCGGCCAGCCGACGACACCGAGCGGCAGGCCCAGTTCCCGCCGTTCGGCATCGGTGGGTGCATCGGCACCGTCGAGCGCCCACAGTGCCGCCACCAGGCTGGCGGGATCGTGCCGCGCCTGATCGCGCAGCACCGCGGTGCGCAACCAACGCGGCAGCCCATCAGCCTGGCGGGCCCCGTCGAGCAGCCCCTCGACCCCGTGTGCGACGGCTGTGGCCGCGATGGCGGCATGGACGCCGTGGCCGGCCGGCACCGGCTCCGCGAACGCCGGCAGGCAGGCCAGGACGGCCGACGGTCGGACCGCAAGGAGGCCGGCCGCCACCGCGCGGACGGCGGCGTGGCCACCCAGCGAGATGCCCCCGACCACCTCGATGTCGCCGCCGGTGGACGCGGCCACGGCGGCGAGATCACCTGTGACGACGTCGAGGTGGTGGTCCGCCGGATCGGGGGCGGGACCCGACGCGCCGTGGCCGCGCAGGTCGTAGGTCACGAGTCGGCCGCCAGCCGCGCACACGGGGCCGGCGAAGGCACCGGCGACGACGTGCGCCGAGGAGCCCGCGCCCGGGGCGAGCAGCCACGCCGGAGCGTGCGCCGGCCCGATCTCCACGACGGCGAGCCGCGTGACCGGCGACGCCCCGCCCGGCCCGGTGACCGGCGACCCCCCGCTCGGCCCGGTGACGGGCCGTGCCGCGACCGGCGCGACGACGGTGCGGCGGACGATACGACCACGCACCCCGGGCGGCAGCAGCGGCCCGGCGGTCACGCCGGTGCGAGCACCGCCGCGGACGCCTCGAGGAACGCGTCGACCTCGGCGGGTGTACCGACGGTGACCCGGATCTGTTCGTCCATGCCGTAGGGCGCCAGCGGTCGGACACCGACCCCGTGGGCCGCATAGGCCTCGACGACCGGACCGGAGGACGTCCCGAGCTCGATGGTCAGGAAGTTGCCGAGCCCATCGGTGAAGGCCACACCGAGCTCGCGCAGACCGGCCGCCATCCGGGCGCGGCCCTCGAGGGTCCCCGCCACGGTCCGCTCGAGGTGGTCGGTGTCGCCGAGGCTCGCCAGTGCCGCCGCCTGTCCGACGGCGGTGACGTTGAACCGGGTCCGGCGGGCGTCCAGCGCGGCGATGAGCTCCGCCGGCCCGCTGACGTGCCCGACCCGCAGCCCCGCCAGGGCGTAGGCCTTGGAGAAGGTGCGCAGCACCAGCAGGCGCGGGTGGTCCACCCCCAGTTCACCGACGGTGGCGTAGCCGTGCTGGCCGGTCGCGAACTCGTGGTAAGCCTCGTCGATGATCACCGTGACGTGGTCGGGGACCCCCTCGATGACGGTGAGCAGTTCGTCGGCGCTGAGATGCACGCCGGTGGGGTTACCCGGGTTGTCGATCACGACGACCCGGGTCGCGGGGGTGATCGCCGCGAGCAGGGCGTCGACGTCCCGGGCGTACCCGCCGGCGGCGGTCGTCGCCGGTCCGCCGGTCGCCACCTCGACGTAGTCGGCGCCGGCGTTGCGGGCGGCGAGGCGGTAGACGACGAACGACCGCGCGAACGCGAGCACCTCGGCGGGGCCGTCGAGCGGCGGTCCGGACGCACACGCGTGCGGGATCGCATCCATCAGCAGCGCGGCGGAGCCCGTCCCGACGGCGACCTCGTCGGGAGCGCGGCCGATGTCGGCGGCGATCGCCGCGCGCAGGGTCAGCGACTGGTCGTCGGGATACAGATGCGCATCCGCGAGCACCGCGGTCGCCGCCTCGAGCGCCGCCGGTGAGGGCCCGAACGGTGACTCGTTCGACGACAGGCGGACCTTCATCCCCGGCGGTGGTCCCACGGCTGCGGACGATGCGACGCTCACGATCAGCTCCTTGTCGACCCGGTCCCGGGCCGCGAGGCTACTACCCGTGTGCTGGCGGGCGGGAGCGACTCAGAGGTAGAGGCCGGTGGCCGTCTCGCTCGTCGGGGACGCGACCGCGTGGACGTCACGTTCCCGGACGATCAGATAGGCCTCGCCCTGGATGTCGACCTCGATCGCATCCTCGGGGAGGTAGAGGACCTCGTCGCCGGTGCCGACCTGGCGGACGTGCGGGCCGACCCCGATGGTCTCGCCCCAGATGCCCTTGCGATCCACCGATGCAGCCGTCGCCGGGATCAGGATCCCACCCTTGGTGCGCCGCTCCGCATCGTCGGGCGGGGCGACCAGCACGCGGTCACCGAGCACGGCGACGGCGCGTCGGGGCTCGATGTCGGGGTCGGATGCACTCATGGGCCGGACCCTAACGGACCGGACAACCGCCATCGCACGCGCGGCCCGCCCCTGTGGAGGGACTCAGCGCGGGGCGACGTAGGTGTGCGCGGCGACGTGCGGCGGCAGCGCCGCGTCGCGCACGGTGCCGGCGACCAGCCGCCAACCGTCCCGACGTTCCTTGACCTCCGCGTCCCGGCCGGGGACGAAGCCGCAGTTCTGCAGCAGCTGCAGCGCCTCGTCGTCACCCTCCAACGTCTCGGTGATCCGCACGATGTGCACGGGACCGAGCGGTGCATCCGCGAGCGTGACCGCATCCGGATGGTCGGGCTGATTGGCCGAACCCGGGATCGGGTTGCCGTGCGGGCAGGTACCCGGATCGTCGAGCAGCTCCAGGACGCGCGCCTCGAGATCGTCGGACAGCATGCCGTCGAGTCGTGCGGCCTCGTGGTGCACCTTCCACCACTCGAGCCCGAGCACGTCGGCGAGGAAGCGCTCGGTCAACCGGTGGCGACGGACCGCGACCCGGGCCCGCTCGCGGCCGGCCTCGGACAGCTCGACCCCGTCTCCGGCGACCCGGGCGGTGCCGTCACCGAGCAGCTCCCGCAGGGCGGCGTCGACGTCCTGCTCGGGCACCGGCAGACGATCGACGAGTTCCCCCACGGCCACCGGACGACCCGCGTCGTGCTGTTCGAGCAGCACCTCGAGCACCTCGGTGATGAGGGCCTCGCGCGTCGGCGTGGCGACCGGCATGGTGACCTCGGCGTTTCGATCGGGTGCGGGGGGGACGTCTGCTTGGAAGGGTAGCCTAACCTGTACTGGATCTCGAACCCGCGTGAGGATCTCCGTGCCCGACGCCCCGGATGCCCCGGCGACCGCCGACCGCCCCCCGGCACTGGTGTGTGCCGGCCTGGTGAAGCGCTACGGCGACACACTCGCGGTCGACGGCGTCGACCTCGAGGTACCCCGGGGCAGCCTCACCGCGCTGCTCGGACCGTCGGGCTGCGGCAAGACCACGGTGCTGCGCATGGTCGCGGGCCTGCTCACCCCCGACGACGGCACGATCCGCATCGACGATCGTGAGGTCAACGGTCCGACCACCGCCGTTCCACCGGAGCGCCGCAACGTCGGCCTGGTCTTCCAGGACTACGCCCTGTTCCCCCACCTCAACGTGCAGCGCAACGTCACCTACGGCCTGCGCGAGCTGCCGCGGCGTGACCGCCGCCACCGGGCCGAGCAGGCCCTGGAACTGGTCGGTCTGACCGGCTACGGACGGCGGATGCCCACCGAGTTGTCCGGTGGGCAGCAGCAACGGGTCGCGCTGGCCCGGGCGCTCGCGCCGAGCCCGGACCTGATCCTGCTCGACGAACCCTTCTCGAACCTCGATGCGGCCTTGCGCCAGACCGTGCGCGAGGACGTGCGCACCATCCTGCACGCCGCCGAACAGACGGCGGTGTTCGTCACCCACGACCAGGAGGAGGCGCTGTCGTTGGCCGACCGGGTCGCCGTCATGCAGCAGGGCCGGGTCCACCAGATCGACACGCCCCAGGCGCTCTACACCCGCCCGGCGACCCGGTTCGTCGCCGAGTTCGTCGGCGACGCGGACGTCCTGCCGGGCACGCGGGCGGGGCGCTACCTGGTCGACACCCCCATCGGTCGACTCGCGACCTCCACCGCGCTCGAGTGCACGGACACCGCCGTGGTGATCCGGCCGGAGTCGCTGCGCCTGCATCGCGCGGGCGACGGCATCGCCACCGTCGAGGCCATCTCGTATTTCGGTCACGACCAGCTGGTGCTGGTCGAACTCGCCGACGGCCGCCAGTTGCATGCGCGCCGTGGGCCCCGCCTCGACCTCGAGCGCGGCGACCGGGTCCGGCTCGAGGTGGACGGTCCCGTGGTGGCGTTCGAGGGCAACGGTGACCTGCAACGGCGTCCCGAGCCGGTGCTGACCACCGACTGAGTGCACGACCGACGGGGCGCATCACCGACGAGGTCGCTCGGGTCGCGCCGGTCATCGGCCGAGGATCATGGGCCGGTGGTCACCGGCCGCGAAAGACCGCTCAACCGATCTCGCGGCGCTCGCGGACCATCAGGATCGCGAGCGGCACGGAACCGAGCAGGATCAGCCCGAGCGCCGGCACGGACGCGCGGGTGTAGAACGCCTCGGCCGTCGCCGACCACACGCGGGTGGCGAGCGTGTCGTAGCCGGTCGGCGCGAGCAGCAGCGTCGCCGGCAGTTCCTTCAGCGCGGTGAGGAACACCAACGCACCCCCGGCGAATGCCCCCCGGCGGGCCAGCGGGAGCGTGACCCGTCGCAGGGTCGCCAGCCGGGAGTGCCCGAGCATCCGGGACGCGGATTCGACGTCCGGGTTGACCTGCAGCAACGACGAGCGGATCGCGCCGACGGCCTGGGGGAGGAACAGCACGACGTAGGCGAACACCAGCATCGCGAGCGTCTGGTAGAGCGGCGTGGCGACCCGGATGCCCACGAACACCAGGGCCAGGGCGACCACGATCCCCGGCAGTGCGTAGCCGGTGAACGACGCCCGCTCGATCAGACGCGCCAGCCGCGAGGTGGACCGCGCCGACCAGATCGCGATCGGCAGCGCGGCGAGCACCCCGACGACGGCACCGAGTCCGGCGGCCAGCAGACTCCGGCCGGCCGCGCCGAGCGCCACGTTGACCTGCTCGCCGGCGGCCAGGCCGCGCACCATCCAGTAGGTGACCACCGTGACGGGGGTGACGAGCCCGAGCAGCACGATCAGACTGCAGGCCGCGGCGGCCGGCCAGCGCCAGGCGCGCAACCTGACCTTCGGGGCCGGGCGGGTCGGGCCCCGGCTGGCGAACTGACCGCCACGGTCACGCGCGATCCGGGCCTCGCCGACGATCACCAGGATGGTCAGACCGACCAGCAGCAGCCCGAGGAGTGCAGCCGGGGCGCGGTCGAACGCCGCGCGGTACTGCAGGTACAGCCCGCGGGTGAAGGTCGAGTAGCGCAGGATCGACACGGCCCCGAAATCGCTGAACACGTACAGCAGCACCAGCAGTCCACCGGCCGCGGCACTCGCCCGCAACTGAGGCACGGTGACCTTGAAGAACGTGCGCACCGGCCCGTTGCCGAGCAGGCGGCTGGCCTCCTCGAGCGACGGGTCCAGACCGCGCAGGCCCGCCTGCACGGTGAGCAGCACGTACGGGAAACTGAACAACGTCAGCGCGGTGAACGCCCCCCAGAATCCGTACGGGCTGGGTGGGACGATGCCGAACCAGTCCTCGACCAGCCCACCGCGGGCGAACGCACCCACCAGCGCGAAGGCCCCGACGTAGGTCGGGATCACCAGCGGCAGTGCGGTCGCGATGGCGAAGAACCGCCGTGCGGGCAGGTCGCTGCGGGTGGTCAGCCACGCGACGGGCACGCCGATTCCCACGCTCGCGGCGGTCACGGCGAACCCCAGCAGCAGCGTCCGGCCCGCCAGTCGCGCGGTCTCCGGCGCACGCAGCAGCTCGAGCACCCGGGTGCCCTCGAGTTCGCTGGCGGCGATGACGAGGTAGAGGGCCGGGATGAGCATGGCCGCAGCCACCACGACCGCGGGCAGCCACACCAGCGGGTGCGTGGCGTGCATCCGGCGGACACCGGGCTGCCTCGACGCCAGCGCTCCACGGCCCCTGCCGGACGGCCCACCCGTCGGACCGCCATGGTCGGGTCGCGCGACGGGCGGTTCACCGGCGAGCTGCCCAGGACTGGAGGTCAGCTGGGTGGACAGCTGCTCGGTGGGTCGCTCCATCGGTTGATCCATGCGGTGGACGGTACCGCTGGCGGCGACGTCGCCCGGGCCGGCG
Organism: uncultured Actinomycetota bacterium; assembly: GCA_964438785.1. GTDB lineage: Bacteria > Actinomycetota > Nitriliruptoria > Nitriliruptorales > Nitriliruptoraceae > PWLR01. The sequence continues at coordinate 1,340 of CAYTLZ010000109.1, read as the reverse complement.
GGAGCTCGTAGGGCAACGGTCCGGGCGACGTCGCGGGTGGTGTCGACACCGGGTCCGGCGGCGGGGGCACCGCCGCCGCACCATCGAGCGGGACCGGACGGATCAGCTCAGCGCGCCGGTCTCCTGCAGCAGCTGCAACGTGCCCTGCAGGTCCTCAAGGTTGGACAGGTCGACGTCCGGTGGGTCGATCTCGTCGAGCGTCGGCAGCTCGGGCGCGTCGATGCCGTCACGGACCGGGAACTCCAGCGCATCGGTCACCTGCCCGAAGAAGCTCTGGACCTCCTCGCTGAGCAGGTAACGCACCAGTTCGAAGGCGGCGTCCTGCTCGTCGCTGGTCGCGAGCACGCCCACGCCGGCGATGTTGACCAGGCCCCCGATGTCACCGGGCAGGTACTTGTTGGCGACGTTGAAGTCGGGGTCCTCGGCCGTGAAGCGGAACAGGTAGTAGTGGTTGGTGATGCCGATCTCGACCTCGCCGCGGGCCACGGCCTCGACGATGGCGGTGTTGTTCTCGAACGGCACGACGTCGTTGGCCAGCATGTCCTCGACCCAGGCGCGGGCGACATCATCGCCCTCCTGGACCCGCAGTGCGGTGACGAACGCCTGGAACGACCCGTTGGTCGGGGCCCAGCCGACCCGTCCGGACCAGGCCGGATCGGTCAGATCGAGCACGGAGTCCGGGACGTCGGCTTCGTCGAGCGCATCGGTGTTGTAGGCCAGCACCCGCACCCGGCCGGTCGTGCCGGTCCAGTCACCCTCACGGGAGCGGAAGAGCGGATCGACCAGCTCCAGGATGTCGTCGGGCAGCGCGGTGAGCACGCCCTGCTCCTGCAGCGCACCGAGCGCACCGGCGTCCTGTCCGAAGTAGAGGTCCGCCGGGCTGGCGTCGCCCTCCTCGGTGATGGTGGCGGCGAGTTCCGCGGTGTCGCCGTAGCGCACCTCGACCTCGATGCCCGTCGCGGCGGTGAAGTCCTCGAAGACCGGCCCGACGAGCTCCTCGCTGCGCCCGGAGTAGATGGTCAGGGGCCCGCCGGCCGCCTCGTCCTGGGTGGCGTCGTCGGCCGCCTCGTCCTGCGTGGCGTCGACGGTCTCGTCGGCGGCCTCATCATCGGATCCGTCGTTGCCACAGGCCGTCAGGACGACGGTCAGAGCGGCGAACATCGCGAGCCAGCGCAGGCCTGCACGGTGTGCGCGGCGGGTGGGTCGTGACACGGTGCATCTCCTCGAAGGTGTGACGTCGCGGCACGGTGCCGGACGTCGGGGGTGGCGCATCGGCGCGACACCTCCCGCGTGTGCCCAGCAGGTCCAGGGCGGTCGCGGTACGCCCGGTCGACCCGGGG
>CAYTLZ010000108.1:0-12308 GCA_964438785.1 uncultured Actinomycetota bacterium | reverse complement strand
GTGCATCTCGGTCACCCAGTAGCGCAGCGAGTCCATGATCAGCTGCAGCACATGCGGATGGCGCATGTTCATCGAGTTGCCCGTGCCGGTGTAGTCCATGTAGTAGCGCGGGTCGTCGTCCATGAGCCGGTAGTAGGCCGGGTTGTCGAAACCCTTGAGGTTCAGGGTCGGCCCGAGGTGGTTGCCCTCCGCAGTGTGGTTGTAGACCACGTCGAGGATGACCTCCATGCCCGCCTCGTGCAGCGTCTTGACCATGCGCTTGAACTCGGGCACGACCCGCTCACCGCCAACGGATGCGTAGCCGGTGTGCGGCGCGAGGTAGGCGATCGAGTTGTAGCCCCAGTAGTCGGTCAGGCCACGTTCGATCAGGAAGTGCTCGGAGACGAACTGGTGCACCGGCATCAGTTCGATCGCGGTCACCCCGAGGTCGGTCAGGTGCTGGATGACCGCGGGGTGCGCGAGCCCGGAGTAGGTCCCACGCTCGTGCTCGGGGACGTCCGGGTGCTGCATGGTCAGGCCCTTGACGTGGGCCTCGTAGATCACGGTCTCGTTCCAGGCGGTCCGGGGCGGCTGGTCGTTGCCCCAGTCGAAGAACGGTGAGGTCACCACCGAGCGGGGCACGGACCGCGCCGAGTTCTTGGTGTTCATCGGCCCGTCGGGCTCACCGAACCGGTAGCCGAACACCGACTCGTCCCAGGTCAGGTCGCCGACCACGGTCTTGGCGTACGGGTCGAGCAGCAGCTTGTGGTGGTTGGAGCGCAGGCCCTCGGCCGGCTTGTAGGGCCCGTGGACCCGGAAGCCGTAGCGCTGTCCGGGGCCGACGTCCGGCGCGTAGCCGTGCCACACGAACCCGGTCACCTCCGGGAGCGGGATGCGTTCCTCGCGCCCACGGGCGTGGAACAGGCACAGCTCGACCTTGTCGGCCACCTCGGAGAACACGGAGAAGTTGGTCCCGTAGCCGTCGAAGGTGGCCCCGAGCGGGAAGGGGGTTCCGGGGCGGATCTCGGTCACGGTGTCTCCGTTGGGGCCGGGGTGGTCGGCCCGGCCGCGGTGGTGGTGTCGGCGGCCCGGTCCCGGGCCAACGTGACGGCATCGAGGTGGCTCGCCCGGGCCATGGGCAGTCGGTCGGGCCGGACGAGCACCACCACGGCGCGTGGTGGGACGCGCAGGCTGACCGTCCCGTCGTCACCGATCTCGGGGGCCGGTCCGACCCCCGGCCCGCCCCACAGCTCGTCGGCGGTCGCCAGGGCCAGCGCCCAGGGACCGGGTGCCTGACAGGTGACGGTCACCTCGTCGGGCTCGGCGTTGTAGACGCACAGCACCGCGTCCCCGTCGGGGGCCGCCCGGTGCAGGGCGAGTGCCTGGGCACCGGGCACCCGCGTGACGGTGGGGTCCGGCGCGTCCGGCCGGTGCAGCAGCGCGTGCCAGCGCCGCAGGGCGATCAGTTCGCGGTACAGCGCGAACATGCGGGCGTGGTCGGTCTGCTCGCGACGGGCGAGTCCGATGTCGATCCGGGACCGCAGGAACGTGGCCTCGTCCTGCGGGTCGGGAGCCTGCCCCTGATCGGCGAAGTAGGCGAACTCCTCGCGTCGGCCGGTGCGCACGGCCTCGACGAGGTCCGGGTCGGTGTGCGAGACGAAGTACTGGAACGGGGCCGGCTCCGCGTGCTCCTCGCCCATGAACAGCATGGGCACGAACGGGGTGGTCAGCAGCACGGCGGCGGCGAACTTGCAGCCCTCGAGGTCGGTGAGCGCGGTCAGCCGCTCCCCGAGCATCCGGTTGCCGGTCTGGTCGTGGTTCTGGACACAGACCACATAGCGGTCGTAGGGCACGTCCGGGGCCGGACGGCCGATGGAGCGCTGGCGGAACGCGGAGTAGCGCCCGGCGTAGACGTAGCGGTCGCGCAGCTGCCGTTCGAGGTCACCGAGTCCGGTGTGGTCGACGTAGTAGCCGTCGCGCTCGCCGGTGAGGGCGACGTGGACGGCGTGATGCAGATCGTCGGCCCACTGGGCGTCCAGGCCGTAGCCGCCCGCCTGCGGGTCGCGGACCAGTCGCGCGTCACACAGGTCCGACTCCGCGATCAGATGCACCCGGCGGCCGAGGTGCTCGGCCTGCTGGTGCACCGCGGTCGCGAGCTGCTCGAGCAGGTGGGTCGCGGACTGGTCCACGATGCCGTGCACCGCATCCAGCCGGAAGCCGTCGAGGTGCAGCTCACCCACGAAGCTGACGAGGTGTTCGGTGACGTAGCGGCGCACCCCGTCGGCGTGCGGACCGTCGGCGTTCAACCCGGCCCCCCAGGGGGTCATGCGGTGCTCGGAGAGGTACGGGCCGAAGTCGCCGAGGTGGTTGCCCTCGGGGCCGAAGTGGTTGTGCACCACGTCGAGCACGACCGCGATGCCGCGCCCATGGGCGGCATCGACGAACCGCCGCAGGCCCTCCGGCCCGCCGTACGAGTCCTGGACCGCGAAGGGCAGGACGCCGTCGTAGCCCCAGTTGCGGTCCCCGGGGAACTGCCACACGGGCATGAGCTCGACCGTGGTCACCCCGAGCGCGACCAGGTGATCGAGCTGCGTGATGGCCCCGTCGAACGTGCCGGCCGGCGAGAAGGTGCCGACGTGCAGCTCGTAGAGCACCTGTTCGTGCAGGGGCGGTGCCACGAAGCCGGTGTCGGTCCAGGGAAACGCGCGCGGGTCGTCGACCGCCGACGGGCCGTGCACCCCCTCGGGTTGGAACCGCGACGCCGGGTCCGCACGGTCGACGGGCCCACCGTCGGTGCGGTGCAGGCGGAAGCGGTAGCGGTCACCGGCCCGGACGTCGTCCAGATGGACCCCGTGGTAGCCGTGGTCGAGCGGTTCGAGATCCACCACCTCGGCGACCCCGTCCGCATCGGTGCGCGGGTCGGTCGTCTCCGCCGCGGCGCGGGCGTAGCGCAGGTACTGCACCCGTTCCACCCGCGGGGCCCACACCAGCACGGTGCCGCCACCCTCGCCGTCGAGGCGCACCCCGAGCGGCCAGGTCGCCGGGTCGGGGGCCTGTTCGGACACGTCGTTCATCGATCCCACCTCAGTCGGTGCGGTCCGGTCGTGAATCGGCGGGGCTGTCTCACGCCGGTCCCACCGGGGCGGAGCCCGGCGCGTCGATCGGCGGCGGGACCACCCCCACGGCGATCGCAGCCCGCTCGAGTTCGTCGAGCCAGCGGGTGGCATCCGGGTCCTGCTGCCGGACCCGGTCGCTGAGGCTCTGGCGGTGATCCCGCAGGGTGCGCCACAGGACGTCCTGGGCGGGGGCGAGATCGATCTCGAAGGGCACGAGCTCGGCCACCTCCAGCAGCGTGCCGATCAGGCGGACGAGTTCCTCGTGGGCCTGGGAGAACGCCACGAACCGCTCGTCGCCGGTGGCGAGCTGACCGGTCACCCGCGCCGCGAGCCGGGCGATGGTGCTCGACAGGGCATGCGCGTGGCCACCCTCGTCGAGTTCGACCCCGAACCGGTCGGCCTCGTCGAGCAGGGTGCGGACCCGGTGTGGATCGGCGCTGGACCGCGACAACTCCTCGGTCAGGTCGGCGTTGATCACGACCTCCGCCGCGTTGGTCAGCGGTGCCGGGATCATGGCCCCGAGATCGGCGAGGTAGCGCATCAGCGGAGCCCGCTCGGCATAGATCGTGCGGTAGCTGGCCTCCACCTCGGTGAGCGTGGTGCCGAGCACGGTGCCGAGCACACGGCGCTGCTCGTCGAGGAACAGCGTGCGCAGCGAGAAGCGTCGGGTGCCGAGGTGCGTGCCGATCAGATGGATCACGGTCGGGAAATCGGCGGAGTCGAAGGCCGCCACCAGCTCGCGTCGCAACCGCTCCGGGTCGACCCCGTCGCTCACGGGACGCACGCCGCAGGTGAAACTGTGATCACCGAAGTGGAAGACCGCGAAGTCGAACGTCTCGGTGTGCAGGGTGATCACCGAGCGGACCGTCAGGCGACCGACGCTGAGCACCGACCGGCCGGCTTCGTGGCGGTCCTCGTCGAGCCGGTCGACCTCATAGGCACCGATGCGTTCGGTCTCGTCGTAGTTCCAGGTCAGGCTGGAGATGGCGAAATGGGCCGCGACGGTGCGCAGGTCGGCGATCGCGGGACGGATCTGCTGCTCGTACACACCCCGGCCGTCGACGAGCCGGGGCTCGTTGGACGGTGCCTCGCTCAACGTCTCGAGGAAGCGCTCCTCGATGTCGCCGATGTCGGTGAGGCGCTCCGCGATCTGGATGGCCCGCGCGGCATAGCGCAGCACCTGCACCGGCTCCGGTCGCGACAGCTCGTCGAAGAACCACCCGCACGAGGTGAACATCAACAGGCTGTGGCGCTGGAGCTCCAGCCAGGACATCACCTGGCGCTGCTCGTCGAGGTCGAGCTCGTGGGTGGCGTGCCGGGCCAGGAAGCCCGGCCGGTTGCCCTCGCGGTCGAGCACCACGTCGAGGTAGTCGTTGCGGGCCGCCCACGGATCCTCGAGCAGCGTCGCGGCCTCGAGCTCGTAGAGCCGGGCCAGCTCGTCGCCGAGTTCGGTCAGCGCCCGGCGCAAAGGCTCCCGCCAACGTTGGTGACGACCGGGCTCGCCGGTGGAACAACCGCAGTCGGCCCGCCACCGTTCCACGCCGTGACTGCAGCTCCAGGAGCTGGCCTGCACGACCTGGGCCTCGTGGGTCGGCGGGAACAGCTCCAGATACTGCCCGTAGTTGGTGACGGTGACGTCGTCGCGCTTCGCGAGCCGCTCGAGGGTCGCGGCCAGTGCCATCTCGCCGTGGCGGTGGTGGTGGCCGTAGGACTCGCCGTCGGTGGCGATGTTCACCAGTTGGGGGCCGCTGCGGTCCGCGAACCCTTCCAGCAGGCGCGCCTCGAACCGGTCCGCGGACTCCAGCAGGCCCTCGAAGGCGACCCCCTGCGAGATCGGACCGTCGTAGAAGAACACCGCGATCGACGCCCCGGAGGGCAGGTGCACGCGGTAGGGCATCGTCGGGTCGACGTGTCCGCCGCGCACGTCGTTCCAGCTGGCCTCGCCGAGCGGCCGCGTCCGGGCCGCCTGGTAGGGCGAGAGCACCACGAACGCGATGCCGTACTCGGCCAGCAGTTCGAGGGTGGCATCGTCGACCGCGGTCTCCGCGAGCCACATGCCCTCCGGGTCGCGACCGAACCGGTGCTGGAAGTCCTTCAGCCCCCACACGACCTGGGTGCGCCGATCGTGGTCGGAGGCGAGCGGCATGATCGCGTGGCTGTAGACCTGCGCCATCGCGGAGCCGTGGCCGCCATAGCGCCGGGCGCTGCGGCGGTCGGCCTCGAGGATGCCGGCGTAGGTCTGTGGCGCCTTGTCCTTCATCCACGACAGCAGGGTCGGGCCGACGTTGAAGCTCAGGCGCGCATAGTTGTTCACCAGTCGCAGGATGCGACCCTGGCCGTCCAGTACCCGCGCCCGCGTGTTGGGCGCATAGCACTCGGCGTCGATGCGTTCGTTCCAGTCGTGGAACGGATACGCGGCGTCCTGCTGCTCGACGACCTCGAGCCAGGGGTTCTCGCGCGGCGGCTGGTAGAAGTGGCCGTGCACACAGATGTAGCGGTTCAAGCGATGCTCCGAGCCCGATCGGGCGACACGCGGTCCTGCGGCCGGGGTGGTGGACCGTCGACGGGGCGAGGATCCGGGGGGATGCACGGTCGGCCGGTCATGCCCACACGCGTGCGCCGATCCTAGAGGGTGTCGCCGGCCGACGACCGACAGCCAACGGCCAGGGGTCGACCGCGCCCGGGCGGCGCACGAGCCTGGAGGTGTCATCACGGGCCACGCGGGCGGGCAGCGGGGGCGGCAGCACCGCCGATGCGGGCGGCTGATCAGGTGCGCGCCCGGTGCTGTGGACAGCCCGAGGCCGTGTCACAGGCGCCTGCCATCATGGGGTATGTCGATCAGCGTGCCACCGCTCCCGCCACCGCCGGACGAACCGGCGGTGCCGGGTCGCGCAGCGGCGATCGTGGACGACGCCGACCGGGCCCTGGTCGGGGCGCTCCCGGTGCTCGGGGAGATCCCGGAGCTCGCGGCGGCGCTCGCGATCGCCCGTGGCGTCGACCGGCTCATCGCCCAACTCGTGGACGCGATCGGACACCTCGAGCGTCACGACATCGCCGGCAGCCTCACCGGGCTGGACCTCGATCACTGGCTGGCCGCGGTCGCCGGGCGGACGCGCACCGACCGACGGATGCTGCTCGCCGCCGCCGACCGGTGCACCCGACACCCGGCGTTGCGTGAGGCGTTCGTCGTGCAGGCCACGATCAGCTGGGCGCAGACCCGGGCCATCATCTGCCTCGTCGAGCCACTCCCCCGCACCCTGGACCCACGGATCGACGATGCGATCGGGCCCGTCCTCGCGCGCGCAGCCGGAACCGACCCCGACGATCTGCTGCAGGCCGTACGCATCGCGATCCGCGACCTGCGCTGCACCGGCAGCGACGCCGCCCCGGAGCCGCCGATCCCGACCTTCACCCCGTTCCTCGCCATGCAGCCCCGCCTCGACGGCAGCGGTGCCCAACTGTTCGGCGAACTCGACGCCCTCGGGTTCGCCACCGTCGACGCCGCGCTCACCACCGCCCCCGAGCCTGGCGTCGGGGATGCCGCAAACGGGGACCCCGCCCACGTGGACAGCACCTCCGGCCCCGGCAGCCACGGCCACGACGGTCACGACGGCCCACGCTGGCTCGGCGGCCGCGCCGCCGCCCAGCGGCGCGCCGTGCGGCTCGTCGACCTCTGTGACGCCGCGCTCACCCCCGGCGGCGGGCACGTGCCCGCTGTGCGAGGTGGCGACGGCAGCGCCATGCCGACCGGTCCGGTCGTCGGTGAGGACGGCAGCACGGTCGGTGGGGGTGGCAGCGTGGTCGGTTCGATCGGCGGTGGGGACGGCCCGATGGCCTCCCGGCCACAGCTGCTCATCCGCGCCGAGCTGTCCAGCCTCCTCGATCGCGATCAGGTCTCCGCCGCGCTGCTCACCACGCTCACCGGTGGACACCTCGCGCTCGACGCCACCAGTCTCCGACGGCTGATCGAGACCCGCGGGGCCGACCTGCGCACCATCGTGCTCGACGATCACGGGGGCGTCGTCGGCGTCGGACGCCGACGCCGGATCCCGCCCGGCTGGCTCAAGGACGCCACCGTCGCCCTGCACGACACGTGCAGCCACCCCGGCTGTCGTCGCGGTGTCCGCGGTTGCGACACCGATCACGCGACACCCTGGCATCCCGCACGTCCCGGTGACCCGCCGGGCCGCACGGACATCGACGAACTCGCACCGCTGTGCCGGTTCCACAATCGCACGAAGGAATCCGACGGGTGGCATGTCGCGCAGCAGCCCGACGGCACCCGCACCTGGCGTCACGCCGCGACCGGGTCGAGTACCCGCACGCTGCCGGCAACCTGGCGACCTCCGCCGGACGGGCCAGCGCCGTGAGCTGCTGACCAGGTCCTCACGAACCGTCAACGACCGTCAGCGGTCGCCGGGGGGCCTGGCAGCTCGCGCACCGTGGCGAGGACCTCATCGAGTTGGCCGCGTTCATCGATGAGGAGTCCATGGACCGCCAGATCCAGCCTCGGCGGGTCGGGATCGTCGACCACACGCTGCACCCCGGCGCTGCGGCGGATGCCCTCGTGGGTGAACCCGAGCCTCCGGGCCACGGCGAGCGACGGCAGGTTGATCGTCGCTGCCTGCAGTTCGACACGCCGTAGCGGCGTCGTGTCGAACACCCACGCGCACAGGGCCGCGGACACCGCGGTCGCCACGCCGCGGCCACGCGCCCAGGGCGCGACCCAGTAGCCCACCTCGCACACGGCGTCCAGCCAACCGACGTCGACCAGCCCACACGACGCGAGCACGCGACCGTTGCCGTCCCGTGCCAGCAGCGGTAGACCGGATCCCGACGTGATCGACTCCTCGGCGAACCGCACGTACTCCTCGCCCTGCTGCGTGCCATAGGGCTGTGGCACCACCGTGAAGCGCACGATCTCCGGATCCTGGCAGGCCGCCACGATGTCGGGCACGTCCCGCTCGCGCGGGCGGGACAGCTGGAGCCCGGCGACGCCCAGCTCGAGGTCCAGGGGGAACGACTGCCCATCCATCAGCTGCCACCCGACCCGTGACGGCGCTCGCCCCACCCGTCGCGGCTCGCGCTCACTCCGATCCGTCGGGTGCGGCGTCGTGGTCGGGCAGGAACACCTCGACGGCCAACGGCGGCAGGGTCAGCACCAGCGAGTGGCTGCGCCCGTGCGTCGGGTGCGGCAGTGCCTCGACGCCGCCGTAGTTGCCGGCACCGGAACCGCCGTACTCGGTCGCGTCCGAGTTGAACGCCTCGCGCCAGTGCCCACCGTGGGGCACCCCGATGCGGTAGTTCTGCCGCACCACCGGGGTGAGGTTGGCGACCACCAGCGCGACCTGTCCGTCACGGGTGCGCCGCAGGTAGCTGACGATCGACTGTTCCCAGTCGCTGCCGTCGACCCACTCGAACCCGAACGGCTCGCAGTCACCCTCGTACAGCTCGGGGGTCGCGTGGTACAGCCGCGCCAGATCGGCGACGCACTGCTGCAGCTGCGCGTTCATCCCGCCGGTGTCGTCGAGCAGGTGCCAGTCGAGCGAGCGCTCGTGCGCCCATTCCCGGTCCTGACCGAACTCGCTGCCCATGAACAGCAGCTTCTTGCCCGGCGTCGTGAACTGGTAGGCGTACAGGGCCCGCAGGTTCGCGAACTGCTGCCAGCGATCGCCCGGCATCTTGTTGATCATCGAGCCCTTGCCGTGGACCACCTCGTCGTGGGACAGCGGCAGGGCGTAGTTCTCCGAGTAGGCGTACACGGCTCGGAACGTCAACTGGTTGTGGTGGTGCTTGCGGTGGACCGGTTCGTTCTGGAACACGGCCAGCGTGTCGTGCATCCAGCCCATGTCCCACTTGAAGCCGAACCCGAGCCCGCCGACGTAGGTCGGCCGGGACACCATCGGCCAGGAGGTCGACTCCTCGGCGAAGGTCTGGACGTCGGGAAAGCGCTGGAAGACCTCGGTGTTGAACCGGCGCAGGAACTCGATGGCCTCGAGGTTCTCGTTGCCCCCGTAGCGGTTCGGGATCCACTCGCCGTCCTTGCGGGAGTAGTCGAGGTAGAGCATGGAGGCGACCGCATCGACGCGCAGCCCGTCGACGTGGTACTACTCGAGCCAGAACAGCGCGGACGACAGCAGGAACGCCGCCACCTCGGGCCGGCCGTAGTTGAAGATGTAGCTCGACCAGTCCGGGTGGAAGCCCTGGCGCGGGTCGGCGTGCTCGTACAGGTGCGTGCCGTCGTAGTCACCCAGCGCGAAGCTGTCGGTCGGGAAGTGCGACGGGACCCAGTCGAGGATGACCCCGATCCCGGCTCGGTGCAGCTCGTCGATGAGGTACTTCAGATCCTGCGGGGTGCCGTAGCGCGACGTCGGCGCGAAGTACCCGGTCGACTGGTAGCCCCAGGAGCCGTAGAAGGGGTGCTCGACCAGCGGCAGGAACTCGACGTGGCTGAACCCGAGCCGCTGGATGTGCTCGATCAGCTCCGGCGCGATCTCGCGGTAGGTCATCGCCCGCGGGGTGCCGTCCTGATCGACCCGTCGCCACGAGCCGAGGTGCAGTTCGTAGATCGACATCGGCGCGTCGAGGGTCTGCTTCGCCCCGCGGGTCGCCATCCAGTCGTCGTCGGACCAGTCGTAGGACAGGTCCCACACCTTGGAGGCGGTGTGCGGCGGCGTCTCGGCGTGGACGGCGAACGGGTCGAACTTGTCGAGCGCGACGTCGCCCTGGGTGGAGACGATGTGGAACTTGTAGCTCGCGCCGGCCTGCACGCCGGGGACGAACCCCTCCCAGACCCCCGAGTTGCCACGGGCGGTCATCTGCCCCTCGGGTGAGCGCCGGTCCCAGCCGTTGAAGTCCCCGACGACGCTGACCGTGCGGGCGTTGGGGGCCCACACGGCGAACGCGACCCCGTCGACACCGTCGCGGGTGGTCAGGTGCGCACCGAGCTTCTCCCACAGCCGCAGATGGGTGCCCTCGTTGAACAGGTACAGATCGTCGTCGGTGATGGTCCCGACGGTCGTCGACGGTTCGGCCGCCGTGGTGGGCGCAGCGGTCGCATCCGGTGTCTGGTCGGTCGTCTGATCGAGCGCCTGGTCGGACTTGTCGGGCGTTGGCATGGTGGTCACCTCTCGGGCTGGTCGAGCACCTGGTTGATGCCGGCGAGCGGGATCGAGACCCACGTCGGACGGTTGTTCATCTCGTAGCCGAGCTCGTAGACGGCCTTTTCGAGCAGGAAGGCGTCGAGCAGTCGGCGGGTGTGGTCGAGGTCGTCGGGCAGGAAGCCGGCGTCGGCGGCGACGTCGAGGTAGCCCTCGAGCAGCGCCGCGCTGGTCCACACCAACCACCAGTCGAGCCAGGTGGTGAGCTCGTCGTGGTTGTCGTGGCCGGGCGTCACGATGCCGCGCTCGATCTGGTCGTGCAGGGTGGAGGCCGTGGCGTACTGCAGCGAGCGCAGCAGCCCGGCGAGGTCACGGACCGCGACCCGCTTGAGGCGCCGCTCGCCGAGCGGCCGGGCCGGCTCTCCCTCGAAGTCGATCACGACGAAGTCACGGCCGGTGAACAGCACCTGGCCGAGGTGCAGGTCGCCGTGGGTCCTGATCCGCAGGGCCTCGATCGGTTCGGACGACACCCCCTTGAGCGACTCGAGGATCTCGTCCTCGCGTTCGACGACCGCCAGCACCTCGGCGCGGGCCGCGTCGTCAGCGAGCCCGGGGGCAGCCTTCTTGGCCGCCCGCAGCCCGATCCGTACGGCGTTGCGCACCGACTGGTACAGGCTGCGCTGATACAGCCGCGTCATCGGCTCGGGGGTGAAGGCCTCGTCGTCGGTCGGCGCGGCGAGTGCGACGTGCAGTTCGGCGACCCGTTGGCCCAGCAGCCGGATCGCGGCGACGAAGGGGCCGATCTGTTCGTGCACGGTCTCCGGGACGCCGTCGGCGGCGAGCGCCAGCACGTCACGCCGCGGCGAGGGCGTGGGGCGGGACTGCCCGATCCCTCCCGCGACGACGCGCTCGGCGAAGCGTCCGAGTTCGTCCAGCGTCTGGGTCCAGGCATCGCCCTCGTTGGGCACGAACCGGTGAACCATGGCCAACGTGCGCGCTTCCGAACCGTCAGCGTGCTCGACGGACAACGTGCCGAGCACCTCCGGCACGTGGTCGAGGTCCACCAGATACGCCCCGAGCTCGACGTCCGGGCTGACCCCGGGCTCGAGCCGGCGTAGCACCTTCATCAGCGAGCGATCGCCGAACAACACCGAGGTGTTGGACTGCTCGCCCCTGAGCGGCACGACATCGAGTTCCGCCGCCGCATCCGCCTTCCGGTCGAAACCGGGCAGGCGACGGCCGAGCAGGCTCACGTCCCCGGCCTCCACCGTCTTCTGCCCGGCGATCAGATCGAGCAGCGCCCGCGACGCCGCCGGATCGCTCAGCGCGTCGACCAGGACACCGGACCGACCACGCGCGCCCTGGCCCTTGACCGTCGCCAGCACCGTGCGCGGCGCGACGGCGAGCAGCCGACCCGCCTCCTCACTGTCGGCGAAGCGCACCGGGACCACGTAGTCCTCGGGCTCGCCCTCGACGTAGTCGACCCGGGCGATCAGGACGTGCAGATCCTCACGATCCTTTCGCCCGACGCCGATGACCTGCTCGAGGGTGACCTGCCGCACGGCGCGTGCCTTGCCACCGAACCAGCGTTGGCGGCGCAGGATGTCGCCCAGTGAGGCCTCCAGCCGGCGCTTCCCGGGGCCCTTGAGCAGTGCCGTCCAGTCACCCGAGGTCGTCAGCTCCGGCAGCGCGACGTCGAGCTCACCCTGATCGACGTCGGTGGCGAACTCCGGCATCTTGGACAGCGACGCGCGCGTGGGATCACGTTCGATCGCGAACCAGAAGTACTGGTACGGACCGAGGGTGAGCGTGTAGGGCTGGTCACTGATCTGCGGAAAGGTCGAGCGGCCGAGCAGCTCGACCGGATGCCGGCCGACGAACTCGGTGAGGTCGAGCTCACTGGCCTGGGCGTGGCGTGACAGGTTGCACACCACCAGGACCTGGTCCGGCTCGTCCGCGCCCGGTGGGGTCCACTCGCGCACGTAGGCGAGCACCTTGGCGTTGTCGGGCGTCAGGAACCGGATCGTGCCGCGCCCGAACACCTGGTGGCGCTTGTGTAGCGCGATCATGCGCTTCATCCACCACAGCAGGCTGCGGGGGTTGTTCTGCTGGG
>CAYTLZ010000107.1:0-12335 GCA_964438785.1 uncultured Actinomycetota bacterium | reverse complement strand
CGGACCGGGACGTCGTCGGACCGGGCGTCGTCAGGCGTTCGAGCGTCTGTGCAGCTTCGTTCGATGGCCGGAGGGCGAGCGACAACCTGTACAGGTTCCGGTGGGCAACCTGGACGCGGGACGACGCCCGTCGAGGTCGGACCACGGGACGTCCGGTGGGGCATGGTTGGGGCTGAACGTGGCCAGAATGTGGCCCTGTCGGCCACAAACGGTCAGCGGGCGTTGTCGGCGATCGATGGTGCCGACCCGGTCGAATTCTGGAAAAACCTGTACAACCAACTTGACAGAACCTGTACAGCCTGTCACGCTTCTCTCAGAAGCCGACCCGATCGACACCTTCCGACGGGCCTCCGGCGACGGAACACCACCGAGACTTCACGGAGTGAGACATGGCGATCGCCGAGCTGCCGACCACCGAGCGGATGACCACCCGCGCTGCCATGATCGACGGGGCCACCAGCGAAGAACTGCTCGTGGCGGTCGGTCAGGGTGACCAGCAGGCCTTCCAGGCGCTGTACGACCGGGTCACCGCTCAGGTGCTCGGCGTGGCGCTGCGGGTCCTGCGTGACCGCGCGCTCGCCGAGGAGGTCAGCCAGGAAGTGCTCGTCGAGGTGTGGCGCAAGGCCGACCGCTTCGATCCCGACCGGGGCACGGCCTCCGGCTGGATCACCACGCTGGCGCACCGTCGGGCGGTCGACCGGGTCCGCAGCGAGCAGGCCAGCCGTGACCGCGACGATCGGGTCTCCCGCCGCGACGAGCCGCGCGCCTTCGACGCGGTCGCCGACGAGGTGCAGGTCAACCTCGACCACTGGCAGGTCCGCCAGGCACTCGCGTCGCTGACCGAGCGCCAGCGCGAGGCCATCGAGTTGGCCTACTTCGGCGGCCACACCTACCGCGACGTCGCCAAGGTGCTGGGCATCCCGGAGGGCACGGCGAAGTCGCGGCTGCGCGACGGACTGTTGCGCCTGCGTCAGAGCCTCGAAGAACTGGTCTGAGCCCGACCGGCCGCCACGGGTCGTCGCCCGGCGGCGCCACCGTCACGGTGAGCCCTTCCCGATCGGGAAGGGCTCACGGCATTGTGGGGCCGCAGCCAGCGACAGGCCGGGTCCGGACCCATCACTGGTGGTCGCCGATGACCTGCAACCACAACGGGTTGTGGTCCGGGGGTTGACCGATGGCCGCGCGTGGTACAGAATGACGGTCGTGTAGTTCCACCGTCGTCGGCTGCGAGGAGCGGTTGGTGGGTTTCATCACCGAACTGACCACGAAACTTGCATTCGACGCGGACGATCGCGCCTGGATGCTCGAGGCCAAGTGCCTCGATGCCGACCCGGAGGCCTTCTTCCCGGAGAAGGGCGGCTCGACGCGGGAGGCCAAGCGCATCTGCGCGGCATGCCCGGTGCGCAACGACTGCCTCGACCACGCGCTCGATCACGACGAGCGATTCGGGATCTGGGGTGGTCTGTCCGAACGCGAGCGTCGGCGGGCCAAGCGCCTGACCGCCTGACCGGTCGTCGTCGAAGGGGTGTCGCCGGGCTCCGCGGGACTGTCCGACCGGCCAGGACCACGGCAGGGCTCCTGCACCCCTGTGCTACCGTCGCGCGGCCTCGCGGCACCCGGAGCCGGTGACATCGTTCGCCGTGTCGGACCGCGTCGTCGGTCTGCCCCCGCTGCCCGGTCATACCCCCCGGTGCGGTCGCCGGGCACCGGAGCCAGTCGACGCGGTCAGCGCATGCGAGGTGCGCCGCCGCACGCGTTCAGGAGCCTGTCGTGTCCGCCACCGTCACCGCGCCGCCGACCGTGCTGGTCGTGCTGGTCGCGCACGACGGTGCCGTCTGGCTCCCGCGCACACTCGATGCCCTGCTCGATCAGGACCATCGCGATGTGACGATCATCGCGGTCGACAACGCGAGCCAGGACGGCTCGCGTGAACTGCTGCTGGATCGGTTGGGTGAGCAGCGTGTTCTGGTGGCGGACCGCGACCTCGGTTTCGGTGCCGCGGTGTCCATGGCGCTCGACGCCGGCGTCGCCTCCGATGCGCCCTACGTGCTCACGTTGCACGACGACTGTGCGCTCGGTCCGGGGGCGTTGCGCACACTGGTCGCCGCCATGGAGGCCGATCCCCGGCTTGCGATCACCGGCCCGAAGCTGCGGCAGTGGGATTCGCCCGAGCGACTCGAGTCGGCCGGTTGGACGATCGATCTCACCGGCCGCGCGGACAACGGCGTCGACCCGGACGAGCTCGATCAGGGCCAGCACGATCAGGACCGTCGGGCGCTGTACGTCCCGACCACGGCGATGCTGCTGCGTCGCGAGGTGCTCGAGGCGGTCGGCCGCTTCGACCGTCGGTTCCACGTGTTCCGTGACGATCTCGACCTGTGCTGGCGCATGTGGCTCGGCGGTCACGAGGTCGAGGTCGTGCCCGAAGCCGTCGCCGACCACGCCGCCGGCGCGTCCAACTACCTGCGGCTCGGGCAGACGCGATTCATCGGCCCACGTTACTTCGCGGAACGCAACACGCTGGCGACCCTGATCAAGAACTACGCCGGCCCCCGGTTGGCGCTGGTCATCCCGCTGTATCTCCTGGTCGGTCTGGCGAAGGTCGTCGGGTTCGTCTTGACCCGCCGCTTCTCGGACGCCTACCAGACGCTGCGTGCCTGGGTCTGGAACCTGGTGCACCTGCGTGAGACGCGCCGGCTGAGGCGCCAGGTCCAGCGCGGCCGTGTCCGGTCCGACGCGGAACTCGCGGCGCTGTTCGGCCGGATCGGTCCACGGGTCCGTGCCTACGGCGAAGCCATGGCCACCTGGGTGGCCGGCGGCGACACCGGCCCCACCCCGGCTCCCAGTGAGGAACAGCCGCGCGATCCCCGGCTGCGGAGCTCGCTGCGGGTGCGCGCACTCCTGCGGCAGCGCCCGGTACTGGTCGTTGGTGGGCTGTTGGTGATCCTGCTGCTCGCCGGCACGTGGCCGATCCTGCTGCCGGGCGAGTTGCGCGGTGGTGAGCTGGCCCCGTGGCCGGCCTCCGCGGGCACCTTCCTCGGGGACTACGTCGCGGGGTGGCACGAGGCCGGTGCGGTGGGGACCTCCGCGCCCCCCTCCCCTGCACAGGTGCTGCTCGGTCTGTTCCAGGGCCTGCTGGGCAACAGCGCCTATGCCGCCTCACGCGGGGTGCTGCTGGTGCCGTTCATCGCGGCCTGGCTGCTCGCCCTGCGTGCGGCGCAGGTCTACTCGCGGCGGCGTCTGCCGCGGGTCGTCGCGGCGAGCGCCTATGTGCTCTCGCCCCCGGCATTGGCCGCGTTGGTGACCGGGCGGGTCGGGGCGCTGGTGACCCTCGCGGTGCTGCCCGGGCTGGTCGCCGGTGGGACCACCCTCGCCCGCCGACGGTCCACGCCGGCCCGTGCCTGGCGTGCCGTCGCCGGTGTGGCACTGCTCGGTGGGGTCGGTGGCGCGTTCGAACCGCTGCTGCTGGTGGCCATCGTCGTCGTCGGGGCCGTCGCGACGTTCATCGGCCTGCTCGTCGCCAAGGAGGCCTCCTGGCGGATCGCGTTGGCGACCCGGGCGGGTGCGGCGGTGCTCGGACCGGTGGTCCTGCTGGCTCCCTGGTCGCTGCGCGTCTTCGCGCCCGACGGGCCGCTGGCGGGGAGCGCGCAGGCCGCCGCCGGCGACGAACTGTGGCGCTGGTTGCTGCTCGCGCCCAGCCTGCCCGGCTTCCCGGGCCTGCTGGCCGGTGGGGGCTTCCTGCTGGCCGGTGTGCTCGGACTGGTCCTGGGCGCCCGGCGCAGCCTCGGTCTCGCCTCGGCGCTCTGGGCGGTCGCGCTGGCGGGAGCCATCGGTGGTTGGTGGCTCGACCGTTCACTCGCCGTGACCTGGGCCGGCCTGCCCCTGCTCGCCACGGCGGCCGCGTTCGCCGGACTGCTCGCCTTCGCGTTCGCCACCGGGGAGGCGCAGCTCGCCCGGCACGCCTTCGGCTGGCGTCAGGTGGCCGTCGCGGCGACCGCGACGATGGTGGCGGCGAGCTTCGGCGTCGTCGCGACCTCCCTGGTCGGCAACGACTGGGACCGCTTCCGGGTCGGTGATCCGTCCCTGCCCTCCTTCGTGGTCGCCGCCGCCGAGGAGTCCGGTCCGTTCCGGGTGCTCACGCTCGCGGATCGCGACGGCGAGGTCGTCTACGAACTGGTCGACGGTCGGGGGCCCTCCATGGCGAACTACGGGGTGACCGCCCCGGCCGCGGCCGACGACCTCGTCGCCGATGTGGTCGAGGATCTGCTGTCCGGACGGGATCCGGGTGCCTCGGACCGCCTGGCGCGGTTCGGGGTCCGCTACGTCCTGGTCCCGGCGGGTGGGGCGTCCGAGCCCCTGGACGCGGCGCTGCTCGATCAGGTCGGCCTCGACCCGCGGCCCGTGCCCGAGGGACGACTGTTGGCGGTCGCCGGATCCCTGCCCTACGCCGCCGCCGTGGCCACGGTCGCCGGGCCGGCATCGTCGAATACTGGGGCGGTGCCCGACCCCGCCGCGGTGCGTGCGCTGCGCCAGGTGGACAACGGTGTCTACGTCGGTCGACTGGACGCCCCCGGATCGTTGTTCATCGCCGAGGTCGATGATGGTGCCTGGCGCCTCCAGGTGGACCGGTCCGACGAGGGGACGCTCGCCCGTGGCAGCGGGTCCGGTGAGCTCGTGGTCTTCGATGACGTCCCCGCCGGGACGGTCACCGTCACGCACGAGGGCACCGCGGCGCGCGGTCTGGCCGTGACCGGGCAACTGCTCGCCGTGCTGTTGGCGGTGTCCCTGGCGCTGCGGCCCCCGACGTTCGCGCGGCGTCACCCGGGGGAGCCGGAGCCGGTCGGAGGTCCCACCATGCAGGAGGCGGCCTCGTGAGATCGCGTCACGCGCTCACCGTCGTCGCCCTCCTCGGTGCCGTCGGTGCCGTCGTGCTCGGGCTCGAACGGCTCGCGCCCGCGCCGCCGGTGGATCCGCCCGCGGTGGTGTCCGCCGTCGACGAGCCGGTGGCGGGGACGTGGGTCTGTGGGTTCGGTGACGCCCGTCGGGATGCCGACGCGCGGGTGATCGCGGTCCGTCCGGGGACGGTGGGTGACCCGCCCGCGAGCTACGACCTCGAGCAGCTGCACGACGGCACGCTCGAGGCGATCGCCGATGACCAGCTCTTCGCCGGCAGTGCCGCCGACACGGCCATCACGACCGACACGGACCTGTCGGCATCGGTGCTGCGCTGGCGGGGAGCTCCGGTCGCCACGTGGCGGGAGTGGTCGTTGCAGGCGACCGAGGACGTGCCGGCCGCGACCGTCGCCGGACCCTGCCAGCTGCCCTGGGCACCGCAGTGGTACATCCCGGGTCTGAGCACCGAGGGTGGCGACGAGGCCCGCATCCGGCTCACCAACTCCTACGCCGGTGCGGCCACGGTCGCGGTCGGGTTCCGCTCGCCGACCGGTGTCGAGGAACCGCTGATCCTGCGCAACGTGACCGTGCCCGGCCGCTCGACGAGGGAGATCGTGGTCAACGACACCCTGCCGGAGCGGGCCGACCTCGGTGCGGTGGTCGAGGTCGTCGCCGGGCGGGTGAGCGTCGAGGGGGTGCAGCTCACCCGTGCCGCGATCGGCGACGTCGACGGCGCCAGCCTGCTCGCGGCCGCGCCGGCGGCACGCGAGGAGTGGACGATCCCCTGGCTCGTCGACGACGCGGCCCGCTCCAGCTGGTTGTGGGTCATGAACCCCGGCGAGCGCACCGCCACGGTCGAGCTGACCCTGCACACCGACACCGGTGGTGTGGTGCCGGACGGTCTGGCCGAGGTGACGGTCCCACCGGGGCAGCAACGGCGGCTCGATCTCTCCGGCACGGCACCCGAGGACGTCGCCGTGACCGCGTTGACCGCACGGTCCAACGGGGCTCCGGTCGTCATCTCGGGAGCGACCCTCTGGGAGGCCGGCTCACCCGAACTGACCGGTCTGAGCGTGCAGCTCGGCGTGGAGCCTGATCCGGCGTGGCTCGTGTCCGGGACCGCGGCAGGCGGTCGGACCGAGACGCTGCGGCTGGTCAACCCGACGAGCGAGGCCGTGGTGGTCGACGTGCGACTGTTCGACGGTCTGCGTGCGCTCGAGCCGGCGGCGTTGCAGGAGCTGGAGCTGCCACCGGGCGTCGCGATCACCGTGCCGCTCGACGAACATCTCGAGGGGGTCGACACCTGGACGGCGTTGATCGACGCCCGTGGCGGTGCGATCGTCGCCGGCCGCGCCGGGTCCGTCGTGGAGCCCTCCGGCGGTGACACGGCCGGCGAGGACGACAGCGATGCCGCCCCGGACGGGTCACCGGACCCGGTCGGAGGCGATGCACGACGCCTGGTGGCCGTACCCGGGATCCCCTCGGCGAGCTGGTCGCCCCGACCGGTCGAGCTGCGGGCCCGGGCCAGTGACCGGCTGGTGCTGGATCTCCGGACGGTCGACGGCATCGATCCGACCGCCGAGGTCGAGCCGGCACCGGCAGGACCGACCGACGACGACGGCCCCGGCGACCCCGCCGGCGACGGGGCCGCCGAGGTGGACGACGACGCTCCTGGTCCGGATGACGGCTGAACCGGCGGGATGCGCACGGCACCCGAGCGTGACCGGGTGGGCGGGCGTCACCGGCCCGTCATGACCAACCGAGCTCCTGGAGCTGACCGTCGTCGTAACCGCGCAGCTCCGCGAGTCGGTCGACCAGGACCTCGCACACCAGGTCACGCAGATCGTGGCGGTCGCGCGCTCGAGCCTCCAACGGACGTCGGAACAGCGTGATGCGCTCCCGCGCGCCGGTCACACCGGCGGCGGGCGGGTCGCCCGTCGCCAGCACCGGCTCGTCGGCGGCCGTGAGCGTGGGGATGTCGGCCACCACCACGTCGACCTCGTCGAACGCGACCAGCAGGCGAGGTGGCAGAGATCGCAGCGCATCGCGTACCAGCAGACCGAACCGGTCGCTGCTGCGCACGCGATAGCCGTCCACCGGACGACGATGCCGATCGACCGGTGTCCGTCGGTGGCGGGCGTGGCGATCGGACATGACGGCAGCGTAGTGAGCGGGGGCGGCCGGACCGCTCGGCCTCCGCCCGGGATCCATCCGAGGCCCGACCCGGATCCGGCGGATGTCGGGTGCCGCGACCGTCGTCACCGATCGACGGCGACACCTGAATGACAACATCCGCTTAGGTGACGTCGAGTTACCCAAGAGGGCCCGGGGCGTGTCGCGTCCGGATCTGGGGTCGCCCCTCGGCGACGCGGGAGCCGGTGGGGCGTCCTTGCCGAACGACAGCGCTGTGGTTTAGCGTGTCATGCATGGACCGTCACGCCAGGGCAACGAACACGGGCGTCCCCCGGGAGGCCGGTCCGCGCGTGCCCACGGGAGCCGATGACCGCCCGGACGACCGGGGCCACGACCTGTCCGCGCAACACCGACGCGTCTGTGCACGACCGGGTTGTGCGGCACCCGCGGAGGCGACCCTGGCCTTCGTCTACGACCAACGGATCGCGGTGCTCGCCGCGTTGGCGGTCGAGCCCGTTCCGCAGGCCTACGACCTGTGCACGCGCCACGCGGCGCGGACCCGGGCACCGCGCGGCTGGTCGTTCGACGACCGACGTCCGCGTGGTGGGCCCGTGGTCCACGCGGCCACGACGACCTCCGCCGACCTCGGCGGTGACCGGACCGTGGCGGTCCTCGCCGCGGCGTTGCGCGCCGTGCCCGATCCCGTCAGCGAGGATGCCCTCGCGCCCGCCGCCGAGGCCGCCCGGGTACCCACGCGACCACCGTTGGCACTGCGGCCACGGGCCGACGGGGCCTGACACGGACGTCCCGTGGCGAGCGGGCATTCCCCCGCGTCCAGGGTGGACGGATGCGCCTGTTGTTTCTTGGGTCCGTCTCGGTTCCCTAAGATGCGTCGACGGCTCCAGGGACACCGCCGCACCGCCAGCCACCGGAGTGATGCATGGCACTGCCACGCAGCATGGTCCGCGCCATTCGCCGCCTCAACGAGTACGAACTGCGTCGGCTGCTGATCCTGGTCCGGGGGCTGCTCGTCCACGTCGACGGCGAGCCGGAGGACGAACTCGGGCTGCCACCGTCCTTGACCTACCGCCAGGAGCACGTGCGCTGCGGCAAGGACGCCTGCGGCAGCTGCCCCCATGGGCCCTACTGGTACGCGTACTGGAAGGAGGACGGCCGCACCCGCAAGCGCTACATCGGTCGCCACCTGCCCGGTGAACCGCTCGAGCCGGTGGCCCCCGACGTCGTCGGTGCCGATCGATCCGACCTCGGCCAGCGATCGTGACCGTGGACCCGCGGCCCACCGACGACGTGTTGACCCGGATCGTCAAGGCCTACGACATCCGTGGTCTGGTCGACACCGAGCTCGGCGCGCCGGTCGTCGAGGCGCTCGGTGCGGCCATCGCCGACGAGCTCGTCGAACCGGGCGGGGCCCTGATCGTCGGCCGGGACATGCGGCCGTCCTCGCCACGGATCGCCGCACAGTTGAGCGACGCCGCCCGGGCGCGCGGCGTCGACGTCATCGACATCGGACTCGCCTCGACCGATCAGGTCACGTTCGCCTCGGGGGAGCTCGATGCGGCCAGTGTCATGATCACCGCCAGCCACAACCCGGCCAGCTTCAACGGCATCAAACTGACCCGCGCCGGGGCCGTGCCGGTGTCGCTCGACACCGGGCTGTCCGCCGTCCGTGAGCGGGCAGCCGCACGGTTGCGCGGTGCGCCGGTCCAGGACACCGCACGGCGGGGAACGTTCGAGCAGCGGGACCTGACCACCAGCTTCGTCGCCCACGTGCGCAGTTTCGCGGACGTCACGGGCCCGCGGGCGGCCCGGGTCGCGGTGGATGCCGGCAACGGCATGGCCGGGCACCTGTGGCCCCGGGTGGCCGACGGGCTGTCGATCGAGACGACCCCGCTGTACTTCGAGCTCGACGGCACCTTCCCCAACCATCCCGCCAATCCGCTCGTAGCCGCCAACCTGGTGGACCTGCAGCGGGTCGTCCGTGAGCAACAGCTGGACCTGGGGCTCGCGTTCGACGGCGACGCCGATCGGGTCTTCGCGGTCGACGAGCGGGCCCGTGCGGTGTCCTCGTCGGTGATCGGCGCGCTCATCGCCGAGCGGCTCCTGGCCCGCGAGCCGGGAGCGAGCGTGCTCTACAACGTGATCTGCTCACGCGTGGTCCCGGAGACGATCGAGGCCGCCGGCGGTGTCGCGATCCGTACGCGGGTCGGCCATTCGCTGATCAAGGCGGAGATGGCCCGGACCAACGCCATCTTCGCCGTGGAACACTCCGGTCACTTCTACTTCCGGGACAACCACCGGGCCGACTCGGGGATGATCGCCGCGCTGGTACTGCTCGAGGCGGTCGCCGGTGCGGGCCAGCCGTTGTCGACGGTTCTGGCCCCCTACGACCGCTACGTCGGGTCGGGCGAACACAGCCTGCGGGTCGACGACGTCCCGGCCGTGCTCGATCGGGTGGAGCGCGCCTTCGCCGGTCGTGGCTCGATCGACACCATGGACGGATTGAGCGTGGTGCTGACCGGGGGCAGCTGGTTCAACCTGCGGGCGTCGAACACCGAACCCATGCTGCGCTGCAACGTCGAGGCAGCTGACGAGCGCACCATGGTGGACCTGCGCGACGAGGTGCTCGCGCTGCTCGCGGACTGACCCGGAGGACCACCCCCGTTCATGGCATGCTGTCCCGTGCACCCGTGGGACCGATGCGTCCATCCGGGTCACGGGCGCAGGACGAATCCGGCACGATCGATTCCGACACGAAACGAGGTCCACGGTGGCGCTCGACGAACGACTCCTGGACATCCTGGTCTGCCCCGCGTGCAAGGGTGAGGTCGAGCACAAGGAGCGGCGGCACCTCATCGTCTGCACCGCGTGTGGTCTGCGCTACCCCGTCCGCGACGGCATCCCGGTGATGCTCGTCGAGGAGGCCTCAGCGCCGAGGTAGCCGTGCACCACGGTGCACCCCGAGCCGCTGCCCGGGCGGCGACAGCGGTTGTCCACAGGCTGCCCGCGACGGCCGGGCCAGCTCACCGGTCGGGCGGCTCGACTCGTGTCATGCCCGATCCACTGGACCTGCTCGCCCCGAGTCGCTGTCTGGCCTGTGCCCGACGCGGCCCCGTGCCCTGGTGCGCCCCGTGTGCTGATTCGGTGCGTCCGGCTCCGGTCGGCTGTCCGCGCTGCGCCGGAGCGCGCGCCGCGGCCCACGCCTGCTGGCCGCAGGACGCTCCGATCGATGCGACCGTGGCCGCATTCGACTACCGCGGGCCGGTGGCGGCGGGTATCGCCGCGGCCAAGCTGCGTGGCGCCCGGTCCGGGTGGCCCGCGTTGGCGGCACCCCTGGCGGCACGGCTCGTCGACCTCGAGGTCGCCGTCGACGCCGTCACCTACGTGACCACGCCGACGGTCCGGACCCGCGAGCGGGGCGGTGACCATGCGGCGGGCCTCGCGCGCACCGTCGCCGGGACCCTGCAGGTCCCCGCGGTGCGACTGCTCGACGCCGTCGCCGGCTCCGGCGGTGACCGTTACCGGGCGAGACGGGCGCTGCCGGGCAGCGACCTGCTGCTCATCGACGATGTCGTGACCACCGGGGCCACCGCCTGGCGGGCTGCCGCGGCACTGCGACGGGCCGGGGCCGGGCGCATCACGCTGGCCGTCCTGGCACGCGCCGGCACCCACCCGTTGGGGGCGGTGCAGCGCTGAGGCCGGCCGCCGGTGTTCGGGCCGGTCGCCGGCGGACGTGCGGTCGCGAGGAGCGTGGGTGCGATCCGTGTGAGGATGTCGCAAAGACCCTTCCCCGCGCATGCACCCGTTGCTAGCGTCGAGACACGGCCGGGGACAGGCTTCCCCGCCAGACCTCTCGTCCCTGGTTGGGCACTGCGGTGATCGAAACCACCGCGGTGGGTAGAGCGCCGCGTGGGCGCGCCCCGACACCACCAACGGACACCTCCAAGGCACCGGTCGGGTCCCGCCTTCGACGGCGAGCGACCGCCCGCGCGCTCCGCGTGGGAGGACCGACGGGACCCCGTGACGGGGCCCGTGGCGAACAGGAGGCTCCATGCAGATCACCGTCAAGGGCAAGAATCTCGACGTTCCGGCCCAGGTTCGGGACGAAGCCATCGAGAAGCTCTCTCGGGTACGCCGGTTGTTCGACCGGTTCATCGACATGGAGGTGGTGTTCTCCGAGGAGGCCAACCCGCGTATCGAGGATCGGGTCCACTGCGAGGTCGTCCTGCACGCCAAGGGCAAGTACCTCCGGGCCAGCGCCTCTGGGCCGGATGCCAGCACCGCGATCGACCGGGCGGAGGCCAAGCTGGTCCGCCAGGTGCGCAAGCTCAAGACGCGGCTGGTCTCCAAGCCGCGCCGCGATGCGGCGAACGCCCCGCAGCCGATGGCGACCATGGATCAGCCCGTCTGACGGTTCGGCCGGCTCCGGTCCACGTGGGCCGGAGCCGGCTGACGTCCGCCCGAGACCGGGCGGCCGCTCGGCGGGATGTCGCCGCCGGCATCCGCGCGGTGGGTGGGCCGGGCACGCTCCAGCCTCGAACGGCTCCTGCCACCGGCACCCGTCCGGGGTGCGGTGGCCCCCGACGCCGCCGACACGTCCGGGGCGCGTACCATCGGGGGACCGCTGCCGTCGTAGCGGTCCGGACCCCGTGGTCCGGGACACCACCGGGTGTCCGACCTGTGACGGTCCGCGTCGCATGTCCTCGAGTTGAAGGGTTGGCAAGCCGTGGCTGTGCTCGACAAGATCCTGCGCGCCGGGGAAGGGCGCAAGGAAAAGCAACTCCAGAAGGTCGTCGACGCGGTCAACGCCCACAGCGACGAGATCGGTGCGCTGAGCGACGACGAGTTGCGGGCCAAGACCGACGAGTTCCGGTCGCGGATCGACACCGACGCCCCGCTCGCCGATCAGCAGCGCACCCTCGACGACATGCTGCCCGAGGTCTTCGCCGTCGTGCGGGAGGCCGCCTCCCGTGTGCTGCTCGAACGGCCCTACGACGTGCAGGTGTTCGGTGGTGCCGCGCTGCACCAGGGCAACATCGCCGAGATGAAGACCGGTGAGGGCAAGACGCTCACCTCGACGATGCCGATCTACCTCAACGCTCTGCTCGGCCGGGGCGTGCACATCGTCACCGTCAACGAGTACCTCGCCAAGCGTGACGCGGCGTGGATGGGGCGTGTGCACGAGTTCCTCGGGTTGACCGTGTCGTGCGTCTACTCGGGCCAGACCAAGGACGAGAAGCGCCAGGCCTACCTCGCCGACATCACCTACGGCACCAACAACGAGTTCGGCT
>CAYTLZ010000106.1:0-12347 GCA_964438785.1 uncultured Actinomycetota bacterium | reverse complement strand
GCTAGCTCCGTCGCTTGGACGGCGGCACCCGGGGCGGCTCGTGCGGCAGCTTCGGATAGTGCGGCGGCATGGGCAGGTCGGGCAGCCCGTCGGCATGGTCGGCCGCCGCGAGGCCCAGCAGGCCGTCGATCGAGCCCGCGGTCGTGTCGAGCGCCGCCATGGGATCGTCCCGGTCGCGTAGCAGCCCAGGCAGGGTCGCCAGGGTCGGGTCGGCCGGCTCGACGTCGTCGACCTCGTCCCAGGTGACCGGCAACGACACCCGCGCGTCGGGCACGGGGCGCACCGAATAGGCGCTGGCCGTGGTCCGGTCCCACAGGTTCTGGTTGTAGTCGAGGAAGACCCGCTGCCCGCGTTCCTCCTTCCACCACGAGGTCGTCGCCTCGTCGGGGAGGCGACGTTCGACCTCGCGGGCGAGCGCGACCGCGGCGGCCCGGACCTCGACGAACGGCCGCCGCTCGATGCGCACCAGCACGTGCATGCCGGTCGACCCGGAGGTCTTCGCGAAGCCCGTCAACCCCTGTTCGCCGAGCACCTCGCCGACCATGCGCGTGACCCGTCGCACCGTGTCGAAGGGCACCCCCTCGACCGGGTCGAGGTCGATGCGCAGCTCGTCGGGCTCGTCGAACGCGCCGTCGGGGTCGAGCGGCGAGCAGTCGGGCAGGCGGATCGACCAGGGGTGCACGGTCACCGCACCGAGGTTCACCGCCCAGATGATGGCGGCGAGTGATCGGGGGCAGACTTCGGTGGCGGCCCGGCCGGAGCCGAAGGTCACCTCGACGGTGTGCAGCCAGTCGGGGGCGTTGGTCACACGCTTCTGCATGAACCCGGCCTGCTCGACGCCCTTGGGGAACCGTTCGAGGTTGAGCGGGCGACCCAGCACGTGGGGCAGCAACAGCGGGGCGACCAGCCGGTAGTGCTCGACGACGTCGAGTTTGGTGTGTCCGGCCGTCGGGAACAGCAGCTTGTCGGGCGACGACAGACGCACCGTGGTGCCGTCGACGTCGAGCTCCAACGGCGACGCGGCCATGGCGGGCCTTTCGGACGCACGGGTTCCTGCAGACGCGCCCGACGGTAGCCCGCTCGGTCCGCCGCCGGCTGCCCGGCTCAGCTGGCCTGCGCGGCCGGGCGTAGCTCGTCCGACGAGTCCGCCAGCTCGGCCTCGGCCGACCGTGCCGCGGCACGGCGCTGATCGGCTGCCACCGTCGCGGTTTCGGGACCCTCACTGGGCAGCGCCGGACGACCGAAGAGGTAGCCCTGCCCCCAGTCGGCACCGAGTCCGTGCAGGATGTCGAGCTGCTCGTCGGTCTCGATGCCCTCGGCGATGACCGCCGCACCGAGCTCGTGCGACAGCTCGATGACCGCGCGCACGATCGTCATCGCGGACGGATCCGGCACCGCCTGCACCAGGTCCATGTCGATCTTGACCACGTCGGGGCGGATCTGGGCGATCAGGTGCAGGCTGGAGTAGCCGCTGCCCACGTCGTCCAACGCGATGCTGGCACCGCGCGCCCGGTAGTGCTCGACGACGGTGGTGAGGTGACCGATGTCCTCGGTGCGGTGGGTCTCGACGACCTCGAACACCAGCTGGCGCAGGTCGACGCCGTGACGGTTGGCCGCGGCCGTGGTCGTCGCGAGGCACACCTCGGGGCGGTAGACGCTGGTGGGGACGAAGTTGATGAACAGGCGCTGGTCCCGGAGCCACGGCGCGGCGTCGCGGATGGCCGTCTCGCGGCCGATGCGGTCGAGCATGTTGGTCCAGCCTCCGGCCGAGGCCGCGCCGAACAGCTCGCCCGCGGACAGTTCACGGTCCCCGTCGTCGGTGGCGCGCAGCAGGGCCTCGTAGCCCACGATCCCCCGGTCGTCGAGGTCGACGATCTGCTGGTAGCGGGCCCGGAACCGCTCGGGCCGGCCGGCCAGGTCGGTCACGTGCTGGTAGCGCACCCGGGCGGCGAGCTGCCCGAGCGGGCTGGCGGCCATGGCGGCACCCAGCAGTTCGTCACCCTCGAGCCCGGCGTCGAGCAGCACGGCCCGTGCCTCGATGCGCTCGGTCGCCGTCAGCGCCGCGTCGATCTCCAGCAGTCGTTGGGGCATGTTCGCACCGGTCAGCTGCAGCAACCGCCCCCGCAGGGACACCTCGACGTCGTCGTCGACGATGTCGGCGACGAGCTTCAGGGTGTGACTGGTGGCCGAGTGGATCGCCAGGAGCGACCGGTCCTCGACGACGGGAACGGATCGGCAGGAACACGGTCCTGCAGTACATGCGGACACGGGTCCTCCTTGAACACGTACCGGAGCCGTGCCTGTCGGCCGGTCGCGCCCGGCGTCAAGGACACCCGTAAACGGTGTGCCAGCCGTCGCCACGACTCAGACGGCGGCGAACCAGCCCATCGCGCCCAGATCGGCGAGCCGGTGCTGGTGCGGGTGGAACATGTAGCGACCGGGGCGCGGCAGCTCGAACTCGATGATGGCGCGCTCGCCCTGACCGAGCGTGACCGTGTCGGTGTGCTCGTCGGGTTCCAGTCGCGTGCCGGAGCGGAACACGTCGAAGGTCTGGGCATGGAGATGGAACGAGCCGACCGGTTCGTACTCGAGCATGTTGGCGAGGTAGACGCGGATGCGTTCGCCCACCGGCACGGTGATCGGATGTCGGGCGAAGAAGCCCGCGACCCCGTTGAAGCAGGTCACGTCGATGCGACCGTCGCCATCGAGATCCCATCCGCCCAGGGTGAGCACGAACTCGTGCGCCGGCGGCCGCCCGCCGGGCGGATCGACGATCATCGTGCCGTACAACCCCCGGGCGACGTGTTCGGCCAGCGGCGCGGTGTGGCAGTGGTAGGGGTGCAGCCCGAACGGTTCGGCGGTCACCTCGTAGGTGAAGCTGGCACCCGCGGCGATGGGCTCCCACCCGTCCATCGCGGGGTCGTGCCGTCCATGCAGATGGACGTTGTGGGCCAGCGGCGTGCGGTTGTCCATCGTGATGCGCAGGCGGTCGCCCTCGGTGGCACGCAGGATGGGTCCGGGCACGGTGCCGCCGTAACACCAGGCATCGGCGACGAGGTCGTCCGCGATACGGACGCGTTGCTCGGTGACGGGCAGTTCGAAGGTGCGCTCCACGCCCTGACGGCCGTCGAACCGCGGCGGGATCGTGACCGGGTCGAGCGCATCACGTGTGAGATCGACCGGAGGTGCGGCATGCCCGTAGCCGTGTCCCGCCGTCGTCGCGGCGGGTGTCGCCGCACCCGGGGCCGACAGGGTGGTCTGCTGGTGGTCGTGGCCACTGACGTTCGCCGCTGCGGTGGCGGGATCGATCCCGTGATCGTGCGGCAGCAGCTCGTGCAGGGCGACGCCGCCGACCGACAGCACGGCACCGCCCACCAGGCCCCGTCGCAGCAACTGCCGACGCGACCAGTCGACGGTCACGTCCTCGGGATCCGCCGACGGGACGGCGGGCTCGTCCGGTGGTGTCGCGGTGTCCGGGTCCGGCTGATCAGCCATCGCTCACGCCGTCCCGCCGACCGCCATGGTCACGCCGAGGACGACGAGATAGCCGACCACGCCACCACCGACGACCCCGATCACCACGGCCCGCCGGATGCGACTGACAGCGACGAGATAGCCCGCGGCACCCACCAGGGGCAGGACGAGCACCCCGACGGACCAACCGAGTCGCACCGGCCCGGCCAGGTCGTCGCGCGCCACCAGGTCGTGGAACGCGAGCGCAGCCCAGGCGACGAACAGCGCGAACGGCAGCACCGTGGCGTACAGCCCGAACCCGATCTGCAGCGCTCCCATGGTCACCGACCTCCCGCGGACGCCGGCACACGCCCTGCCACCGGCACACCCATCGCCACCGGCACACCCATCGCCACCGGCACACCCCTCGACCCATCCGCGACCATCACAGCACACCGCCGATCACGACGGCGCCACCGAGCAGCGCCAGCGCCAGGACCATCCCGCCGACGACCACGGACCAGCGAACCCGGGCCGGGAACGTCGAGCGTGCCGTCAGCAGATAGCCCGCCGCGCCGACGAACGGGACGACCACGGCCGCGGTGCCACGCATCACCGTGCCACCGGTGCTGAGGTCCTCACGGCGCTGCAGGTCGACCGCGACCATCGCGAGCCAGACCGCGAACAGCCCGAACGGGACGATCCAACCGAGCACCGCATACAGGGTGGAGAGCCCGCCCGTCCCGAGGGGGACGCCGGCGACCGACACCACGCCGCTGCGCCCGATCTCGACGTCCGCCGGCAGATCCGGCACCCCGAACGCCTCGAGGTCGAGCTCGAGTCCCGCCACGACGTCGACGGCGGGCAGCACCTCGGCGTCAGCGCCGTCGGGCATCGTCTCCTGCGGTGGTGGTGCGGGGATGGTCCGGTGGTCGACCCGTGGCATCCGGTCGAGGCCCACCTCGGCGACCAGACCCACCGACGCCAACGTGGACGCGAGGCTGAAGCGCGAGGGCGGACGCAGCGCGCCACGGTCGGGATCTCCCGCGCCCGTCGATGCGCCGGCGTGTGCTGCCTCGCCGCAGCCGGCGGTGCGCTGCAGCCCGGCGGGGTAGGTGGCCTGCAGGGTGTTGCCGCCGACACAGTTGTCCGCCATCGCGGGACCGGACAGGGTGACGTCGCGGTAGCCGGAGCCCTCGATCACGTTGTCGCGGACGACGTTGCCGCCCGACATCCAGAAGTTGGTGGACAGGTTCGGGCTGATCGCGACGCCGTGGTTGGTGTGGTTGACGATCCGGTTGCGTTCGATCAGCGAGTCGTGCCCGCCGGCGATCATCACCCCGGTGCCGTACGACGGCCAGATGCCGCCGACGGCCGGTGAGCTGCGATCGTCGTTGTCGTGGATCAGGTTGCCCACGATCGTGACGTTGCCGTGCGGCGGGAAGCGCTGCGAATCGAGGGTGTTGGGCACGATGCCGGCGACGTTGTGTCGCCACGTCGAACCGACGATGGTGACGTCGCTGGCGTTGGTGCCCGAGTAGCCGAGCCCGTTGCGCTCGGCGACGATGTCGTGGATCACCGCGTTGCACGGCTCGCACTGCCCGATGTAGAACCCGGCGTCGGCCGACCCGCTGGCATAGCTGTGCTCGAAGACCCCATCGGTCGAGTCGAACGCGTAGATGCCGTAGATCGCGTTGTTGGACGAGGTGAGGTAACTGCCGCGGTAGCCCTGGACCGAGGTCCAGTAGATGCCGTTGCCGGTGGCGTTGCGGGCGGTGAGGTTCTCGACGACGACCCCGTCGGCGGCGAAGGTCGCGATCGCATTGTCGCGCACGTGCTCGCCGTCGACGATCACCTCGTTGCGGTCCGTGCCGCGCAACGTCAGGTACGGCGTGGTGATCTCCACCGACTCCCTGTAGACGTAGCGGCCGTCGTCGGCGAGGTTGGCCGGCTCCTCGGGAGCGGGACCGACGAGCACCAGATCCCCGGGCTCGGCGGCGTCGACGGCGTTCTGGATCGTCGGGTGGTCCTCCGGGACACGTCGCGTCACGCCGGTCCAGGTGTCGACCACCTCGCGGTCCTCGGCGACGGCCGCCTGTTCGTCCGCCGCGCCGACGGCCAGGGTCGCGGCCATCCCGGCGCTGCCGTCCGCCGGGGCGTGCAGTGAGCAGTAGTAGGTGAACGCGCCGGGCTCGTCGAAGGTGACCTCGACGACCTCGCCGGGCTGCATCACGTCGTTGCGCTCGCCACCGACCGCCTCGCCGGTCGACCACGCGCCGTCGACGTCCAGGGCGTTGTGCGGGACGAGTCCGACGTTCTCGAAACGCACGGTGTCGCCCACCTCGATGCGCACGACCTCGCGCACGAAGCGGTTGTCCTCCATGCGGATCTCGACGACGCCGTCGGTGGCGGCGTCGGCCGGGTCGGGGTCACCGCCGCTGCACGAGGCGAGCGCGATGGCCAGCACCCCGAAGGCCGTCAGCCATCCAGCTCGATCACGTCGATCGCACAACCCCACCGCCACGACCCTCCCGGCCCGCTCGTGGTGCACGGGCTCCGTCTCCATCTCGCCGCGGTCGACCCTCCCCGGTCGACCTGTCCGGACGGTACCGGAGGTGGTTCGCGCGGGTGGTGGTTCAGCCGACGCGGCGGGGCGGGCCGACCCGGACGTCGACGTCGCCCCCGTAGCGGACGTGGTCGGGATGGGCGACATCGAGGTGGTAGCCGGCCGCGGCCATCAGCTCGTCCTCGCTGACCACGACCCGGGCGTGACGCAGCGGCCAGGGCCCGTGGTCGACCAGTGCCCGCAGGATCGCCCCGGTCGGCGACGCGGCGTACAGCGACCACCGGGCGGACAGGAAGTCGTCGAGCGGCGTGATCTCGTCGTCGGCCAACCGGTCACCGAGCTCGATGACGGTCCGACTGTGCGCGCCGCGCGGACTCGGCCACCGGCGACGGGTGAGGTAGCCGACCCGGTCGCCCCGCCGGTCGATGTGCATGGCCGAGAAGCAGTAGGGCAGCTGGTAGCCGACCCGGGCGACGGTCGTGGGTGCCAGGCGGGTGATGTCGAGCGAGTGGAAGTACACGCCCCGGCCCCCGTCGGGGCCGACGACGTAGGTGCGGACGTTGGTCTCGGGGAAGGTGCCCTGCGGCAGCGGCACCCCGGCGGGGCTGAGCCCGATGCCGGCCATGCGGAACGGGATGAGCCCGACGTAGGTCCGGCCCTCGTGCACGTCCGGGCTCAGGCCGGCGGGCAGCTGATCGGCCACGACCTGCGGGTCGACGGCCCAGTGCAGGTAGGTCAGCGCTTCCCAGCGCATGCGCAACAACGGCCGCGCGACGGCCGTGGTGGCGGTCCGGGCTATCGGCTCGGTCGGCTGGAGCCATCGGTGGTTGCCGGGCTGCTGCGGGGTCGCCGGAGCGTCGGTGGGGGTCATACCGGGGCTTCGGAGCGAACCACCGTCGGGGCCGACCTCCGGTTCCTGCGATGGCCGGATGCCCGCCCGACCCCCTCGTCGGCTCGCCGGGATCCCGGTCGCACGGCCCGGGGCCGCCGCCGAGCGCACCCGTCACCGGGTGCGCTTGACCTCGCGGTGCTGGCGGTCGCCGGCGACGACGCCGGCCGCGCGGAGCGCTTCGAGCCATGACCGGCCATCGACCGTCGGCACACCATCGCCGCGCGCGGCCCACAGGTGCGGTTCGCGGTAGCGACCCTCGTCGAGCTCGGTCTCCAGGATCGCGGGCTTGATCGCCCCGTCGACGAGATACGGGCCGGACCCCGGCACCTCGACGCCCAGCCAGCGCTGCCACGCATCGAACGGTGCCCGGGCCGACAGCGACCGCTCGGCGGCGGCGACCGGGACCAACCCCGCCTGCCAGGCCGCTCGGAACCAGGGATCGAACGGCGCACCGTCGTCACGGACGAACGACGCGTACCGCTGGAAGGGCACCAGCGGATAGTCCCGCTTGGCGTGCGCTCGCAGCAACACCAGCAGTCGGTCCAGCTCCTGCTCGACACGCAGACGGTCCAGTCGTTCCAGGATGGCCGGACCGATTCCCCGGCCACGTGCCCCGAACGCCACCAGCACGTCGAGCACGGCCAGCGTGTCGGCCGCGCCGGGTCCGAGCCCGTCGACGCCGGTCGCGACCTCGCCCACCCCGCCGTCGGGTGCCTCCGCGGCAGCGCCCGACCACGCCCAGTGCACGGCGCGCACCACCGCGACGGGCACATCCGCTTCCAGGACGACCCAGCTGGTCGCCGCGTGACGCTCGGTCGCCCGGTCGCGGTGAGCCCTGGTGAGTGCCGCCAGGAACGGCGGCACATCCCGTTCGATGGCCGCGACGACCTCGTGCAGGTCCGCACGCCCGGCGAGGCTCACGAACTGCAGCTCGGGCGCGCCGGTCCTGGCATCCGTCGCCTCGCCGGAGCCGTCGGTCACGTCAGTGCCCGTGGAACGGCAGGCCGGCTGCGGCCTGGAACGCCTCGCCCATCGCCTCGTACAGCGACGGGTGCGCATGGGTGATGGCGGCCAGCTCCGCGGGCACCGCCTCCCAGGCGGTCGCGAGCGTCGCCTCGCCGATCAGGTCGGTGGCGTGTGGCCCGACGAGGTGCACGCCGAGCACCGGCCCACCGGGCGAGGGCACCGCACCCGGCGCGCCCGTCGGGACCGCCCCACGCGCGTGCACGACCTTCACGAAGCCGTCGGAGCCGGCGATGATGCCCTTGGCATTCGCCTTCATCGAATAGGTCGTGACCTCCACGGCGTCGTCGCCGTGCCGCTCGCGCGCCTCGGCCTCCGTCAGCCCGACGGAGGCGACCTCCGGGTGGCAGTAGGTGACCCGCGGGGTGTGGACGTGGTCCACGGCCGGGACATCGAGCCCGGCGATCCGATCCGCGACGACGAAGCCTTCCGCGAACGCGGCATGGGCCAGGGCCAGGGTCGGGCGCACGTCACCGACGGCCCACAGGCCCTCGACCCCGGTCGCGCCGTGGGCGTCGGTGACGGCGAAGCCGCGCTCATCGAGTACGCCGAGCTCCCCGGCCCCGGTGTCGGTGGTGTTGGGCCCCCGCCCGATGGCGACCAGGACCCGATCGGCCATCAGCGCGAACGTCCGACCACCAACCTCAACCTCGACTTCAGCTTGAGTCTTGCCGTCCGAATCAGTCGTCAGACGTACTTCACGGACCTTTGCGGCGGTCAGCACGTCGATGCCGCGCCGCTTGTAGGCCTTGGCCAGCGCCGCCGACGAGTCGGCGTCCTCCAGCGGCAGCACCCGGTCGAGTGCCTCGACGACCGTCACCTCGGTGCCCATCGGGGCCCACATGGAGGCGAATTCCATGCCGATCGCACCGGCACCGATGACGATCGCGCGCTCGGGAGGTTCGGTGAACCACAGTGCCTGATCGGAGGTCTGCACGACCGATCCGTCGATCTCGACACCAGGGATGGTCCGGGGGCTCGAGCCGGTGGCCAGCACGACGTGGCGACCCAGCACACGGGTCGGTTCCCCGCCCTCGCTGGAGGTCACCTCGACCTCGACTCGACCGTCATCCCCGCGGACCAACCGGCCGCGACCGCGGTGCAGGGTGGTGCGCTTGCCGACGAGGAACTCCAGACCCTTGTGCAGGCCGTTGATGACCCCATCGCGGAACGCCGACAGCCCGTCGCCGTCGATGCCGTCGAAGGTGAGCTTCAGACCGAGCACGTCGGCGCGGTGGACCCCCTCGAGCACCTCGGCGACGTGCAGGATCGACTTCGACGGGATGCACCCGCGGTGCAGGCACGTCCCGCCGACCTTGTCCTCCTCCACCAGTGCGACGTCGAGCCCGCGGGCCGCGGCACGGAAGGCCACCGCGTACCCGCCCGGTCCCCCACCGACGACGACCACGTCGTGGACGGGTGCCACCTCGGCGCTCACAGGTGCAGGAGCAGCCGCTCGGGCTGCTCGCAGAGATCGGCGACGTAGGTCACGAACCGGCCGGCCTCACCGCCGTCACAGATGCGGTGGTCGAAGGCCAGGGTGAATCGGGCGACGCGGCGCACGGCGATCTCGCTGGCACCGTCCTGACCGGTCACGACCCACGGCCGTTCCCGCATCGCGCTGACCCCGAGGATCGCGCCCTCCGGGTGGTTGATGATCGGGTCGCCGTCGTCGTTGCCGAACGCGCCGTAGTTGTTGACCGTGAACGTGCCGCCGGTCAGCGCCCCCGGGCCGATGGAGCCCTCCCGGGCCTGCGCGGCCAGGTCGTTCAGTTCCAGCGCCAACTGCAGGGTCGACTTGGTGTGCGCGTCCTTGATGTTGGGGACCATCAGCCCGCGATCGGTGTCGGCGGCGAAGCCGAGGTTGATGTGCTCGAGCAGGTGGAGTTCACCGGCCTCGCCCTCGTCCCGCTCCAACCGGGCGTTGAGCGTCGGGAACCGCCGCAGACCCAGCACCGCGGCCCGCATCACCAGCACGAACGGGGTGATCTTGACGTCGAAGCCCTCGTCGCGGGCCAGTGCGGTCAGTTCCTTGCGTACCTCCCAGAGCCGGGTGACGTCCGCGTCGCGCGAGCAGGTCGCCTCCGGGATCTCGCGCCGGGAGAGCTCCATCTTCTCCACGATCCGTTTCCGGATCCCGCGGATCGGCTCGACCTCGCCGGGGTGACGGCCCCGGAAGCCGGGCACCGCCTTCTCCCCCGCCGCGGCCACGTGCAGATCCGGCATGGACGTGGACGTCGCACCGGCCGCGGCCGCGCCCGCCGAGCTGCCCGCATCCGCACGCACACCGCTGACGGCGTCCGCACCCGCGCGGCCGCCGCTGTCCGGCGCACCACCATCGGCGGCGGCCTGCACGTCGTCACGGGTGATGATCCCACCGGCACCCGAGCCCGGTGCGATCGCCGCCAGATCGACCCCGAGCTCCTTGGCGAGCTTGCGCACCGGCGGCTTCGCGAGCGGCTTGGCAGCCGGCTCCGCGGCAGCCTGGCCAGCTGCGTCCGTGGAAGCGCCGCCGCGCCGACGGCGGCGTGCCCCGCCGGCCTTGCCCTGCCCGTAGCCGACCAGCGGTTGCGGTTCCTCGTCGGCGTCCAACCCGGTCGAGGGTCGCGTGTCGGACGCGACCGCCGGGGTCGGCTCCGCGTCGGCGTCCGGGACGGACGCGCCCGCTGCCGACCCGCCGGCCGAGCCGATATCGGCGTCGGCCGTGTCGATCCGCACGAACACGGCCCCGACCTCGATGGTCTCGCCCTCGGACCCGATCAGCTCCACGATGGTGCCGGCGAACGGCGACGGCACGGCCACGACGGCCTTGGCCGTCTCGATGTCGGCCACCGGGTCGTTCAGCTCGATCGTGTCGCCGACGGCCACGTGCCAGGCGACGATCTCGCCTTCCTCGAGGCCCTCGCCGAGGTCGGGCAGTTTGAAGTCCTTGACGTCACTCATCTCGTGCTCCCTCCACCGTCGCGGCGATCCCGATGCGTCCCTCGACGGGCCGCATCAGTAGGCCAGCGCGCGTTCGACCAGATCCAGGATCCGGTCGACGTCCGGGAGCCAGTACTCCTCGAGCTTGGCGGGTGGGTAGGGGGTGTCGAACCCGGTGGCCCGGAGCACCGGTGCCTCGAGGTGGTAGAAGGCGTGTTCCTGGATGCGGGCCGCGATCTCCGCCCCCATCCCCAGCGTGCGCGCCGCCTCGTGCACCACGATCGCGCGACCGGTCCGCTGCACGGACGCCACGATCCGCTCGGTGTCGAGCGGTGACAGCGAACGCAGGTCGACGACCTCCAGCGACCAGCCCTCGTCCGCGGCGGCGTCCGCCGCGTCCAGTGCCGTGCGCACCATCGGGCCGTAACAGAACACCGACGCGTCCGTGCCCTCGCGGCGCACGACCGCCCGGTGGGCCGGTTCGGTGGTCACCGGCAACGTCGAGTCGGACTTCATCCAGTAGCGCCGCTTGGGTTCCAGGAACACGACCGGGTCGTCCATCGCGATGGCTTCGCGCATCATCGAGTACCCGTCGTCGGGCGTACCCGGGGTGAAGACCTTCAGCCCCATCGTGTGGGCCCAGTACGCCTCGGGCGACTCCGAGTGGTGCTCGACCGCGCCGATGCCGCCACCGAACGGGATCCGGATCGTCACCGGCAACTTGACCGTCCCGCGTGAGCGGTTGGGCATCTTGGCGAGGTGGCTGACGATCTGTTCGAATGCCGGGTAGGTGAACCCGTCGAACTGCATCTCGGCCACCGGCCGGTACCCGTACATGGCCAGCCCGATGGCGGTGCCGACGATCCCGGATTCGGCCAGTGGCGTGTCGAAACAGCGTTCCTCACCGAATGCGGCCTGCAGCCCGTCGGTGACCCGGAACACGCCGCCGAGCTTGCCGACGTCCTCACCGAACACCAGCACCCGCTCGTCCTCGGTCATCGTGTCCTTGAGTGCCTGGTTGATCGCCTGCGCGAGGGTGACCGCCATCAGCGCTCACCGCCCGTCGCGTCGGCCGCGTCGGCGGACGCGAGTTCGGCGCGCAACTGGTCGCGTTGATCGTCGAAGTGCCCGGTCGGATCGACGTAGACGTGCTCGAACAGCTCCATCGGATCGCCGTGGGGGGCGTCGTAGATCCCGGCGCGGACCTCGGTGGCGACCTGCTTCGCCTGCTCCTCGATGGCGTCCTCGAGGGCGGTGTCGTACAGGTCACGCTTGGTCAGGAAGTTGCGCATCCGCACGATCGGGTCGGTCTTCGCGGCTTGTTCGAGTTCCTCGTCGGTGCGGTAGCGGGTCGGGTCGTCCGAGGTGGTGTGCGCCTCCATGCGGTAGGTCATCGCCTCGATGAGCGCCGGACCGTGCCCGTCGCGGGCGCGCTGCACCGCCCGGCGGGTGACCGCGTAGGAGGCCAGCACGTCGTTGCCGTCGACGCGG
>CAYTLZ010000105.1:0-12377 GCA_964438785.1 uncultured Actinomycetota bacterium | reverse complement strand
CGTGGGCGGGTCGTTGGCGCACCCGACTGGCCCAGGTGGACCCCTGACGCCCTCCGTGCCCTAACGCGCTGACCGGACGGGGTCGGGACCGGATCACCGGGCTGGCAACGGCTACGCAGCCGATGACGACGCCCCCAGGAGCCCACACTCCCTCGCGCCGGCCGCGAAGCCCCCAGGTCGTGCAGCCCTTCGACCGTGTGACGGTCGGATGGCTGCATAACGCCCGCGCACCCGCCGCGAAGCCCCCAGGTCGTGCAGCCGTTCGACCGTGCGATGGTCACGTCGCTGCGCAGCGAGCCGCGTTCCGACCCCCGGCGAGGGTCGGAACGCGGCGGGCCCACCACGACCCGACCGGGCACCAGCCCACGACCGGCCGCCACTCCAGCCGGGCCCCGGTCACGCGGCCGCCGACTCCGCCAGGAACGCCTCCAGCCCCACCAGCAGCGTCGCCATCTGCGCCCGCGACACGTCCTCGCGGGGTCGGTACGTCCCGTCGGTGAACCCACCCGCGATCTCGGCCGCCATCACCGCGTGGATCGCCTCCTCGTGGGTGCTCCCGGCCACGTCGGTCGCCGGGCCCGACGCCAGCGGCTCGAGCTCCGCGGCCGCCTGCAGGAAGGTGGCGAGCTGGCCCCGCAGCACCGGCTCGTTCGGCCGGTAGGTCCCGTCGGTGAACCCGCCCGCGATGCCTGCGGCGACCAGCCGTTCGATCGCAGCCTCGTGCTGGGTCCCGGCGATGTCCGACAGCGCCACCTCGGTGTCGCCCGACACTGCGGGGAGCCCCAGCTGCCGATCCAGGAACGCGGCCATCTGCCCGCGCGTCACCGGGTCGCCCGGCCGGTAGGTGCCGTCCGCCGCGCCGAGGGTGATGCGCAGGTCCGCGATCCGCTCGATGGCCAGCCAGTGCGTGGAGGGGACCCGCACGTCGGGGAACCGGCCCTCGATCTGTGCGACCTGCACCCCGATCGACAGCGCCAGCGGTGTGCCGTCCGCGCGCTCGAGCACCAGTTGCAGGGTGTGCCGCCCGGCGGGGACGCCCGCCGGCACGTCGACGCCGCCCGACAGCGACCCGTCGCTGCCCACGGTGAGCGAGCCCAGCCGGACCGGGTCGGAGAACAGCCAGGCCGTGGACGTCGATCCCGGTGTCAGCCCGCTGACGCCGAGGTTGACCCGGCCGCCCGGGGGCAGCGACAGCGTCCCGTCCCGGACGGGCGAGCTGGTGCCGTTGCCGTCGTCAGCCGACAG
The DNA here is from genome assembly GCA_964438785.1 of uncultured Actinomycetota bacterium. Classification (GTDB taxonomy): domain Bacteria; phylum Actinomycetota; class Nitriliruptoria; order Nitriliruptorales; family Nitriliruptoraceae; genus PWLR01. The sequence goes on along the minus strand of CAYTLZ010000105.1, from coordinate 11,132 downwards.
CGTGGCGGTCACCTCCCCGCCGCTGACCGCGACCTCGGTGATCGTGTTGGACGCCGAGGTGGTGGACGGCGAGCCGTCGATGACCAGCTCCGTGCTGCCCGCGTCGGGAGCCGGCAGGGAACCGTCAGCGTCGGTGACGGGGTCGGCGCCGTCACCGGCGCCGTCACCGGCATCGTCGTCGGCATCCGGGTCGTCGTCCGGGTCGGGGGGAGGAGCACCGCCACCGCCACCACCGAAGCCGCCGCCACCGCCAGGTGGCGGCGGCTCCGGCGCGGTCACCAGCACGGGACCAGCGCTCTCACTCGGGACGCTATCGCCCACCTCGTTGGTGGTGATGACGGTGACGGAGAACTCCGCGTCCGCGGTCAGGTTGCTGAGATCGATCGTGCACGCGGTCGCATCGCCCGACACGTCGCAACTCGTGCCGCCACCGCCTCCGGTCGGTACCGCGGTGGCGGTGCTGCCCAGGATCGTTCCCCCACCGTTGCCGGAAGGCAGTTGCCATGCGACGTCCAGCTCACCGACCGTCGATGCGGTTGCGGTGACCCCTGTCGGAGCAGCGGGAACCGTGGCGGGCGTCACGTCCGCTGAGGTTTCGGACAGGTCCCCGGCACGCTCGTCCCCGTCCTTGTCGCGGTTGAACGCCTGGACGCGGAAGGTGTACGCCGTACCGTTCGTCAGGCCGTCCACCGTGCACCGCCGGTCGGAGGTGTCGCCGGTGACGGAGCACACGGCCGCAGGAACCTCCTCCCCACCCCGGGTGGTGGTCGTCACCGTGTAGGTCGCGATCGGCGCTCCTCCGTCGTTGCTGGGCGCGTCCCAGGAGACTTCCACCTCGCCGTTCCCGCGGGTTCCGAGCACGTTCTGAGGTGCACCGGGTGGGCCGGTCGGCGTGACCTGTGTATCGGTGGCTGGCTTCGCGTCCCCTGCGCCGTTGAAGGCGAACACCGCCGGTTCGTACGCGGCCCCATCAACGAGGCCACTGACCGTGCACGTGGTGGCGGTTGCCCCCCGCTCGCAGGTGCGTGTCGGCAGGTCGGGATCTTCGATCGGCCGCAGTTCCGCCCGGTAGCCGAGGACCGTCTCGGTGGTCGACGTCGCCCACTCGACCTGCACGGCGCCGCCGGTGCCGCGGTCCTCGGCTCGGGCGTCCGTAGCGGGTGCCGGCACGTCGGTCGCGGTGAACGTGCGGGTTGCCGCCGGGCCCTGTCCCTCCACGTTGGTGGCTGTGACCGACACGGTGTAGACCGTGTCCTCTGTCAAGCTGGCGAGGTCGCAGGAGACGTCCGAGCCCGAGATGCTCTGCTCGGGACAGATGACACTGTCGTCGTCGCCTGGTGTGAGTACGAGGTCGTAGCCGTCGATGGTCGCCCCGCCATCGAAGGGCGCCGACCAACTCACCGTCGCCCCGAGTGTGTCGCCCGTCCCCCGCTCCACGGTCACCGCCAGGTTCTCAGGTGCCTCCGGTCGGGTCACGGTCGAAACCGCCTCGGTCGGCCCCGCCGTCGCCGTCGACACCTGGTCGGCGCTGTCCGTGGCCGTCACCCACACCCGGAACCCGATCCCGGACGGCAGCCCCTCGATCACGCAACCCGTGTCGCCGCCACTCGCCGTACAGCTCCGGCCCGTCGGCCAGGCGACAGCGCGGTAGGACGTGGCGTCTTCCGCAGCGGCCCACGACACCTCGAGTCGTCCACCGGTCTCCGTTGACGCCGTCGCGGCAACCGACACCCCGGTCGGCGCCGGCACGGTCGAGAGGTCAGGTGCCAGCACCGCAGCCCGGAGGTCGAGCAGCGGCAACCCCCGCACCACTCCACCGTCGCGCTGGTCATCGACGACGACGCCTTCCGGCAGGGTTGCGCGTAACGCCGTGCGCAGCGCGTGCAGCGGTGCGTCCGGGTAGACGGACCGCAGTGCCGCCGCGGCGCCTGCGACGTGGGGCGCCGCCATCGAGGTGCCGGTCTTGAACGCGTACGCCTCCTTGCCCGGCGTCGAGGCAGCCAGGACCCAGGTGCCGGGGGCCGCGATGTCCGTGTCGGCGGACACGTTGCTGCTCAGTGCCAGGGTCTCGGGCTGATCGGTGCGGGCGTTCGCGACCGAGAACACATCGCCGATGCAAGCCGGCGCCCCCATGCGGGTGCGCTCGTTGTCGTTGCCGGCCGCGGCGATGGTCAGCACCCCGTGCACCGCGAGGTCGTTGACCGCGTCTCGGAAACTGCTCCAGGACGCGGCTGTCGGGCAGGTATCGACCGGGGGCGTACCAAGGCTCAGGTTCACCGCATCGAGCGTGGTCAAGTTCCCGGCTTCGACCTCACCCGCGAGCCACTCCATGGCGCGGGCCAGGTCGCTCACGAAAGCGCCGCCGCCGTCCTCAGGGAACGTCTGGATGGCGACCAGGTCGGCAGCCGGCGCCACGCCGCGCACGTCGATGGGGGGCGTGATCGGCACGCTCGCCAGGCGTCCGATGGCGATCGCGGAGACGTGGGTGCCGTGGTCGCCGCGGGCTACCGCCGCGCCTTCACCGAACTGCTGCGGCGTCTCGTTCGGGCACCAGCCGTTCTCCTCCCGCACGAAACAGGCCTCGTCGATGTCGACCCCCTCGAACATCTTGTGATCGCGGTTGATGCCGGTGTCGATCACGGCCACCGTGCGACCTTGGCCGTCGATGGCCTCACCGCCCACGATGACCTGCTCCTCACCGTCGGCGGGCAGCGCCCCGATCAGCGGCAGCGTGCGATCCATCAGCGTCTCCACCACCTCGTCAACGCCGATGGCGGCGACCTCGGGCCGGGCTGCCAACGCATGCCACTCCGCCGGGGTCACCGAGGTGGCGACGTACGGCAGACGCTGGAAGGGCGCTACGGCACGGCCTACGGGGAGCTCTTGTTGCACGCTGGCCGCTGCTCGCTCCTGTGCGACGATCGCCGGAACGGCTCCCGCCGGCAGCACGAGTTCCGGCCCGGCGGCAGCCTCCTCAGCCGGGGAGAGACCGGAGCCGCCCGCCGCAGCCAGGTCGAGCTCCACCACCACCGGGATCGTGCCATCAGCCCCGCGCGGTGTCGGTGACGGCAGGGAGCTGGCAGCGGCATGACCCGCCGGCAGTAGCGGCAGCAGGAGGCTGGTGATGGCCAGCAGCACGACGGCTGCGGAGGATCGGGTGTGGTGCTGCACGGACGTGTCTCTCCCCTGAGCGCCGGTCATCGACGTGGCGTGTCTCTGTTCTACGACAGCCGTCGGGCACGCCGAGCCCGGGCCACGCATCCCCGCGCGCGTGACCACGGGCGCCGGAACCCCCGTGCCGGACAACCGGCGGCGAGTGAAGCCGTTCGTCGCCGCGGTCGCGCGAAGGGCGCGCACAGCGTCCGTCAGGCCTCGTGTCGCGCGCGAGCGTGCCGACGCCACACGGGTCGGCACACGCTGTGGGCCGCGCGGCGTGGGCCGCTCGGACAGCGGTAGGTCGGTTGCCACGTCGCAGGGAGTCGCTATGGTGCGGGCGTGCAAGCGGCGTCGCCGCCGGCGGTCCGTTGAACGAGCAAGGGACGAGCAGGACCGGTGGTTGCGGCAAGCAACCTGAGCCCGCCGTGGCTCGACGCACCACACGGACGCCGCAGCAGCGCAGTGACGAAGGGGACCGGGTGTTCGGAGAGGGGTTCGAGCAGGTGCTCGCCGCCGCCCGTCGGGGTGATGAAGCGGCGTGGACGCGCCTCTACCTCGACCTCGCCCCGGTCCTCACCGGGTACCTCATCGGTCAGGGCTGCCAGTCGGCCGAGGACGTCACCTCGGACACCCTGTTGCAGGTGGTGCGTGATCTGCACCGCTTCACCGGCGACGAGTCCGGCTTCCGGTCCTGGGTGTTCACCATCGCCCACCACCGCATGATCGACCAGGTCCGTCGTGACAAGGCGCGCCCCGCCGACGCCACCGAGGAGGAGGCGCTCGACCGCGCGGCCCCGCCCCACAGCTTCGAGGAAGCGGCGCTGGCCAACCTCGGCCCCCAGGAGCTCGAGCACCTGCTGTGCGCCACCACGCCCGACCAGCGCGATGTCCTGCTGCTGCGCTACGTCGCCGACCTCAGCCTCCACGAGGTCGCCGAGGTGCTCGGCAAGGAGTACAACGCGACCAAGGCGCTGCACCGGCGCGGTCTCGATGCGCTCAGGGCGCACGTCGCCTCCGCTGCGTACCCGGGAGGGTTGACCGGCACGCTCACTCGGTGAGATGACCAACACCCCCCGCTCCGACGCGGAGCAGCCGGAGGACCCCGCGGTTCGACAGCTGCTCTGGCGCCTGCGTGCCCGGTTGGTCACCCCACCGGACGCCGACCGCGCGGCCGCCGACCTCGAACAACTGTTGGCTGCCGCCCGCGAGCACGCACACCCTGACCCTGAGGTCGAGGCTGAGGTCGTTCGCGACCTGCCCCGCGAGGAACTCCCTGCCGCCGGGGGGCTCCACCTCGTTACGCAGGAGGGTCACCTGCCTGGCCCGGTCCGCCACCTCGGCGAGAGCGACAGCGCCGAGGTGGTGGGGGCACGGCGCCGCGCTGTGCCACACCACCTCGGACGGATCGCTGCGGCCGTGGTGCTGGTGGTGGCGGTCGGCGGCGGCGCCGCGGGGGCGCGGGACGGGCAGTTCTCCCTGCCAGGGCCCTTCGGTGAGCGCACCACCCCCGACGTTGACGCGCCGATCGCGGCGGCAGACCCCGCGGACAGCGCCGCGGGCGAGCTCGCGGACGCTGCCGACGCCGCTGCTGTCGCCGACGCCACGGACGCTGACGCGCTGCCTGAGCTGGATGCGGTGGACCCGGCGGAGGGCGTCCCGGACGTCGATCTGGACACCCCGCCGTCCCTGGAGGGTGCGGAACCCCCCGCCGACGACGCGGTGGGTGGCGACGGGTCCGGCGCGGGTGACAACCCGGGCGGCGTGACCGGCAGCAGCGATGGGGGCGCCAGCAGTGGTGCGAGCAGCTCCGGTAGCAGCGGGTCCTCGTCGGGTTCCGGGTCGGCGGACGCGGGCTCCTCGGGCACGTCGGGGTCGTCCGGTTCTTCCGGGTCCGGCTCATCGGGCTCCGGGTCCGAGGGTTCGTCGGGCGCCGATGACGACACCGGCAGTGGTGACGGCAGCGGTGGTGTCACCGAAGAGGTGATCGCCGCTCCGCCGGACCGCAACGTGGACGGTTTCGGCGGTCCGCAGCCCTGTCCCGATGATCAGGACCTCGCTGCCTGCCTCGAGGAACGGTCGGAGAGCCAGGACGACGAGGTCGCCGAGGTGGTCGAGGAGGACGCGACCAGCGACCGCGACGCGGACAGCGAGGAGTCCTCCACCTCGGAGAAGGACGAGCTGGCCCGGCGGCGCGGCAGCGGGTAGTGGCGGGCAGCGCACCGCTGCCGGAGCGGTTGGCCAGGTTCGCTCGGCGGCGCACGCCCACCTCGCGCCGGGCCCGTGGCGTGCTTCTGGTCATCGCGGGTGTGGTGACCGTGGGCGCTGCGGTGCTCGCCGTCGACCGCCTCGATCTCACCCTCGATCGCCTGCGGCCCGGCTGGCTGGTGCTGGCGGCGCTGCTGGCGACACCGGTGACGATCGCGCTCAACGCGGCGGAGCTGCGGGCCACCGCTGCGGCCAGCGGGGCTGACCCGGCACAGGTGGGGTGGCCGCGCGCGGCACGCACCGTCGTGCTGGCCACGGCCGCGAACCTGCTTCCGGTGCCGGCCGGCGCGGCGTTGCGGGTTCAGGTGCTGCACTCCGCAGGGGCACGGTTGGCGTCCGCGGCCGGGGTGCAGGTCGCTGCCGCGGCCGTGTGGGTCGGGCTGAGCCTGGTCCTGGCGGGCGGTGCGCTGGTCACCACCGAGCTGGTCGACACCGCTGTCGTGGCGGGGGTGCGGGTGACGGTGGCTGGCTGGCTCGCGCTGGTCGGCGGAGTCGTACTGGTGGGGGCTGGTGTCCTGCTCGTCGGGCGGACCGCGACGACCCGTCCGCTGGCGGCGGCCGGGTGGTTGAGCCTGGTCGAGCTCGGCACGGCTGTGGTGCAGGCCGCGCGGCTGTGGCTGGTGCTGCTCGGCCTGGGCGTGGCGGCGACGGCGACCCAGGCGCTGGTGATCGGTACGGCCTCGCCGGTGGCCGCGGCGGCCGGGTTCTTCCCCGGCGGCATCGGGTTGGCGGAGCTGCTCAGCGCGGTGGTCGCGCCGCTGTCCGGCCTGGACCCGGCTGCCGGCCTGCTGGCCGTGGCGGTCGCCAGGCTGCTCGGGCTGGCGGTGACCGTGCCGGTAGCGTTGACGATGGGCCTGGCAGACCTGGTCCGCCGGCCGCCGGAGGTGCACGGGTGAGGGTGCTGGTCGCCGGCTGGATCGGCTCGACCAACCTCGGCGACGAGCTGGTCTTCGCCGGGCTGCGCCAGCTGCTGGCCGAGCAGGGCGCGCAGGTGGCCGCGATCTCCCGGGACCCGGCGGTGACCCGCCGGCTGCACGGGGTGGGGGCGGTGGCCGACACCGATGTCGCCGGGCTGTGGCGGGCGGTCGGGTCCGCCGACGCGATGGTGTTCGGCGGTGGGGGACTGCTCCAGGACACCACCAGCCCCTTCAACCTGCCCTACCACCTGTCCCGGCCGCTCCTCGCGCGACTCCGCGGTGTGCCGGTGGCCGGGCTGGGGCTCGGCGCCGGGGCGCTGGACACCCGGCTCGGGCGGATGCTGGTGCGCAGTGGCGTCGGACGGTTCACGGCGCTGACGGTCCGGGACCGCGAGAGCCAGGAGCTGTTGGCTGGCCTGGCAGGTGGCCGCGCGGGGAAGGGGGTATCAGGCGCGGGGTGCGGCGGTGTGGAGCTCGGCTCGGATCTGGCGTTCGCGCTGCCGCTGCCCGAGGTTGCCGGTGGGGCGGGTGCTGGTCACGGCCCAGACGATGCCGGTGTGCTGGCGGTGTGCCTGCGGCCGTGGTCCGGCGAGCGCGGTCGCCTCCCGGCTCAGGCACGGGACCACGACACGCCGCAACCTCAGGTTGAGGTCCTGGCTGCTGGTCTGGGTCGCATCATGGACGAAACGGCTCTGAAGGTGCGTTTCGTGGCGTTCCAGGCCGATCGTGACGATGCGGTCCACCGGCGGGTCGCGTCCCTGCTGCCCAGCGCCCACGCTGATCGGGTGGAGTTCGTGAACGCCTCCCTCGACCGCGTCATCGGGCAGATGGCCTCCGCGACGGCCGTGGTCAGCATGCGCTACCACGGTGGCATCGCGGCGACGCTGGCCGGGCGGCCGGTGGTGCTGATCGACTACGCCCCGAAGGTCAGCTCGTTGGCGGAGGAGCTCGGGCCCGGGGCGCGCCTGCTGGCGTGGGACCCTGACGACCTGGCCAGGCTCCCGACGGCGCTGGCAGCGGTGCTGGACCAGGAGCAGGCGGTCGTGGCTGCGCGGGATGCGTTGCGGCGACGGCAGGAGGTCAACCGCGCGGCGCTGGCCGCGCTGGCTTCCGCTGCTGGCCGCTGACGGCCGGCGCGCCGGGGCCGGCGGGGGCGCAGCTCAGTCGAGGTCCGTCGCCGCGACCAGGAAGGTGGCCATCTGCGCCCGGGTGACGGGGTCGTTGGGGCGGAAGGTGCCGTCCGAGAAGCCGCTGGTGACACCGGCTGCCGCGATCGCCTCGATGGCGGCGGCGTGGGTGGTGCCGGCAGCGTCCTGGAAGCGGGGCTCGCCGCTGTGGTCGGCGTCGTCAGCGCCGTTGGCGTCGTCGGGGTCGGGCAGCAGGCCCATCGCGGCGGCCAGGAAGGCGGCCATCTGCCCGCGGGTCACGTCCCTGCCGGGGCGGAACGTCCCGTCGCCGAACCCACCGGCGAACCCGGCCTCGACGACGGCGGCGACGCCCGGCCCGTGGGTGCTGTCGAGCGACACGTCGGACAGTTCAGGGTCGGGTGCAGCGTCCACATCCAGGTCGAACGCGCCGGAGAGGAAGGTCGCCATCTGCCCGCGACGGACGTGCTCGCCGGGCCGGAACGTGCCGTCCGGGTAGCCGCTGGTGACACCCGCGGCGGCCAGCGCGGCGATCGCCGCACCGTGCGTGCTGTCGGACGCGACGTCGTCGAACACCAGGCCCGCACCGGCCACCGGCAGCCCCGCATCGGCCAGCAACCGGTCTACGTCGACGATGCCGGCACCGCCACCGATGCTGACGGGCACCGGATCGGCGGCGGCGACCAGGGCGGCCCGGGCGCTGGCGGTGGAGGCCACCGGGTTGGCCGCCAGCCACAGCGACAAGGCCCCGCTGATGTAGGGCGCGGAGTAGGAGGTGCCATCGGCCACGATCAGGGAGCCGTATCCGCCGTAGGTCACCACCTCGGCGCCGGGGGCGAGCACGTCCACCGCGCCCTGCTGGGAGAAGGGTGCGACCAGACGGTCGGCGGTGGAGGCGCCGACACCGATCACGTCCGGGTGCGCCGCCGGGTAGTTCGCCATGTTGGGGAACAGGTCCCCGTCGTTGCCGGTGGCGGCCACCAGCACCTTGCCGGCCGCGGCGGCGCGCTCGATCGCGGCGGCCTCGGCGACGGTCAGCCCAGGGCCGCCGAAGGACAGGTTCACGATCCGTGCGTCCGGCATGTCCAGGGTGGCCTCGATCGCGGCGGCGATGCGGTCGCTGGCGACGCAGCCGTCGTGGCTGGACAGCAGGACCGGGCGGAGCGTCGCGCCGGTGTTGGCCCCGCGCACCGGCCCGTCCTGGGCCGCACCGATCATCGCGGACACACCGGTCCCGTGGTCACCCATGGAGAAGTCGCGGCCGGCAGGCACGGTTCGCCCCGCGACCGCGTCGTAGCCGGCCCCGACACGGCCGCCGAACCCTGCACGGGTCGGATCGATCCCGCTGTCGATGACGGCCACCTCGGTGGAGAAGGCGGGCACGCGCTGCCAGGCAGCCGGCAGGCGGAGCTGCTCCACCGCCCAGTCGGGATCGAGGGAGTCGGCCAGGACCACCTCGCCGTCACCGGCGCGCGCACCAGCCCGCGCCTGCTCAGTACCGGACGCCGTCGGGCCCGAGGTGTCGGCGATCACCGGGGCGGATGACGGGGGCTCGGGCCGGGAACGGTCCACGACCGGTTCGACCGCACGGACCCGCGGATCCTCCTCGAGGGCCGCCAAGGCTGACCGGGCCGCCTGTTCTGCACCGTCGTCGCCGGTGTCGTGCTGTGTGACCAGCAGCCCAAGCTCCGCAGAGGTGGTGGTGACGGTCATGCCCTCGGACTCCAGTTCCGCACGAACCCCTGCGAGCGCAGAGGGGGCGACCAGCACCTGCGTCTGACCCTCGAACTGCACCGTGCACGCGGTCGGGAACGTGGGCGCGGGGTGACCGGGCTTCGGTAGGGCGTCGGCGATGTCATCACCGATGATGCTGCCCACCTCGAAGCGGTACTCGAGGGGGAAGTCCACCCCGGCCGCGTCCAGGACGAAGGAGCCGGCAGCGACGCCGCCGCCAGGGGCAGCCTGCACCTCGCCGGACGCCTCGCTGAGCACCCGCCAGTCATCCGCATCGTCGGAACCGAGGGTGTCGAACAGCACCACGTACCCGTCCATGAACTGCGCCAGCACCAGATCCGCGGTCGCCGAGGGGAAGGACGGGGTGGCGTCGATGAGGAACAGGACCAGCTCGTCGTCGGTGCCCGCGAAGGGTGCGTCGGGGCAGGTCTCCCACAGCCACGCCACCGAGCGCACGTCGTCCAGCGCGGTCAGGCGCGCCAGATCGCCGACCGTGCTGTCGCCGCAGGGGTCGTGGTACTGCTGCCCGCGCAGCGTCGCGGAGGACAACGACACCGAGGTGGCGTCGGGCTGGAACGGTGTGCTGCGTGCGTCCTGTAGCGCCGGGACGAGGTCGGCGAGGTCGTCCATCACCCGGTCGGCTCCCGCGACCCCGGACAGCATCACTGGGGGATGGTCGTCGCCGGCCGCCCCGTGCTCATCGGTCGGCGCCCCGCGTTCCTCGGCCACGGCGACGCTCGGAACGAGCACCGCCAGGACCACCGCGAGCAGCAGGATGGCGATGAGGACGGTGGGCAGGGCAGCGGGTACAGCGGTGCCCGTGGTCGCGGCCCCGTTGCTGGTGGCGGTGCGCCGCCGGCGGCTGTTGCCGTCGTCGTGGCCGGATGTGGTGCTGTGCATGTGGTTCCCCCGGTGATGGTGCGCAGGTTCGCGTGGATGGCGATGGCCGCCCGGTGCAGTGCACGCCCCACGCAGGTGGTGCGAGGTGTGCAGCGGGTGGAGGTGACACCGTAGGGGGCGCGTGTGACAGCGACAGGAGGTGCCCCGTGGATCGCGCGGCGCGTCGACGCCGTGAGTCGCACCATCCACGCCGGCGATGCGTTCCTGCCACCAGCGGTCGTCACGGCCGCAGCTGTCCGACCTGGCGCACACCACTGCCGTGTCCCGGATGTGGGCGTTGCCGACAGCTGTGCTCGGTCCGGGCCAGGCGGGAGGTGGGCGGTGGGGGGACCGGGCGGGCGGGTGCGTGCCGAGGGTTCGCAGCCTCTTGACCGTGGCGTGGTCGCATCGCTGCGCAACTTCGCCAGGGCGGTGTTCTGGCGGGCAGGTCGTGCAGCCTGACGACCGTCGCACGGTCGGATCGCTGCACGACCTTGATCGACTCGGCCCGGTCCCGGCCACGTCCTCCGTTCCGCCGGCGCACCCCGGCGCTGTCCGCGGAGACACTGGCGCCCCGGACCTGCCTCCTGGAGGAGTTGTGCGCGTCGGGGTCCACGATCCTCGGTTCAGCACCGAGGTGGAGGCCGCCATCGGTGCGGGCAGCGTGCGACGCGCCGGGGATCCGACAGGCCTTCGGGGGCGGGGTCGTTGGGCACGGGCAACACGGCCCCCGATCGGCGGCCGCGACGCAGCGGAGGTCGGTGTCCGTCCGTTCGTATCCCTGTTGCGTGCCTGATCGGCACAAGTAGCCTGCGCGGCATGCGCACAGCCGGACGGGGTCGTCGGGTCATGAGTACCCGAGCTTCGGGCCGACTACGCTTGCACGTCAGGAGGCCCGCCACCGCGCGGGTCGCCTCGCTCCGCGTCCAAGACCGGGCGCGGGAACCTTCCTATAGGAGGAAGAACCTGTGAGAGCATCGCTTCGCTTGAAGCGGACGCTCGCCACGGCTGCGACCGGAGCGCTCGTGCTCGGTCT
>CAYTLZ010000104.1:10429-12454 GCA_964438785.1 uncultured Actinomycetota bacterium | reverse complement strand
GCCCTCGTAGCTCAGGGGATAGAGCAACCGCCTCCTAAGCGGTAGGTCGCCGGTTCGAATCCGGCCGAGGGCGCTCGACGATGCGCGCCGGTCAGAACAGCTCGTCGCCGGCATCGATCGAGTCGGACACCTGCGCCCGCGCCAACCGCCGGGTGAGCGCGTGCACGCGGTACAGGTGCGCGATCAGTTCCACCTCCCGGGCGTAGCGGGCGGCCTTCGCCGATCCCCCCTCGACGAGCCGTTCCGCCTGTCGCGACAGGGCGGCGTCGCGCATGGCCGGCACCTCGTGCGCCTCGTCGAGCAACGCCGCGAGGGCGTCACGGTCGTTGTCACCCAGGGCCTGCACCGCCCGGTCGAGGTCGGCGGTCACCCGCTCGTGCAGCTGGCTGATGACCTCCTCGGTGGACGGCGCGATCTCGAGCTGTTCGTTGACCCGCCGCTTCCCGAGCCGCACCAGGTTGGTCGCGACGACGTCGCCGATCGCCTCCAGATCGTCCGCGGCCCCCAGCAGGGTCGCGACCTCGTCGGCCTGCTCGTCGGTCAGCTCGGCACGACCGATGTCCGCGAGGTAGGTGACGATGGCGCGACGCAGGTCGTCGATCGCATCGTCGCTGCGCTTGACCTCCCGCAAATCGTTCAGCGAGCCGCGCAGCGCTGCCTCGCCACCGCGTCGGACCACCTCGACGACCTTGCCGCCGAGGTGGCCGATCTCCCGACGCCCGAGCCGGAGCGCGACCGCCGGCGTGCTCAGCACGGCCGGATCGAGGTGGGCGGCCTGCGCGAACGGGTCGAAGAACGGGGTCGGGAACAGCCGCTCGAGCCCGCGGGCGATCCTTGCGGTGAACGGCAGCACCAGCACCATGTTGACGCCCGTGAACAACACGAACGCGTTCGCGATCTGGCGGGGGACCTCGGCGGCGAGCCGGTCACTGCCCGTCAACCCGGGCGCACTCGGGGACACGGCGGTCGCCGCCAGAGCCAGCACCTCGATCAGCGGGAGCCACAGCAGTGCACCCCCGAGGTTGAACAGCACGTGGAAGCCGGCCGCACGCCGGGCCTGCACCCCATGGCCGATGGCGGCGATCGCGGCGGTCACACACGTCCCGATCTTGGCGCCCAGCGCGATGGCGATCGCGATGCGCAGATCGACCAGCCCCTGGGAGGCGAGCACGACCACGATGCCGATGGTCGCCGCCGAGGACTGCACCACCGCGGTCAGCACGGCACCGGCGGTCAGGGCCAGCAGCGGACCCGCCGCCCCACCGAGCAGGGCGACCACGGCGGGCTGATCACGGATCGGTTCCATGGCACTGCCCATGAGATCCATCCCGAGGAACACCAGGCCGATCCCCAGCAGCGCACCCCCGATCTGCCGGATCAGCGGCTTCGCCTTCCACTTCGTCGCGGCGAACCCCAGGACGATCATCAGCGATGCGAACCGCAAGACGTCGAACGCGATGATCTGGACGGTCACGGTCGCGCCCAGGTTGGCTCCGGCGATGACGCTGATCGACTGGGCGAGCGTCATGACCCCGGCCGAGGCGAACCCGACGACCAGCACGGTGGTCACCGACGACGACTGACTGAGCGCCGTGACCGCGATGCCGGAAGCAGCCCCTCGGATCGGCGTCGCCGAGGCCTTCGCCAGCAGGTCGGCGAGTCGCGATCCTGCTGCCGACTTCAGGCTGGCGGTCAGCCGCTCGAACCCGAGCAGGAAGATGACCAACCCGCCGAACAGCCCCGTGACGATGGCGAAGACCGAGCCGTCCTCCACCACCGCGATCCGATCCTCGTGTGCCGACATCCAGCAGCCCGCCCACCCGGCCAGCCGCGGGACGGCCAACGCCACCCAGGTTGCCGCCCGGTGAACAGGCTAACGGTGAGGAGCGCCCATGCGCCCCATGACCGATGCCGAACGACGGGCCCTTCTCGACGTACCGCAGCGCCCGACGACATCGCCTGGCCCGGTCCTCCGGCAGCCGGCGGTCACGGCAGCAGGAACTCCAGCCCGATGACGGCGAGGAT
>CAYTLZ010000104.1:0-10329 GCA_964438785.1 uncultured Actinomycetota bacterium | reverse complement strand
GATCCCGGTGACGACGATGACGATCCAGGCGGTGGTCGTGAGGCTCATCGCGCCACCGGTCCGGTGACCCGGCGACGGCGCGCGAGCAGCGCGCCGACCACGACGCCGGACACCGCGCCGATGAGCATGCCGGCGTTGGCGGGCAGCGGCGCGGCGAGCACGGCCACACTGGCCGCCACGATCGCGGCCGCCAGGGTGGGCCGGTCGGTGATGCTCGGCACCAGCATGGCCAGGAACGCCAGCGGCACGCCGAAGCCCAGCGGCACGGTGTCGGGGACCGACGCCCCCACCAGCACACCGAACACCGTGCAGATCTGCCAGACGAGCCAGAGCGTGTAGCCGACGCCGACGTAGAACCACCAGCGGTTCACGGCCGGCTTGGTCGGATCCGCGTAACGGGCGACGCTCAACGCGTAGGCCTGATCGGTCAGCACGTAGGCGGCTGCCAGCCGGCGCACGCGTGACACCCCGGCCAGCGGCACGGCCAGGGACGCCGAGTACATCGTCATCCGCAGGTTGATCACGATCGCGGTCAGGATCGCGACCCAGGCCGGCGCACCCGCCCCGAGCAGGTCGATCGCGGCGATCTGCGCCGCACCGGCGAACAGGATGGTCGAGAAGCCGACCGCCTCGGGCAGTCCGAGCCCCGCCTCGACCGCGACCACCCCGGCGACGAGCCCGAACGGGATGATGCCGAGCAGGACCGGGGCGACGTCGCGCGCACCGGCCGCTGCACTCCGGGACGCACTGAGCGTCTGACCACCAGCTTCCATGCGCGCAGCCTGCCACCTCGTCCGGCGCAGGCCGAAACGGGACCTAGGCTCGCCCGTCGTGACGCACACCGCCCCGCTGCCTCGATGCCCAGGACCGCCCGCCATGCGTGATGCCCCGACCGTGCACGAGGCGGGTGATGCGCGCCTCGTGGTGGACGCTGACGACGGTGCCCGGATCGTCTCGTTCACCGTGCGCGGCGAGGAACTGCTGCACACCGGCACCGGTGGCGGCCACCTCTACGGCTCGTTCGTGATGGCGCCGTTCGCCGGTCGGATCCGTGACGCCCGGGCCCGCCACGGCGACCACCGCATCGAGGTGGCGGCCCAACCCGACGACGGTCACGGACTGCACGGTCTGGTGCACAGCCGGCCCTGGAGTCGCGTGGGCGACGACCGCTGGCGCATCGACCTCGAGGCAGCCGACCCCGCCCACCCGGGTCCGACCACCGGGTGGTTCGCGCCGCTCGGCATCGAACAGCAGCTGACGCTGACATCGGGCGCGCTGCATCTGCGGCTCACGGTGACCAGCCAGGCACCCGCACCGGTGACGGTCGGCTGGCACCCGTGGTTCCGCCGGACCATCGCCGGTCGGCCGGTCCAGGTCGGGCTGGCCGCCGGTGCCATGCTCCGTCGTGACGCCACCGGCATCGCCACCACCGAGCACGTCGACGTGCCACCCCAGCCCTGGGACGACGCGTTCGTGGACCTCGACGGTCCGGTCACCCTCGACTGGGGTGCCGACGGCGCAGGGGACCGCCCCCTGCAGCTGTCGATCGACACCGACGGGCCGGTCGTGGTGGTGTTCACCGGCCGCGACCACGCCGTGTGTGTCGAGCCACAGTCGGGACCGCCCGATGAGGCCAACCTGCCCGACCCACGCCTGGTCACCCCCGACGAGCCGCTGACGCTGACCAGCATCTGGCGCTGGGCCTGAGTCGGGTGCCGGCGGGCGCACCATGGGCTTCGCCGGAAGGACCCAGCCGCCCGGAGGAGCCCAGGTTCCCCGGACGGGCCTCAGTCCAGGCGACGCGCTCCGTCGGCGGCGCGGCAGCGCAGCGCCATCGGCTCCCGGTCGGGGAAGCGCGTGCGGTACCCGTCGGTGATCTGCTCGGCGATCGTGCCGGCGTCGTCGCCGGGGACCAACACGATGATCGCGCCACCGAACCCGCCGCCGGTCATGCGGGCCGCGGTCGCACCGGCCTCGCGAGCCAGTTCGACCAGCGCATCGAGTTCGGGGACCGACACCTCGAAGTCGTCGCGCAACGAGGCGTGGCCGGCGTCGAACAACTGCCCGACGGCGGCGAGGTCGCCGTCGGCCAGGGCGTCGACCACCAGCCTGACCCGGGCGTTCTCCGTGACGACGTGGCGCAGTCGGCGGGCGGGGACGTCGGCCAGCCCCGCCAGCAGCGTCGGCAACTCGGCCACCTCGACGTCGGCGGGACGGCGGCCGTCGAGCACCCCGAGCGCGGCGGCGAGCTCCTCGGTCCGACGGGCGTAGCCGGAGCCCTCCAACGTCCGGCGCACCCCCGAGTCGACGACCAGCAGCTCGTGGTCCGCGGGCAGGGGGACGTGGCGGTGCGCGAGCGTGCCGCAGTCGAGCAGCACGCCGTGATCCGCGCGGCCGAGGATCGAGGCGGCCTGGTCCATGATGCCGGACGGCACCCCGACCGCCGCATGCTCGGCCCGACGGCACAGGGCCGCCAGCTCGATGCCGTCGAGCGCGGGTGCGTCGTCCGCGATCGCCTGCAGGGCGAGCGCGACGACGACCTCCAAGGCGGCGGAGGACGACAACCCGGCCCCCTGGGGCAGATCCGAGCGCAGCTGACCCGTGAAGCCGACCGGCGGCCGACCGAGGGCGTGCAGTTCCGCGGCGACGGCGGCGACGAACCGACCGAACCCCGATGCGGGGAACGCCGACCCGTCGGCGGGGACGTCGACCACCTCGTCGGCACCGTCGGAGCGCACCACGATCCGCGCGCCGCCGGGCTCGAGCTCGAGCGTCACGCCACGGTCGATCGCCGCGGGCAGGACCAGACCATCGGTGTGATCGGTGTGTTCGCCGATCAGGTTGGCCCGTCCGGGGGCATGGAACGTGGCCATGGTGACCTCCTGCGTTGGCTCGACTATCGTAAGCTCATCGAAGGTTAGAGCAAGAACACGAAAGTCCTGAGCCGAGCCACACGCGGAGGTCGTTGATGAAGGTCCTGGTCACCGGTGGGGCGGGCTACATCGGTTCGACGACGGCGAGGGCACTGATCGGGGCGGGTCACGAGGTCGTCGTGGCCGATGATCTCAGTCGCGGTCACCGCGATGCCGTCCCCGACGAGGCCGGGTTCGTCGAGGTGGACATCACCGACCCCCTGGCGATCGACCCGGTCATCGCGCAGGGCGCGTTCGACGCCTGCCTGCACTTCGCCGCCCTGATCGAGGCCGGCGAGTCCATGCAGCACCCCGAGCGCTTCTTCGCGGTGAACACCGGCGGGTCCGCCAGCCTGCTCGAGACCCTGCTGCGCCACGGCGTCGAACGCTTCGTGCTGTCGTCGACCGCCGCGGTCTACGGCGAACCCGAGGCGATCCCGATCGACGAGTCCGCGGCGCTGGCACCCACCAACGCCTATGGCGAGTCGAAGCTGCTGGTCGAGCGCATGCTGGCCTGGCACCACCGGGTACACGGCATGCGCACCGCCGCGCTGCGCTACTTCAATGCCGCCGGGGCCGTCCCCGGCCACGGCGAACGCCACGATCCGGAGACCCACCTGATCCCGCTGGTGCTGCAGGTCGCCGAGGGCACGCGCGAGCACATCACCCTGTTCGGGACCGACTACCCGACCCCGGACGGGACCCCGATCCGCGACTACGTGCACGTCGCGGACCTGGCCGACGCCCACGTCCGGGCGCTCGAGCAGATCGATGAGCTCGGCACGCTGACCTGCAACCTCGGCAACGGCCGGGGCTTCAGCGTGCGCGAGGTGGTGGAGTCGGTCCGCCGGGTCACCGGCCACGCGATCCCGGCGGTCGACGCCCCCCGGCGCGCGGGCGATCCGGCCCAGCTCGTCGCCAGTGCCGCCCGCGCCCGCGACCAGCTCGGCTGGGAGCCCACCCACACCGACCTCGATGCGATCGTGGCGGATGCGTGGTCGGCGCGCGCATGACCGAGCAGCCCGCCCGTCCCGTCCCGGCCCGGGTCCGACGCGAACGGATGCTCGGCCTGCTGCGCGAACGCGACTTCGTGCGCGTCACGGACCTCGCCGAACGGTTCGACGTCTCCGAGGTGACCGTGCGCGGCGACCTCGACGCACTGGAGACCCGCGGCCAACTCCGGCGTGTGCGCGGTGGGGCGGTGCCACGGTCCGCAGCGCCGGTCGAGCGGCGCTTCGAGGAGGCCGAGATCGCGGCGGCCGACGAGAAGCGTGCCATCGCCCGGGTGGCCGCCGGTCTGGTCAGCGACGGTGACACGATCGTGTTGGACGTCGGTACGACGACCACGGCGATCGCGCAGGCGCTCGCCGTGCGCGAGGACCTGCACGACGTGACCGTGTTCACCAGCTCGTTGACCATCGCGCTCGCGCTGGAGTCCGCCGAGCCCTGGCTGACGGTGGTCGTGACCGGCGGCACGCTGCGGCCCAAGCAGCACTCGCTGGTCGAGCCGCTCGCCGGGCTCGTGCTCGATTCGATCAACGCCGGCAAGGCGTTCGTCGGCTGCAACGGCATCGATCCGGACCGGGGCGTGACCAACGTCAACCTGCCGGAGACGGAGGTCAAGCGCATGATCCTGGCCGCCTCCCAGCAACGGGTGGTCTGCGCCGACAGCTCGAAACTCGGCCAGGTCTCCCTCGCGCGGGTCTGCGCACTCGACGACGTGGACCTGCTCATCACCGACAGCGACGCCGACGCCGAGCTGCTCGAGACGCTGCGTGAGACCGGCCTGGAGATCATGCTCGCCCCGATCGGGCGCTGACCCGCCCGCCGCACCGACCCCGCCGCACCGACCCCACCGCACCGACCCCACCGCCGGAGCCATCCGTGTCCGACTTCACCCACGTCCACGACCTGCGCGTCGACCCCACGACCGGGCTCGCCTACGAGCACGGCTGGCAGTCCTGGAGCCCTGCCGGGGTGCACCGCGTCGGTGCGACGAGCCACCGTCCGGCGACGACGAGGTGGCAGACGATGGCCTTCCGCCCGGAGCAGCCCGCCCCGGCGACCGGGCTGCAGAGCGAGGGTCTGCTCGCCGTCCAGCCCGAACCGGACGCGCCCGTGACCGTGATCGCCTCCCCCGACCCGCACGCCCACGTCGCCTCGATCCGTCTGGAGCTCGACGGGGACACGGCCCGTCTCACCGCCGACGGCCCGGTCGAGATCACGGTCCACGACACCGACCTGCTCACCGCGCTGGAGACCACGGGTGACGCGCTCGGCGCGCGGCTCTCGGCACGGGTGCCGGAACGGATCGGGACCGGCTGGTGCTCCTGGTACGGCTACTACCACGACGTCAGCGAACAGGTCATGCACGACGAGCTCGCCCTGATGGACGAGCTCGACCTGCACATCGACACGGTCCAGCTCGACGACGGCTACCAGACCGGCATCGGCGACTGGCTGACCCGGAAGACCGACCGGTTCCCCGCGCCGCTGTCGGAACTCGCCGCGCGCATCGTCGACACGGGCCGCGCCGCCGGGATCTGGACCGCACCGTTCCTCGTCGGTGCCGACAGCGACCTCGCGCAGGCGCACCCGGACTGGCTGGTTGCGGGTGCCGAGGCAGCGGACGAGCACTGGGGCCAGCCGATCCGGGTGTTGGACGTCACCCACCCGGATGCCGCCGAGCACCTCGTCGAGGTGTTCGCGACGCTGCGCAGCTGGGGCTTCAGCTACCACAAGATCGACTTTCTCTACGGCGGGGCGATGCCCGGCGGCCGCCACGAGGACGTCACCCCGCTCGAGGCCTACGGACGCGGGCTGGAGCTGGTGCGGCGCGGGATCGGCGACGATGCGCTGCTGCTCGGCTGCGGCGCCCCGCTGCTGGCCTCGATCGGCCGCGTGGATGCGATGCGGATCTCGCCGGACATCGACCCGTCGTTCGAGGCCCCGCTCGGCGACGTCAGCCAGCCGTCGGGGCGCGGGGCGGTGCTGATGGGCCGCTCGCGCGCCTGGCAGCACGGTCGGTTCTGGATCAACGACCCCGACTGCATCGCACTGCGCCCGGCGATCGAACGACGCGAGCTGTGGGCCGGCGAGCTGCGCGCGCACGGCGCGTTGGCGGTCAGCGGCGACCCGCTGGCGGCGCTCGACGACCAGGGCCTGGCCTGGACCCGGGAACTGCTGCGCGAACCCGCGCCGCGCGCGGCGCGCTGGGAGCCCGACGTCGACGACGAGTTGGGCGGCGCGTTCACCGGTCCCGCCCCGCGCTGAGCCGGTTCCGACACCCCGACCCGCCACATCAGGAGCACCCATGCGCACCGGCGTCTGCTACTACCCGGAACAGTGGCCCCGAGCCCAGTGGTCGAGTGACGCCGCCCAGATGCGCGAGCTCGGGCTCGACCTGGTCCGCATCGGCGAGTTCGCCTGGAGTTCGTTCGAACCGGCGCGTGACGCGTTCGACTTCGGCTGGCTCGACGAGGCGATCGAGACCCTCACCGCCGCCGGGCTGCAGATCATCCTCGGCACGCCGACCGCCACGCCGCCGGTCTGGCTGATGCGTGAACGCCCGGAGATCATGCTCGTCGGCCCCGACGGTCAGCGCCGCCCATCGGGCTCGCGCCGCCACACCTCGCCGTCGTCACACGCCTACCGCGAGGAGTCCGCCCGCATCGTGCAGGTGCTCGTCGACCGCTATGGCGGCCATCCCGACATCGTCGCGTGGCAGATCGACAACGAGCCCGGCAACCACGGATCGTCGCGGTGTTTCAGCGACGAGACCCGGGCCGCGTTCCAGGCCTGGCTCGCCGCCCGCTTCGACGGGGACATCGACGTCCTCAACGCGGCCTGGGGCACCGCGTTCTGGTCGATGACCTACCCGTCGTTCGACGCGATCGACCTGCCCCGGCCGACCATGACCGACCAGAACCCGTCGCTGGAGGTCGCCCATCGCCGGTTCGCCGCCGAGGAGGTCGCCGCCGCACTGGCCGAACAACGCGCGATCGTCGCGGCCGGTGCGCCGGACGTCGAGATCTTCACCAACCTGTACCTCGGCGACGTCGACATCGACCCGCGGCTCGTGGCCCGACCGACCGGCATCGGCGCGGTCGACATCTATCCCCACGGTCTGCGCGGCCCCGACGACGTCTCGTTCATCCTCGACCTGGTACGCGGTATCGCCCTGCCGGCCGACGCCGGTCGGTCCGCGCGGGGCGGGCGCGGCTGGGTCATCGAACAGCAGCCCGGACCGGTGAACTGGACGGGCGACAACCCGGCGGTGCCGGCCGGGCAGGTCCGGCTGTGGTGCTGGCAGGCGGCGCTGCACGGCATCGACACCCTGCTGTGGTTCCGCTGGCGCGCGGCCCGCGCCGGTCAGGAACAGCACCACGCGGCGCTGCTGCGCCACGACGGCACCCGCTCGGCCGCCTGGGACGAGGCCGCCCGGTTCCTGGCCGAACACGCCGAGGTGACGGCGAACCGGCCGGCACTCCTCGAGCGGCCGGAGGCCCGCGTGGCCCTGGTCCACGAACACCTCGACGCCTTCATGCTGCAGGTCGTCCCGCAGGTCCCGGACGCCTCACACCGGGAGGTGATGGTCGCCGTCCACGCGGCCGCACGACGGCTCGGCCTGGACATCGACGTGGTCGGCGCGGATGCCGATCTCCTGGACTACGAGCTGGTGCTGGCGCCGGCCGCGCACGTCGCCTCGCCGGCGTTCGTCGACCGGTTGCTGGCGGCGCTGAACGGCGGGGTGACCGTGGTGCTCGGCCCCCGCAGTCTGGTCCGCGACGAACACGCCGTGTGGTCCGAGCAGCCGCTGCCCGCGGGCTTGTCGGCCTGGCTCGGTGCCCGGATCGAGCATGCCGGGAGTCCCGTCGGCTGGCCGCGCGACCCCGCGTTCCGGTCCGGGGTGCGGTTCGCGGGGTCCGCGGCGAGCGGCGCGGTGACCGCAGACGCCGGCGGCTGGATCGAGACACTCACCGACCTCGCCGACGACGTCGAGGTGCTTGGATGGGCCGATGGCGCGCCGCTCGACGGTGAGCCGGTGATCGCACGTCGGCGGGGCCTGGTCCAGGTCGGCGCGGCGTCGACGGACGTGTGGACGGCGGTCCTCGCCCATCTGACGGGCCACTCGCCGGCCGCGGCGGACACCTCGCCCTTCGTCCGCGACGGTGCGACGATCACGATCGACCACCGGTCGCTCACCATCGACGGGGTACCCGGGGCCGGCTGACCACGGCACCGCCCACGGCTGAGGCCTGAGCCCCTGCGCGCCGGGGTGGGCGACACGCGCGCGGGGTGACCTTCGCTACGACCGCACTCGTTGCCTTTGCGGGCTTGCGTTGACTTCCGAAGTTGGCCGTCTTGACAAGTTTGCGAAACCTGCTGTACACCTGTCGGCATGGAGAAGCTGGAGCGGTGGGAGTTGGAGCACGGCGACGGTCGTCGCCTGTGGCTCTATGGCTCCTATGCCGGTGAGCCCCTGCCCGCCGACTCCGCGGCGGGTGCCTGGCCGGCGCTGCACCTGCGTCACGATGCCCTCAGCGACCGCTGGGTGGTCATCTCGCCCGCACGCAACACCCGGCCGCAGTCCGCGCCGTCCGGCGGACACGCCGCACCGGCGTGCCCGTTGTGCATCGGCGGCCCGGAGCTGCCCTTCGCCTACGAGGCGGCGGTGTTCGAGAACCGCTTCCCGTCCCTGCTCGCGCAGCCCCCCGCCGCGCCGGATCTGGAGGGCCCGACCGCTCCGGCCCGTGGTCGCTGCGAGGTCGTGCTCTACACCCCGACCCACACCGGCTCACTGGCCACGCTCACCGCCCGCGAACTCGCCCGGGTCGTCGCGATCTGGACCGACCGCTCCGCGGCGCTGTGGGCCGAGCCCGACCACCGGGCCGTGCTCGTGTTCGAGAACCGCGGCGAGGACGTCGGTGCCACGCTGTCGCACCCGCACGGCCAGATCTA
The DNA here is from genome assembly GCA_964438785.1 of uncultured Actinomycetota bacterium. Lineage (GTDB taxonomy): Bacteria > Actinomycetota > Nitriliruptoria > Nitriliruptorales > Nitriliruptoraceae > PWLR01. The sequence continues at coordinate 1,456 of CAYTLZ010000104.1, read as the reverse complement.
CGCCCTCGACCACCTCCCCGTGCACCTGCGCACCCGCGTCGACGCGTTGCAGCGTCACCGCAGCGCGCACGACGGCTGCCTGAGCTGCGAGGTGGTCGAACGCGACCTCGCCGCCGACGCCCGGCGGGTCATCGCCAACGACAGCTTCACGATCGCGGTGCCGTTCGCGCCGGACTGGCCACTCGAGATCCATGTGCGCGCCAGGCGCCACGGCGCGCGCCGGCTGCCGGACCTCACCGCGGCCGAACGACGTGATCTCGCCGCCGGACTCCGCGACGTCGTCCGGCTCTACGACGACTTCTACGACGAGCCGATGGCCTACCTGATGGCCTGCCAGCAGGCACCCGCGGACGACGCCGGTGCCCCCATCGCCGACTGGCACCTCAGTTTCGAATTCCTGCCCCCCAACCGGGGGCCGGACAAGTTGAAGGTCAGGGCGACGGTCGAGACCGCCGCCGGACTCTTCATCAACGACACCGTGCCCGAGGACTCGGCGGCGCAACTCGTCGCCGCATCGATGCGCACGGCCGGGGCGGATCACGCCCCGATCCCAGACGTCGAGGTGGTGCAGGTGCTGACCACCCCGGCCGACCACAGGGAACCGGATGATCGACGCACCGCGGATGCGGTGCGGGGAGAGGATGAACGATGAGAACCAAGCGCTGGATCGCGCTGCTCGCCGTGGCGGCGGTCACCCTGACCGCCTGCGGCGACGCGGACACCGCGGATGACGCGGGTGACGACACGACCGACACCACCGACGACGCAGGCGACGACGAGACCGAGGATGGTGACGCCGCCGGCGACGGTGCCGACACCAGCGACGTCTCGTTGCGTTGGCGCACCCGTCCCGACAACCAGCAGGAGATCGACGTCTACGCCGGCATCAGCGAGTCCATCGCCGCCGAGTGGGGCGTGGAGCTCGAGTACGAGCCGGGCGGCTCGGAGACCTCGTCCTACCAGGACGTGCTCCGCACGGAGATCGCCGGCGGCACCGCCCCGGACGTCTTCTGGATCCCCGGGACCGACATCGCCGACTTCGCCAACCGCGGTCTGATCCTGGACATGCGCGACCTGGCCGAGTCGAGCGACCGTTACGCCGGGGACGACGCCTACGCGCCGGGCCCGATGGAGCTGCTGACCTACAACCCGGAGACCCAGAACTCCGGCGAGTCGCTGTGGGGCCTGCCCCGTGACGTCTCCACGTTCGCCTTCTACCTCAACAACGAGCTGATCGCGGAGGCCGGCGCGCCCGACCCGCGTGAGCTCGCCGAGGCCGGCGAATGGGACTGGGACTCCTTCCGCGAGGTCGCGGCAGCGGTCGACGGACTCGGTGACGACGTCACCGGGTTCGGGATGAACAACTGGTGGGCCAACCCCGGCATCTGGATGAACTCCGCCGGTGGCGGGTTCTTCAACGAGGCACGCACCGAGTCCCGGGTCGGCAGCGACGAGT
>CAYTLZ010000103.1:10418-12693 GCA_964438785.1 uncultured Actinomycetota bacterium | reverse complement strand
TCCACGGTGAACACGCGCCGCGCGGGGCTGAGTCCCATCCCGTTGGCGGCTTCACGCACCGGGGCGGGCACGGCGCGGAACCCGTCGACGATGTTGGTGAACAGGATCAGCAGCGTGAAACAGACCAGCGGGATGATCGCGGTGGTCGCGCTCGAGCCGGTGTAGGGCACCAGCACCCCGAAGAACGCCACCGACGGGATGGTGTAGAGAAACGCGGTCGTGCCGGTGATCGGCCCGACGGCCCAGCGGTAACGCAGCGCCGCCGCGGCCAGCAGCCCGGAGATGACGAGCCCGATCACGACCGTGCTGACGGTGAGCTGGATGTGCTGGATCAGCGCTTCCGAGATCCGGTCGGACTGCTCGGTGAGATACGACCACCGGATGATCGGATTGTTGGGCGTCACGCCCTGCGCGAGTGGCAGCGCGCCGGTTGCCGCCAGCATCGAGGTGGCGGTCACACTCACGCGGCGGCCAGGCGCGAACCCTCGGCGAGTTCACGGTGGATGCGTTCCATCGTGATCGTGCCGCAGAACCGGCCCTCGTCCTCCACCACCGCCACCAGCGTGGTCGAGTTCATGATCGTCTCGAGCGCGGTGTGCAGCGTCTGGCGCAGCGAGGTCGTGGCGGCGGGCTGGAAGCGTTCGAGTGTCCGCAGGTCCGCCTGCGGTCCGGCCGCGTCGATCGCGGCACGTGCGATCCAGCCGATGAACACCTCGTCCTCGACCAGCCCGACCCAGTCGGTGCGGAAGCGGTCCATCTGCGCGAGTGCCTCGGCGGCGGACGCGTCCGGGGCGACGGTGGAACCGGCATCGAGGTCGACGTCCGCGACGGTGGTCAGGCTCAGTCGTCGCATGGAGCGGCCCTCGCCGATGAACTCGGCGACGAAGTCGTTGGCCGGTTCGCGCAGCAGTTCGTCCGGTGAGGCGTACTGCTCCAGGATGCCGCCGACGTTGAGCAGGGCGACCCGGTCGGACAGGCGGATGGCCTCGTCGAGGTCGTGGGTGACCAGCACGATGGTCTTGTTGACCCGCTCCTGCAGCGCCAGCAGTTCCTCCTGCAGCCGGCCGCGCACGATCGGGTCGACCGCGCCGAACGGCTCGTCCATCAACAGCACCGGCGGGTCGGCCGCCAACGCCCGCGCGACGCCGACCCGCTGCTGCTGCCCGCCGGAGAGCTGATCGGGATACCTCGGCAGCATGGCGCGATCCAGGCCGACCAGGTCGACCAGTTCGTCGGTCCGCTCCGCGATGCGCTGCTTGTCCCAGCCGAGCGTGCGCGGGACCGTGCCGATGTTCGCGGCGATGGTGCGGTGCGGGAACAGCCCGACCTGCTGGATGACGTAGCCGATGCCGCGGCGCAGCTCCGTGGCCGGGACGTCGGTGACGTCCGTGCCCTCCAGCTCGATGCGCCCGCCGCTGGGTTCGATCAGCCGGTTGATCATCCGCAGGGTGGTCGTCTTGCCGCAGCCCGACGGGCCGATGAGCGAGACGATCGAGCCGCGCGGGACCTCCAGGTCCAGGGGCTGCACGGCGTCGGCGGTGCCTCCGGGGAAGCGTTTGCGCACCCCCACGAGTCGGAGCGCAGGGGTGGAGTCGCTGTCCATGAGAGGCACCTCGGCCGGGATGGAGCGCTGGTTGTCGCGCGAGAGCTTACTGCGCTGGGGTGGACCGGTCCTTGAACTGTTCCGCCCGAGGATGCGCTCCATGCTGTCCACAGGGCTTTCGGATCCGCACGGTGGGGTCGACGGGGTCGCGGCAGACTCGTGGTCGGGATCTGGCGATGCGCGCAACGAGGAGGCATCATGGCGATCGACGACGCCAAGCGGCATGAGCTTTCAAAACGGCTCGGCGAGCTGCTCGGCCCGGACCTCGCCTCGGTGCTGATGGACAACCTGCCGCCCTTCAACTGGTCGCAACTCGCGACGACGGCCGATGTCGATCGGCTGCGGGTCGAACTGCGGACGGAGCTGCGGGCCGAGTTGCGGGCGGACTTCCGACACGATCTGTCTGCCGGGCTCGACTCGCTACGGACCGAACTGCACAGCGACATGCAGGGGCTGCGCGGTGACCTCCGGGGCGAGCTGACCGGCGAGATGAGTTCGCTGCGCGGCGAGATGGGTTCGCTGCGCGGTGAGATGCACGCGCTGCGCGGTGAGATGCACGCGCTGCGCGGTGAGCTCACGGGCGAGATGGAGTCGCTGCGCGGTGAGATGCAGGCGCAGCGCGGTGAGCTCACGGGCGAGATGGAGTCGCTGCGCGGTGAGATGCAGGCGCAG
>CAYTLZ010000103.1:0-10318 GCA_964438785.1 uncultured Actinomycetota bacterium | reverse complement strand
GCGCGGTGACCTGCGGGGCGAGCTGACCGGCGAGATGGAGTCGCTGCGCGGTGAGCTCACGGGCGAGATGGAGTCGCTGCGCGGCGGGCTCACGGGCGAGATGGAGTCGCTACGCGGTGAACTGACCGGCGAGATGGAGTCGCTGCGCGGTGAGCTGACCGGCGAGATGCGCACGATGCATGCGGACCTGGTGTCGACGCTGAGCGATCGTCTGACCGCCCAGACCCGATGGACGGCCGGCTCGCTGATCGCGACGGCGACGCTGCTCGTCGGGGCCTCGCAGCTGGCCGCGCTGCTCTGACACCCTGGGCGTCTACGCTCGCGGACCCGCCCCTCATCGACGTCGGAGCTGTTCGTGCCACGACCCCCTGCGATCCACGTGACGACCGACGACATCGGCGCACTCGACGTCGACGTCCTGATCGTCCCGGTGTTCCGGGGCGGCATGGAGGGACCCGGGACCGACACGGTGCTGCAGGCACTCGGGCTGACCGACGTGCCCCGCGAAAACAGCTTTCGCGGCAAACCCGGCGAGGTGCTCCACCTCGCCGCCCCCGGGCAGCCCTGGGGCCGGGTCACCCTCGTCGGGCTCGGGCGGCTCGACCAGCTTTCCGATGAGATGGTCCGTCGCGCCGCCGGGTCCGCCATCCGGGCGATCGCCGGGCAGGCCACCACCGCCGCGACCACGCTCGCGCTGGCCAACGCCTCGCCGAGTTCCATCCGGGCCGCCGCCGAGGGCGCGCTGCTCGGTGCCTACCGCTACGACGACGCACGCTCGCAGGCTGCGCCCTACACGCTGACCGATCTGACGCTCGTCGTGCCCTCGTCGCTCGCGGAGGGTGCGGCGGCCGCCGTGGCCCGCGCCGAGGTCCACGCCGCCGCCCAGTGCGTCGCCCGTGACCTCGTCACCACCCCGCCGAACCTGATGGGCCCCGCCGAGGTCGCCGACCGTGCCGTCGAACTGCTCGACGGCCGCATCGAGGTGGAGGTCTGGGACGAGGCGCGACTCGCCGCCGAGGGCTGCGGCGGGCTCATCGGGGTCGCCCGCGGATCGGCGCGCGAACCGCGACTGGTCAAGCTGCGCTACGCCCCCGCCGACCCGGTCGCCTCCGTCGCGCTGGTCGGCAAGGGCATCACCTTCGACACCGGCGGGATCTCGCTCAAGCGGCCCTCGTCGATCATGGAGTCGATGAAGGGCGACATGGGTGGTGCGGCGGTGGTGCTGGGCGTGTTCACCGCGCTCGAGTCCCTGGACGTCCCCGTCGAGGTGACCGGCTGGCTGTGCCTGGCCGAGAACATGCCGGGCGCCGACGCGCAACGCCCCTCGGACGTCATCACCATGCGCGACGGCACCACCGTGGAGGTCCTCAACACCGACGCGGAAGGGCGCCTGGTCATGGCCGACGGGCTCTGCCTCGCCGTCGAATCGGGTGCCGACATGATCGTCGACGTGGCGACCCTGACCGGCGCGGCGTTCCGGGCGCTCGGCAACCGGGCCAGCGCGATCTTCGCCAACGACGACGACCTGCTGCGCCAACTGCTCGGCGCGGCCGACAGCGCCGGCGAGGCGATGTGGCACATGCCGCTGTGGGAGGACCTGCGCGACAACCTCGACTCCGAGGTGGCCGACCTCGACAACATGGGGCGCGGCGACGAGGCCGGGGCCACCATGGCCGGGCTGTTCCTGCGCGAGTTCGTCGACGGGGTGCCGTGGGCGCATCTCGACATCGCCGGGCCGTTCTGGCAGAACGAGGACCGCTACCACCTGCCGCGGCACGGCACCGGTGTGCCCGTGCGCACGCTGCTGCGGTGGCTGGAGACCGCCGGGGACTGAGCCCTGCGGGCCGTCGTTCGGTGCGCGGTGGGTCAGCGGCGCAGCGGGGCCAGCACCGGGTCGGCGTTGCGCTGCCGTTCGCGCCACAGCGCCCACCACAGCGCGATCGACGCCCCGTTGAACACGACCAGGCGGAGCAGGGAGTAGGGGCCGCCGGCGACGCCGACGATGAACGCCAGGTGCATGCCCGTGGCGATCACGACGACTCCGCGGTTCGGTCGCCAGACGGCGACGGCCAGCACCGCCTCGACGACGACCGTGGCGATGGCCGCCGCGATGACGGACACCCCGAACAGCCGTGCACCCCACGATGCCAACGACTCGCCGCTCAACCACAGCGGGTTCAGTTTGGTGATCGCGGCGAAGGTGTAGACGACGCTGAGGTGGGTGGTCAGCAGCAACCGGCGATGCGCACGGTCACCGAACAGCGCCAGGATCACCGTGACCCAGGCCAGGAAGAACACGTGGTTGCGGTACAGCGGCCCGGCGAGCATGACCGCGACGGCTGCGGCGATCAGCAGCCACCCGAGCTGCGCGATGCGGGCCGGGCGGGTGCCGGTGGGGGCGAGGCGGGCACGCCCGATGTCGCTGCCACGCCGGCTGGCGCTCAGACGCCGCTCAACGAACGGCACCGCGAGCACCGTGACACTGCCGAGCACCAACAGCCCCGTCAACGCGACCGCGAGTGCGGGGGCCAGCAGTCGTGGACCGATCAGCGCGACGTCGACGGCCTTCAGCAGCACGAGTGCGGCGAGTGCCACCTCGAGCACGCGGAAGGGTCCGGGCGGTCCGAGTGCCGCTCCCCCGGTCGATCGTCGCGTGCTGCTCGCCGGCGTGGTCACGGCACGCCCGAGAACATCTGCCACCCGAAGCGCATCGCGTCGCCGTCACCGGTCAGGCGCAGCACCAGCATCACGCTCGGCACCGCGACCTGCACCGCGATGACCGCGAGCAGCACGACCCGTCGCCAGCGGGCCGCGCGGCCGACCGGCTGCGATGACGGCTCCACGCCACTCCCCTGGTCCGTACGGCACGACGACGTGCCGCGCAGCGTACGCCCCGTCCGGGGGCCGACCCGGGCCCGGCCGGCACCCGATCAGCCCGGTCCGGGTGTCGACCCGGGTCCGACCGGTGCCGGGTCAGGCGACCGGGCGGTCGAGGAAGGCGATCGCGTCGTCGAGCGTCGTGATCGGCACCAGTTGCATGCCCCGGGCATCGAACCCCTCGAGTTCCGGTGCCTGTGACGCGGGGAACAGCAGCACGTCCACGCCCTGGCGGCGTGCCGCCTGGGCTTTGGCCTCCAACCCGCCGATCCGGGTGACCGTGCCGTCCCCGCGGATGCCCCCGGTCCCGGCGATGTGCCGGGTCTGAGCGAGATCGTGGCCGGCCGCGTCGGCATAGGTCATCAGTGCGACCATCATCCCGTGCGAGCTGCCGAGCGACAGACTGCGGAACCAGTCGACCGGGGCGATGCGCGCCCAGGGCGGCGCGATGCTGGCCTGCAACCCCACGGGCGCGAGATCGAGGGTGTGGATGCGGCCGTAGGGCAGCTCGCGGCCCTCGACGACGTAGGTGTGACCGGTCCGGGTGGTGAACTGCAGCGACGCGGCCGCGTCCGGTTCGCCGGCAGCGGGGTCGACGGGACCGGGGTCGGCCGGTCGCCCGGCGACGCCGGCGTCGGGAGCGTTCGGGTCGGCCTCGTTGGCGACCGGCGGCAGTCCCGGGGGCTCGACACCCTCGAGGAAGGCGTTCCAGGTCGCCCGGTCGGTGAGTTCGATGCCCTCGATCATGGTGATGATCGCCGTCGGCGGAATGCCGGCCACCAGCGGCTCGCGCGCCTCGATCAGCAGCCGCATCGGCACGTCGCGGCCGGCATAGCGCAGACCCACGGCCGCAGCCGCCGGATCACTCAACGACGGGCTCTGCACGACCGGCCCCGCCCGCATGTCGGTCGCACCGCTGTCGCGGCCGCGGACACGGTCGCTCAGCAGTTCGATGACCAGGGGGGGACGACCGATCGCCAGCCATGACCAACGCCCGTCGGGGGCGACCGCCTCACCCTCGACGAACAGCCGGCCATCCAGCCGCCAGGCGTGCGACAGCGGGTCGTCGCCGACGACGTGCATCCACGGCACGGGGAGCAGCAGCAGCCCCAGGCCCACCACGACCGCGGTAACGATGCGCCGCCGGGTCGACCAGCGCGTCCGTCCCTGCCAACGTCGCCGCAGACGCCCCGGTTTCCGCTCACCGGCATCGGTGGCGTCGGGGGTGGTGACGTCGGTCGCGGTCGGGGCCACGAACAACCCTTTCGAGGTTCTCGTCGCGGGACTCGGTGGTGTGCGGTGCGCTGGATCGTCGGGTGCTCGTGCGGGGTGGTCGATCGGGACTCGCCCTCCGGCGTGTCTCCCTGCGGTCACCCGGGACCACCCGTCAGCGTAGCGAGCCGGACAGTGTCCGATCGGCCACTGGCCCCGCCGGTCGTGTCGACGGCGACGGGCCGGGAATGGCCGCCACGGGTCTGCTGGGACCATCCACGTTCGTCACACCCGTCGCCCGGAGCAACCGCCGCCACAGCGATCACATCCCCACCCGCCCGGCTGCGTCCGCCAGGCGACCGACGGGCGTCACGGTTCACCGCGTAGCGCCCATCGGCCCGTTCGGGGAACTCCCGTACGACACGGCCACTCCCGCGCGCCACGGCCACCGCCGCGCGACACGGCGACCGCCCGGTGGCGGTGTCGGTCACGGCGTCCCGGATCCGTCCGGCGGGGTCTCGTCCGGGGCCCCAGCATCCGGCCCGGATTCGTCCTGGCGGTGCAGCCCGCCGGACAGCTCCTCGGCGCGGGCCCGTGCGGCGCGGGCCCGTTCGATCGCGGCCTCTGCCCGGCGCTCGGCGGCGATGGCCCGCTGCTGCGCGGCGTGGAACCGTTGTTCGGCCATCGTCAGGCCGGCGGCACCCGACGCGTCGGCCTGGTCGTCGCCCCGTCGACCGCTCAGGCCGGTCTGCTCGGCGTCGAAGGTCACCTGATGCAGGTCGCGGGCGTCCTGGGCGTCATCGAGACTGCGCTGGTGGGCGTCGCGGCGGTCCTGGCCGGCGTCGTGCTGGTGACGCCACTGGTCGCGGTCCCAGCGGTCGTCGTCGCTGTCGGCCCGGGCCTCGTCGATCTCGCGGCGCTGGCGGTCCAGGCGGGTCTGCTCGACCTCGCCGGCGTGCTGCTCGCGGTCCGCGACGGCCTGGGACAGATCCGCGATGGCCTGGTCGCGGTCGAGGTCCTCCTGCTGGTCGTGCCGACGGTCGGGCTGCCGCGCCTGCGGGCGGTCGTGGTCGCTCTCAGCCATGGTGCAGCTCCATCGTCCGGGCGTCGGGCTCCAGCGTGACGATCGGTTCCGGCCGGGCCAACAGAAACCCCTGTGCCTGCTGGACACCGAGGTCCTGGACGCAGCGTAGTGTCGCCTCGTCCTCGACACCCTCAGCCAACGTGATCAGTCCGAACGAGCTCGCCAGTGCCACCACGGCGTTGATGACGTGTCGTGACGCCTCGTTGTCGACGGCGTCCCGGACAAATTCGATGTCGATCTTGAGCATGTCGACCGGCAACGACTTGAGGTAGACGAAGCCGGAGTAGCCGGTGCCGAAATCGTCGAGCGCGAGGCGGGCACCGAGCGCCTTGACCTGTTCGGCGAACCCCCGCGCCCGGGCCAGGTCGTCGAGCATCGCGGTCTCGGTCAGCTCGAAGATCACCCGGCCCGGATCGGCCGCGCAGGCGTCGAGTTCCGCGGCGATGAACGCCGGGAAGCTCGGATCGGCCAGCGACTGGGCGGAGAGGTTGATCTGGACCGCCTGGCCCGTCGCGGCGATCCCCAGCCCGGCGTGCACGACCCACCGGTCGATGGCGCTCGCGAGCCCGAAGCGCTCCGCGGTCGGGAGGAACAGGCTCGGTGACAGCAGCCCCCGGGTCGGGTGGTCGATGCGGAGCAGCAGCTCCTGCTGGATCGGCGCGCGGTCCGGCAGGGCGTAGACGGACTGGGAGTACAGCACGAACAGGTCGTCGGCCAGGGCCTCGTTGATGACGTCGAGCCAGGTCGCGTGTTCGGCCTGGCGTCGTAGCTCGCGTTCGCGGGCCCGACGTTCGGTGATGTCGCGGAACACGACCACCACGCCCTCGGGTCGTTTGCCGTCGAGCGCGGGCAACGGCGTCGCCACGTACTCGATCGGCACCGATCGACCGTCGGTGCGGTAGAGGGTGTCGGTGACCGGCTCGTCGGAACCCCGGTCGGGCGACGCCAGCCCGGCGTGCACGGCGGCGAGCAGATCGGACAGCGCGTCGACGGGCGGGACCCCATGATCCTCCCGGTCGCCGTCGTCACCGTTGCGGGAGGCCAGTCGCGCGGCGAACCGCAGCCCGATGGCCTCCCGGGGGTGCACATCCAGCAGCGCGGCCGCGCGCGGATTGGCGAAGGCGATGCGCCCGTCGAGATCGAGCGTGCACAGCCCCTCACCCATGTGCTCGGTGACCGCGACCAGCCTGGCGTTGGCCTCCACGACCCGGCGTTCCATGGCGAGCCGTTCGGACACGTCGACGGCGACCCCCACCAGTGCCTCGACGTCGCCGTCGGGTCCCGGCAGTGGTCGCAGACGCAGCTCGACGGCCACGTCCTGGCCATCACGGCGCCGCAGATCCACCTGACCGTCCCAGCGACCGATGCTGCGGGCCTGCTCGTGGACCAGCCGCATCTGGCCGACCCGTCCGGGGGCGACGAGCAGCTCGACGACGTCGCGACCCAGCACCTCGTCGTCGCGCCACCCGAACATGCGTTGCGCACCGTCGTTCCAGGCCGTGATGCGACCGTCGACGCCGTGGGCGACCACCGCCGCGTCGACGGCGTCGAGCAGCATGGTCTGCAGCGTGGCGTCCTCACGGGCCACACGCTCGGTGGTGACGGGCCGGTGGGCGACGATCAGCCGTGGTCCGATGTCGGTGTCCCGGCGGACCGCGTGGAGCCGGAACCAGAGCCGTTCGGCGGGCGTGTCGATCGCGTAGTCCTGCTCGAACACCTCCCGCTCCCCCGCCAGGACCTCCTGCAACCGTTCGAGCACGTGACCGGCCAACGGCTCGGTGCCGCTGGCGCGGCGACAGACGTCGAAGTAGTTGGCCCCGACACCGACGTCCGCACCGCCGAAGTCGAGCGCGTTCGCGTCCCAGGCGGAGTTCACCGCGACGATCGACCCATCGGGGTCGCAGACGGCGACGTGGTCGTCGCGCGCGTCGAACACGACCTCGGCGAGCAGCGCCCGGGCGACGACCCGCTCACGGTCACCGTCGGCCGTGCTCATCAACCCGCCGGGGGCGCATCGGACACCACGCCGGGGTCGGCCACGATCGGGACGGGCACGGCCGGGCCCGACACGATCGGCGCGGGTCGACCGAACAGATAGCCCTGGGCGCGATCCACACCCAGCTCGGTGAGCAGCGCGACGGTCACCTCGTCCTCGACCCCCTCACCGACGGTGGTGAGATCGAACGCCTGGGCGAGGCCGACCACGGCCGTGATCACCCGGCGACTGGCCGGGTCGACCATGGCGTCGGCGACGAACTCCCGGTCGATCTTGAGGCAGTCCACTGGCAGGTGCTTGAGATAGGTGAGCCCGCCGTAGCCGGTGCCGAAGTCGTCGAGCGCGAGTCGGCAGCCGAGCGCGCGGATCTGTTCGGCGAAGCGGCGCGCCTGGTGTTCGTTGCCGAGCATGGCGGTCTCGGTCAGCTCGAAGCCGACCCGGTGGGGCTGGACGTCCGAGCGGGCCAGGGTGACCGCGATCAGGTCGGCGACGCTGCGGTCGTCCAGCGTCCGGGCGGAGAGGTTGATCTCCACGTCCATGCCGGTGGCGGCGAGCTCGATGCCCTTGACGATCACCCACCGGTCGATGCTCGGCACCAGACCGAAGCGTTCGGCGGTCGGCAGGAACTGTCCGGGGACCAGCAGGCCGTGCTCCGGGTGGTCGATCCGCAGCAGCAGTTCGTGGGTGACGACCCGACCGGTCGCCAGCTCGATGATCGGTTGGGCGAACAGCACGAGGTGGTCGTGGGTGAGCGCCTCGTCGATGACCTCCATCCAGTGGGTGTGTTCCGCCTGGCGTTCGAGCGCGAGGCTGCGGGCCTGACGGGCGGAGACGTCCCGGAAGACCACCACCCAGCCGTCGGTCGGCCCGTCGGGTCGGTCGGCCAGCCCGGAGGCGACGTACTCGATCGGCAGCTGCGAGCCGTCGGGCCGGACCAGCAGATCCTCGGTCGGCTCGGTGGGCAGATTCCCGGCGAACGAGCCTCCGATCAGCTGCTCCTCGCGGGTCGGGGCGGTGCCGTCGGCACGCAGTCCGACGAGCCGGTTGACGAACGAGCCGCCGATGCTGCGGGCCGCGGGACCGCCGAGCAGTTGCTGCCCGTGGGGATTGACGTAGGTGATGCGCCCGTCGCCGTCCAGGGTGCACAGCCCCTCACCCATCCGTTCGGTCACGGCGGTGAGCCGGGCGTTGGCGCGGACCACGCGGCGTTCCATCTCGAGCCGCTCGGCATTGTCGACCGCGACCAGCACCGAGCCCGTGATCGTGCCGTCGTCGCCACGCAGGTTGCGCAGTCGCGCCTCGACGTGGCAGTCGTTGCCGCTGCGGTCGAGCAGACCGAGCTGTCCCTCCCAGCGGCCGACGGCCTGCAGCCGCAGCTGGACCAGGCGGGCCTGACCGGCGCGGTCCGGATCGACCAGCAGGGCGATCAGGTCACAGCCGATGGCCTCCTCGGCGGTCCAGCCGAAGGTCCGTTCGGCCCCACCGTTCCAGGAGTCGATGACGCCGCGGTGGTTGACACTGATGACGGCCGCGTCGACCTCGTCGAGCAGCATCGAGCGGAACTCGACCTCGCCGTGCGACTCGCGCTCCGCGGTGATCGGATCGTGGCGGACCACGACGAAGACCTGCCCGCCGGTGACGTGCCGGCTGGCCGACATCCGGAACCACGCGCGACGCTCGCCGTGGTCGACGGCGTACTCACAGCCGTCACGGCGTTGGCGGCCGCCCAGGATCCCGTTCACGGTGTCGAGCAGTTCGGTCCCACCGGTGGCCAGCGCCAGGTCCTCGCAGGCGGTGCGGTAGTCGTGGCCGACCTCGACCCAGGGAGCCCCGTTCAGTTGGGCGAACCGTTCCCAGGCTTCGTTGGTGGCCAGGACATGACCGTCGACGTCGATGACGGCGACCGGACTGTCCACCGCATCGAGGATGGCCTCGGCGAGCAGCGCCCGCAGCAGATCCGGTTCGAGCGGATCGGCCAGGGAGCGCAGTCGGGTGTCGCTGGCCATCCACGGTCCCGGTGCAACGCTCGTCCGCCCGGGGGTCGTCGCCGGCGAAAACCCGTCCCCACAGAAAACGGCGGGGATGGGCGGCAGGGCCACGGTGGTCACGTTGGCGGTCAAGAACGATGGCCGGGGCGCGGTCGGACGTCGATCCCGCGCACGGCTGTCCGGTCTCAGCCTCACCATCGGCAGCCCGGACCGCAACTCAAGTGCGCTGCGGATGCGCCGTGCAGGCCCGCGGGACTCAGCGCCGCCCGTCGGCGAGCTCCTCGGGTGGCGGACACGCACACACGAGGTTGCGGTCGCCATGGGCGTTGTCGATGCGGCTGACCGGCGGCCAGTACTTGTCGTCGACCCGCGCGCCGTCGGGATAGGCCGCCTGCTCCCGGGTGTAGGGATGCGACCAGTCGGTGGACAGCAGGTCGACCGCCGGGTGGGGCGCGTTGACCAGCGGGTTGTCGTCCGCGGGCCAGTGTCCATCGGCGACCAGATCCGCCTCGGCCCGGATGGCGAGCATCGCGGCGGTGAACCGGTCGAGTTCGCGCTTCGACTCGGACTCGGTCGGCTCGATCATGAGCGTGCCGGCGACGGGCCACGACATCGTCGGGGCGTGGAAGCCGTGGTCGATGAGCCGCTTGGCGACGTCCTCGTTGCTGATGCCGGCGCTGTCCTGCAGAGGCCGCACGTCGATGATGGCCTCGTGGGCGACCAGGCCGGTGGCTCCGGTGTACAGCACGTCGTAGCCCTCGGCGAGTCGGACGGCGAGGTAGTTCGCGGCCAGGATCGCGGTCTGGCTGGCCGCGGTCAGCCCCGAGGCGCCCATCAGGGCCACGTACGCCCACGAGATCGTCAGGATCCCGGCCGAGCCGTAGGGTGCGGCCGCGATAGGTCCGGTCCGCCGGGCCGGCTCGGCGGCGGCCGCTGCGTCGTGCCAGGAGTCGGGATCCATCGGATGGCTCGGCAGGAACGGGGCCAGATGGGCCCCGCACGCGACCGGCCCGACGCCCGGTCCCCCGCCACCGTGCGGGATGCAGAAGGTCTTGTGCAGATTGAGGTGGCTGACGTCCGCCCCGAAGTGCCCGGGCTTGGCGACGCCCACCAGGGCGTTGAGGTTGGCCCCGTCGAGGTAGACCTGCCCGCCGTGGTCGT
>CAYTLZ010000102.1:0-12788 GCA_964438785.1 uncultured Actinomycetota bacterium | reverse complement strand
GGTGGGCACTCTCGCGGTTCGCTCCGCCGCGGTTGCGCGACGCCATCGTGCCGGTGGTCGCGCTGGGAGTGGTGGCGAGTGTTGTTCCGATGTCGCTTTTCTGGTTCGGTGACTACCTGACGGGGCCGGCGAGCCCTGCGATCGGAGACGTGCTTGGCCGGCTTTCACCGGCCGGTCTCGGCGGAGGCGTGGCCAGCTACGTGGCAGAACGCCAGATCTCCTTCCGCCAACCCCGCTGGTGGGTGGCCACGGTGGGCACGGCCGTGGCGGGCGCGCTCCTGACGACCGCGGCATTCTCCGCAGGATGAGCAAGCAGTTCGGCTCGCTGGCCGGCAGTCCTTCTCCGGGCGTCACCAGGCACGCTCCTCAAAGCTACTCGGAGTCCTTGACGTGGCGGCGCGAGAGACCGACGACGAGCGTCATGCTCACTCCGAGGCGATGAGCAGCGTCGTGTCGCCGAGCAGACTCTCGTGAGCGTGGCCGCGACGCCATCACGGGACAGGGAGGAACCAGCTGAGCCGCTAGCTAGCGCCCGTGTCTTCCACCCGACGTGTTGCGTGGTCGAGGTTGCCCCCACTGGACGCCGGGGCTATTTGCGGTGCTGGCTCACCGATCCGAGTCCGGTCGGATCGGTCGAGACAGAGCAACGCCACGATGGTCCATCGCCCGGCATCCGGCCTGGGCCATCCCAGACCGGCGACCGCTTGCCGTGAGGAACTCGTCGCGGCGCCACAAGATCGCCGGATCGAAGTTGCTGGCGATCGAGCCACGCGCATCCGGCTGCTCGCGTGCAGCCCGTAGCAGCTCGTCCAGTGCATCACTGTCGGCAGCGAAGACGCTCCACACGATTAGGAACTCCCCCGTGCAGCGCCTGACGGCCCCATCGGCAGACTCGGCCCTTCGAAGAGTCCAGCCACGCGACGCCGCGAGCTCCGCCGCCCGCTCGTGCCAGCCGGCGTCGTCCCAAGTGAGAAGCTCGACCGACTCGCACCCTTGGCTCTGCAGCGTCTCCAGGTGTTCTTCAGTCGGTAGCAGCACGCTGATCGCTGGTGCGTCCACGCTCCTGCCCCTCGATCCGTGGCGGCTCCGTACGGCTGACCATCGCAGGTACACGACCGGATGACAACGCCCGTGTCTTCGTAGCCGGGATGCTCTCACGCGTCTTGTTGCTGGACGGCGTCACCGGACCGGATCTGGGATCGCCGTCGCGTGCGCAGCCCCAGGCTGGCGACGCCAGCGCCCAGGATCCCTCCCAGCGTGTTGAGTAACACGTCGTCGATGTTGGTGGTCCGTCCGAGCGGCAACACCGCCTGAAGCGTCTCGCTCGTCAGGGAGATCGCCGCGACCAGGGCGATCGTTGGTAGCCAACCGATGGGCCGGATCGGGAGGTAGCCTTACCGTCGGAGGTGTCGTGGTGAGCACGCTGAAGATCGACCTGGACGACGAGCTCCTCGCGCTTGTCGAGGAGCGGGCAGCGGTGTTGGGTAAGCCGCGCAGCGAGGTCATCGCTGACGCTCTCCGCCGCCAGCTTGAAGGGGGACGGCTGCGCGACATCCTCGACTCGGCGCGGACGCGCGCGTCCCTACCTGAGGACGAGGCGATGCAGCTTGCGATCACCGAGCTCAGGGCCGTCCGTGCGGAACGCAAGATCCGGGACACCGCGTAGGTGGTCCGCAACTCTCGGCGGGTCGTGATCGACCCGAACGTGCTGGTTTCGGGTGCCATCTCCTCCGGCGGTGCAAGCGCCCAGGTCATCGACCTCATCGATGCTGCGGTGATCGTGCCGATCGTGTCGCCTGCACTGCTTGCTGAGCTGAGCGAGGTGCTCGGCCGAGAGAAGTTCCGTCGCTATCTCGACCTCGAGTCAGCGATGGCCTATGTCGTCGAACTCGAGCGGCTGGGGGAGACGTGGGACGATCCGGATGACGTGTCGAGGGTTTCTCGCGACCCGACCGACGACTACCTGATCGCCCTCGCTCACGCAGCCGAGGTAGACGCCATCGTGTCTGGTGACTCGGATCTGACATCGCTCGAGCTGCCTGATCTCGCCGTCCTGTCGCCGCGAGGGCTTCTGGAAGCTGTCGCGACCGGCGGGGCATGACGAGCGCTCCGGCAGGAGCTGATGATGGCGGTCACCGTCGATCCGTGGACACGGTGTGGACACGTCCCGGTGAGAACGGAGGGAACTCTGGCAACACGGCGTGGCACGACACGGATGTGTTTCCGCAGGTCAGCGGGATGTTCTGGTACTGGGCACCATCCCGCGTAACAGGCTTCGGCAGGAGTACTACCTCTACGTCGAGGATGGCGGGAAGGCGTCCTGACCTGGGGAAACGTGGTCCGACGCCCCCCGCGGCCGGGTCGGGGTTAGGGTCGCAGTCCGGGTCGCGGTCCGGGTCGGGGTTAGGGTCGTGGTCCGGGTCGCGGTCCGGGTCGCGATCGTGCAGCGAGGTGACCGCGTGGTGGTCGTTGGGCTGCGATCTCTGCTGTTCGGCGGTCCGGGGGTGCGGGATCGTGCAGCGAGGTGACCGCTTGGTGGTCGTTGCGCTGCGATCTCTGCTGTTGGGCGGGCCGGGGGTGCGGGATCGTGCAGCGAGGTGACCGCGTGGTGGTCGTTGCGCTGCGATCTCTGGTGGAGATGCGGTATCGGCCGGCCCGTGGCGGTTGCCGGCCCGTGGCGGCTGCCGGCGGCACGATCACCTGGAATCGAACGGCCACGGAGTCGGGAGTCGGGAGGCGGTAGGGGCGAGCCCCTATGGCGCGCGACGCGCGGTCGTGTCATGGTGGAGTGGCCCCGCTCGCAGCGGCGGCGGGCACGCACCAGGAGGCCTGATCATGTCGGGCATCCATCTGCCACTGCCACCCACCGACGGAGGCAACGGCACGTCTGCGACCGCACCGACGACCCCGGACGGCTCCCCGCCTGCTACCTCCCCCGGGATCGCACCGGTCGGGCCCACCGCTCCGATGCCCTCCGGCCGCGGTGTCCTCATCACCTTGATCGCGCTCGTGGCCGGCCTGCTGCTCGTCCTCGTGTCCACCCTGTGGGGTACCGCGCAGCTCCGGCAGCAGGCGGACCGCCTCGCCACCGAGCTGGAGCGGTTCACCGGCGCTGCGGCGCCGTCGCAGGTACTTCCCCCCGAGGAGGTGTACGGCTACCCCGACGAGGAGTTCGAGGACGACTTCCCCTTCGACGCCGAACCCGAGCAGCTGTTCCTCGAGACGCACCGCGAGCAGCGCACCGTCGCAGCTGGGGCACGTTACGGGTTCGATGCGCGCGCGGGGGACCTGCTCAACGTCACGGTCGCCTCCGAGCGGGAGACCGACTTCGCGGTTCTGGAGCTCACCGACGGGCGCGGCAACTACCTCGCGTTCGCGGAGAGGGGTGGAGGTCGATTCGGCCCTGCCGCCGCGGCATCGAGCGGTCCGCTGGAGCTGTGGCACCGCTTCGACAGCGACGACGCCTACACCCTGACCTACCACTCAGAGTTGCTGTGGGGAGAGGATGACATCGCCGAGGTACTGACCGCGGAACTGCACGACGGGAGTGGGGCGCAGCGGGTCACCGACGTCGATGCCGAGTACCCCACGGACGGCTCCCTACCCACCTACGGGTTCGACGCGCGGGAGGGCCAGGTGGCCGTCGTCACCATGCGCAGCCGGAGCCCTGAGGTCCTCGACCCCCTCATCCGGGTGTACGGCCCCGATGGGCGACTCATCGGGATGGATGCCGACGGCGGCGGCTGGCCCGACGCCCGACTGACCGTGCGGCTGCCCCGTGACGGCCGTTACGAGGTCGAAGCCGACACCTTCCTCGGCCAACCACCGAGGGGCTCCCGTGCACACGGCTACACCCTGACGGTGGAACTGATCGAGGTGTCGTGAGTGCTGCCGCGGGTATCGCACACAGCCGCGCTCTCCATCAGCGTTGCCGGGTGGCCGGTCGCCGGTGGAGGTCCCGTAGGACCCACACCACGCCACCGGTTGCACAGGGCTACCCCTTGCCTGCGGTGTCACGTGCGTTGAGCAGCATCGAGGCTGCCTGCGCCCGGGTCACCGGCTCGCCCGGACGGAACGTGCCATCACCGAACCCGTCGATGATGCCGGCAGCCGCAGCCGCACGGATCTCGTCCGCCAACATCACCGTGGCGATATCGGTGAACGGATCCGCATCCACCTCCGGCAGGTCGTAGGCACGGGCCAGGAACGCCGCCAACTGCCCACGAGTGACCACCGTGTCCGGACAGAACCGCTGCTGCGCACAACCATCGGTCAACCCCGACGCAGTGATCGCCGCGATCGACGCACCATGAGTCGCACCGTCAGCCACATCGACGAAGGGCACGGCCGCATCATCGTCGATGTCGAGGTTGAGGAGGCGGGCCAGGACGGTGGCCATCTGGCCGCGCAACAGCCCCCGGGCGGGGCCGAACGTGCCATCGGCACGGCCCTGGAACACCCCGTCCTCCGCCAACGTCTCGATCGCATCCACGTGGGTGCTGTCGGCGGCCACATCCGGGAAGTCGGCCTCCACGCTGATCCCGACACTGGTGGTGGTGCCACCCACGGTGACCACCAAGGTGTGATCACCCGCCGGCAGATCTCCGGGCAGCTCTACCTGGCTGGCCAGACGGCCCGCATCGTCGGTGGTGACCGAGGCGAGTACTCGGGCGGTGGAGCGCACCTGGATCTGCCCGTCCGCTTCTGCGGGCAGCCCGAACATCCGCACCGCCGCGTCACCGCCCGGTGCGCCACGCAGCGCCCCGTCCGCGGCCCGGTCACGGGGGTTGCCCCGCCGGTCCGTCACCGCCGCCAACAGCCGGACGTCACCAGCCGACACCGCCGCCACAGCGGTGGGTGGCACCGGCCGGCTCTGGGTCGCATCGCCACGGTCAGCGAGCAGCCCGACGATGGCGGCACCATCATCGGTGTCCACCACAGACACCCCCCGCTCGTCCTCAGGCACCGCAGCCAGCACCTGATCCACGAACTGGCGGGTCACCGTACGGCGCTGCTCCACCTCCTCCGCAGATGGCGGCACCCCCGGATCAGACGGTGCGACCTCCGGTGCACTCACCGAGGACTCCACCTCCACACCATCCACCACAGCACCCGCGGTACCGCGCTCACGCTCAACCGTCGTGCCCTCCGGCACCTCCGGCTCAACCGCCTCCACCGTCCCCCCAGGCGACGGCACCCGCACCGGCGGCGCCGGTTGTGGAGATGGCGCCCTCCCGGCTGCAGGCGGCGCAGGCGCGGCCGCGGCCCCGACCTGCACACCTACCGTCAGTACCCGCTCCTGCTCGGCCGGCGTACCGTCCACCGTGGTGAGCACCAGGGTGTGGTCGCCAGCACCGAGGTTGCTCGGCATCCGTACCTGCCAGGCGAACCGCCCCTCGGCATCGACGGTGAACCGGCCCAGCAGCCTCGGCTCCGAGCGCACGGAGACCTCCACCTCGGTACCCGGAGGCAGCCCCTGCCCGACGGTCGCGATCCGGCCGCCCTGGGTGGTGGCCGGCGCGCCACCGCCCCCGACCGACCGCGGCCGGTCCTGGTCGTCCGCTCCAGCCAGCAGCAGCGACACCGCGTCGTCCTCCTCCCCGACGGTCACGCCTGCGAGCGCGTCGGAGGGGACGGGGAGGGGCTCGTCGGGGTCAGCGCTGCGGTCGAGCAACCCCAGGACCTCGACCCCATCGCCGTTCTCGACCACATCGAGCTGGATGCCCAGGTCGGTCTCGCCGGCCTGGGAGTCCACGAAGCTGCGTGTCGCCTCCACGGTCGTCGATGCGGGCGTCGAGGTGGTGAGCTGCCGTACGGTGCTGCCACCGACCACCAGCAGCACACCTCCCGGCTCCCGTTCGATGGTCGTCCCAGCAGGGTCCGCGAGCTCCCGCGGCTGACCCGTGGCCGGGAACAGCGCGTTGGGTGCGGGGGCGGGGATCAGGGTGATCGTGACCCGTCCGTCGCCGAGGTTCACCCCGTTGAGGTCGGTTCGCAGCTGGCCGGTGTTGTACGAGCCTGCGCCTCGGCCGACGCGCGGGTACTGGTCGGCGACCGTGGGCTCGATCGCGCCCGCACCGTTGTAGCCACCGCCGTTACCACCCTGCGCCCAGCAGTTGTCGCGCCACGCGCCGGCGCCGGCGCCGCCACCCCCGAAGCCACCGTCGGTGCTGGCACCGTTCCCCTCGCAGGGCACGCCGATCCCGCCACCTCCGCCGTTGACGAAGGCACGGCCCCCGGAGCCCGGGGCCACGACGAGCTGCGTCTCGCTGGCCTGCACGATGTCCTGCGCATCCTCGCCGTCGGTGAACAGTCCGCCGCCGGCGCCCGCCCAGGCTCGGGCGATGCGTCCGTCGCCGTCCTCGCCCCCCGGACCCCCGGGCCCGCCCCCTCCCATCGCGGCAAGGTCGATCAGATCCGTTACGCCGGCGTCGCCCGCACCGCCGAGCATCCCGACGCCACCGACGCCGCCGCCGTGATCCGGGTCGTCCTCGGTCGTCCGCCCGCCCTCGCCGCCAGTGCCGCCGAAGCCCAGCACGGACGAGGTCTCGGACTCCACGCCAGGCGCCCCAGGTGCCGTCGCATCAGCGTTCCACGGCGCCACATCGAAGGGGAAGGTGATGGCACCGCCGCCACCGGCCACGAGGAGCGGTTCGAGATCGTCGTCCCCGGGCGTGGACCCACGAACCACGAAGCTGCCGCCACCACCGCCGACCGGGTTGTCAGGCTGCTGGCCGACCAGCACCAGCAGTTGGTCGCCCTGCTCGAGGTCGAAGGTGCCCTCCACCGCGGCCCCGCGACCGCCACGGTCACCGCCCTGGGGCGAGCTGAAACCCCTCGGGGTGCTGACCCCACCTCGCGCTCCCAGCGCCTGGATCCGGTACCGCCCGGTGACCGGCACCTCGAAGCGTTGGACGCCCTGCGGGACCCCATCTGCTGCGGTGGTGACCCGGCCCGCGAGGGGGGTGCCGCCGTAGGCCGCGGTCAGCTGCGTCTGGGTCGGACCGTCGGGTCCACGCTGCCCCGCGGTGGTGAACTCGAAGGGCCGGAAGGTCGCGAAGGTGGCGAGCGGGCCGTAGTCGGTCCCACCGAAGCCCTGCACGTAGCTGCGCACGTAGAGGAAGTCACGGGGCGGCAGCGTGGGTGAGCTGGCGCTGAAGGTTCCCGTGCCCTGACCTGCCGGCAGCACGACGACGCCGTCGGTGTCCAGCGTGGCGTCCGGCGTCTGCGACAGCAGGAAGCCTCGCTGGACGTTGAGGTCACCCCCGTCGGCGAGCACCTCGGCATGGAAGGTGGCCTGCTGGCCGGCGCGGGCGCCGCTGACGGTGGTCGGCCCTGCGCTCGGCGCCGTCGCCAGCAGTCGCATCTCGACGTAGCCGGCTCCGGTGTTGGCTCCGGTGTCCCCCACCGGGGCATCGCCGGAGACGAACGAGCCGCCCCCGCCCCCGTAGGCGTTGCTCTCGAGGTTCTCGTTCGTCCTCGGGTGGGTCCATACGACCATCCGGTCCAAGAACCCGCCGCCACCGCCGTTGTAGCCACCTCCACCCCCGCCCGGGGGACGCTCGTTACTGCCGGTGCCTCCACCCCCGAACCCGCCCTGAACGGTGTACTGACGGATACGCGCGCCCTGCCCGACTCCATCCCACTCCCGCACCTGACGGGACCCGCCGACCGCACCTGACCGCAACGCCTGTCCCTCGGTTCCGAGTTTGTTCGAGGTGGCCGACCACTGGCGGTGCTCCGCGTAGCCGGGCCGGCCGTCGGTGAGCAACCCACCGCCGGCACCAGCGATCAATGCGCCCCAGAACCCGCTGGGGTCCGAGGCCTCCTGTACCCGGCCGCCCTGCCCGCCGGTGCGCCCGACCCCCGAGCGACAGTCCCCCCTGGCTGTGTGGCAGGTCGCCGCTCCAGCGTCCTGTCCGGCAGCTTCCTGCGCGCCTGCTTCCGGGGCCCGACCATGGGCGCGGGCGGGAACAGGCCCGGGGCCGCCACCACCGCCGCCACCCGCCACCAACAACGGCTCTGCCGTGGCCACATCGGAGCCCGTGGTCAGGAACGTGCCGCCACCGCCGCCGACACGGTGGGACGCCCGCTGCCCGACCACGACCAGCAGTGACTGGTCCTCCTCGAAGGAGAGCGTGCTGGCGACCACCGCCCCCCGGGCCCCGCTGGGTGCCTTCGCACTGCCTCCGGCCGCACCCGCGACCTCGACACGGTAGGCACCGGCGAGGTCGACGAGGTAGCGCTGGACCCCCTGCTCGGCGGTTACCCGGTGCTCGAAGCTGCCGCCCTGGCCGGTGCTGTAGAAGCCGTCGACCGCCGCCTGGGACGGGCCACGACTGCCCGTCGCACCGGCGGTGGTGAAGCGGATGGTGCGGTCCGTCACGGTGTAGGGGACGATCGGCCCGTACGACACCTGGGCGGTGTCATCTTGGTAGACGGCCTCCAGGACCGCCCGCACGAACCAGAGCTCGTTCGGCTCCAGCAGCTTGGTCGTCGCAGTCAGGGTCCCCCGTCCGGTCGGTGGTGTGTCCGCCGGGACGAACGTCGTACCCGCGGCGCCCAGCAGCGGCGGGTCGGACCGCGACAGCAGGAACCCGACCTCCGTGACGCTCGTGGGACGCCCGTCATCGAGAAGGGCCGCCTGGAGGGTCGTGACGGTGCCGGTCGTGGTCGCCGAAACCCCACCGAGCCGGGCCACCCCGGCCGGGGCGAGGGTGCGGGTGGTCGCGACCGCCGGCGCGGACACGCCGTCCTGGTTCCTGGCCGACACCGCCACCGTGGTGCGGGTCTCCGGGTTGAGTCCGGTGATCGTCACCGTGGTATCGGTACCGGGGACGGTCAACACGCCACCAGACGAAGGGGTCACCTCGACGCGGTAGTCGGTGACATCACGTCCACCGGTCTCCGCCGGTGGCTCCCATGACGCGGTGATGGTGGTCTCCCCGGGGTCGAGCATCAACTCGAGCGGGCTCGATGGCGCGGCCCGGGTCTCTGCCTCCAGTGTCACGGGTTCCCAGGTGACCTCGCCGCCGACCGGGGTGATCGTCACGCTGTAGGACACGGGGGTGTCGAGCCCGGTCAGCACCACCCGGTACAGCTCCGCTGTCTCCGGGTTGAGCCCATCGCTCGCCGGGTCCGGGTCAGCATCCTCCTCACGGAGGTCCTCGCGGATGACGTCATCCGTGGAGTCACCGATCGGTTCGTCATCGCCGAAGCCCAGGTCGTCGTCGGTGGCTCCACGGAGCTGCGCGACATCGACGTCCTGGGGGTAACCAGCGACGGACGACTCGCTACCGGTGACGGCCACGTCGAACCTGTACGCCGTGATCTGTGACGCGCTCGGATGGTCCGGTACGCGCCAGGAGAGCTCGATCGCATCCAGCGACGGCTCCGCCACCAGGGAGCGGACCTGCGGCGACGAGCTGTCCGCCGAGGCGGGAGCCGGCGCGATCCCTTCCGCGGTCACGAGCGGCGGCAGCAGGAGCACCGCGATGAGCAAGGTGGCAAGCGGGCGGGATCGGTACACGGTCGCTGACTCCCCCGTCAGGCCCACGGTGGACGACCGAGATGTCGGCACCATCGCCGGAACCCGTGACGTCCTGCGGGCAGACTCGTAAAGGTTCGAGAATCATAGCGTTACTATCGTCGTCTGGCGGGCCGGGCCCGGCCCTCCACGGGCAGCCCGCCCGCCACCGGTGCCCACCCGAGGGTTCCAACCGAAGGACCTGCTGGTCGTCATCCGCCGTCGTTCCGGACGGTGCGGCCGAACGCCGATACGGCGCCTGGCTGACGACACCTCAGCGGTGCGTGCACTCCAGCAGGTCAACGCCATGGCAGGGCCTGTCCCCTCTGGCCAGGCGATGGCTGCGCCGCAGCATGGGAGGGCGGGGACCGGAGGTCACCGCATCAGATGACAGGGGACTGACGGTCCACCGTCGGTCCACCGACGGTGGATGCTGTGTATCCCTCGACGGGTGGCGCGAGGAGGCCATCATGACAACCATCGAAGCCACTGGCCTGAAGATGGACGTGAAGCGACGCGTCTTCGAGGCCGACGGGCACTTCACCGAGATCGTCGACTACAGCGTGTCGATCGCGGAGTCGATGAGCGGCACGCCGCTGCCGGCGACTGGCATCAGGTTCGGCCTTGGCTTCGAGGGCAGCATCACCGGCTCGTTCGAAGGAACGCTCAGCGGCGTCTGCTACCTCGACGTCCGGGCTGACTGTAGTGCGCCATGGTCTGTGACGTTGTGGGGGCGGGTTGTGGACACGGTGGCTGTCACTGCGCAGGGTTGCGGTGGGGGTGGGGGGTCGGCGAGGCTGTTGTGTCCGTGAACGTGGTTGACCCCCGCGACGTGGTGAGCGTCCGGGGGTCGTGGGCTGCTGGGGGTTGGTTCATCGTCTGTAGGTGGCTGTATTGGTGTGTCGTGGCCGTGCTGTGCACCGCTCCGGCGGTCTACCGCCGCCCCGACGGTGTCGCCATGGTCCCCCTCGCCTCGCGGACCCGTGCCGCGGTCGAGCAGGCCGTCGACGGCCGCGACGGCGGGCCGCTGCTGCGCAACCGTTGGGGCAACCGCATGACCCGCAACGACCTCGCCGCTGCAGTCGCGGCCTCGCCACCCACCCCGACCCCACTCCGCGCGCCTTGCACACCGCTGGTCGCCAGTCCCGGGTGCAGCCTGCGTGATGTCCAGGACATCGCCCGGCAAGCCGACCTCAGGACCACCATCCGCTACAACCATCCTCGCTGGGCGTGGCGCCTGGCAGCGGTTGGACAGCGACCCGGGGTCGTTCAGGGGGCGTAGGCCAAACCTTGGGCGCGGGCGAACCTCGCGTCGTCCTGGACGAGGTAGACGATGCCTTCGATGAGGGCGATGAAGGCTGGGATGAAGGTCCAGACGAACAGCAGGTAGAGGATCCCGAGCCCGGTCTTCTTGCAGTAGAACTTGTGGATGCCGAGCCCGCCGAGGAACAGCGCGAGCAGCGCTGCGACGACCCGGTTGACGTCGTGGGGTACGACCGCGCCGGGTGGTTGGTAGATGCCGGCCTGCTGTCGGGTCTGCGGTTGCGGGTGTGGTTGCAGTGGTGGTGGGACCGGTGCGGAGCGGGTCTGCTCGGTCCAGTTGGTGCCGTCCCACCACCGTTGGTCGGCCTGCAGCCAGGGGTCGGGGTGCCATCCGGGCGGCTGGTCGTTCACAGGTCGGCCTGGGTGACGCTGTACTCGACCTGGTCCCGGGTGTGATCCTCGAACTCCAACTGCCCGGTCAACCGCGTGCGGGAGAACGCGGTGCAGCGCAGGGAGATGCGTGCGGGCTGCGGCCCGTCGGGCTGTCTGGCGGTGAGGTCGTCGGTGTCGGACATGGCAGGATCCTGACTGTTGCGGATCACCACCTTGCACCGCAGGTGTGACATCGCCGTGTTCGTCGTGTGCTCGCGCGCGCCTCCGCCCTGTCCAGTTCCACCGTGCGGATGCCGTGCCCGCACACTCCCGCCCCGATGCCGAACCGGCCCGATAGGACCTTGGGCTCGCGGCCCTGCCCCTCGGGCAGCGACGGATACAGCACGGCCATGCGCACAGCGTGAGCGTCGTTCGCGCGATACCGGTCCAACACGTGCGCCGTATCGGTCCGAGATCAGGGGTGGGGCGGTCCTTTCCTGTCGTGATGTAGCGCCATCTCGCTGTATGAGTAGGCAACCACACGTACGGTACGCCCGGCGTTCGAGCGCGACCCGCCCGACGACCCCGGTCCAGACCACACCGAGCATCACCCAGCATGACCGGCCCGCACCTGCATGTCCGGTGCGTGTCGCAAGCGACTCCCGGAGCCGTGGCCACCCGTGTCCGACTCCGCCGATCACCTACGCGTCGAGGGGGGCAGGGGACCTCACGGCAGGAGGAGCGATGCGGATGCTGAGGCGCAGTGGACCGCACTGCGCGGGGAGCCGCGACCTCGCTGATCGGGTCAGCGACCTCCAAGGTCGCATCAACGGCACCCGCGGCACCGGTGACCCAGCGTTCACGAAGCGGACCTGCGCCCCGTTGCGACGGTGTGCCGCGCAACTGCCTGACCGGTAGGGATGAGCGCCCGCACGCCTGATCGCTACCCCGACGCGATGCCCCAGACCACCCCCGAGCCGATCGCCGAGCCGATGTCACGACCCACACCTGAGCCGAACGACGACCCCGTGCCCCAGCGCACCCCCGAGGCGGCCCGTTCTGCTGACGCGCTCATCAACGACGTCGCCTCGTTGGAGGCCGCCGCTCGTCGACTCCTCCCGGAGGTCGTGGCACTGGCCGACGCCTTCGAGTTGAGCCGCTGCGCTGCCGAGGCAGCCGGTATCGACCGTTCCGCGGGGGACTGCGCGGACTACCTGGAGCTCCGGGAGCGCACCGCCGCTCTCATGATGCACATGGCCATGAAGTTGCAGGCAGCCAACCATGGCGCGCTCCCCGGCCCCCTGCCTGCGGGGCTGGATCCCGGGCTGGTTGCCCTGCTCCCCGACTACGACCGGCTCCGACAGGAACTCGTTGAACGCCTGCAGGAACTGGTCTCGCTCGGCCGTAGCCTGGAGCGAGGTGGCTGAGGGCTCGGTCCTCCTGCGGGAAGCCGCGCATGCGTCCACTCGGGCCCTGTGGGAGCCCACCCCTCCTCCTCGACCGTTCTTGTCCAGGGAGGTGGCCGGCACCAGCGGGGCCCAACACCGCGCTGAATAGCCCCGGGGTTCGCTGGCACGAGCATGGCCTGCGACGCCCGGAGCTCGGGCTGGAAGATCTACGGTTTTCT
>CAYTLZ010000101.1:0-12862 GCA_964438785.1 uncultured Actinomycetota bacterium | reverse complement strand
GACGACGAGCTGCGGGCCCAGTTGACCGCCATGGTGCTGTTCGACCTGTTGATCGACAACGCCGACCGCAAGGGTGGCCACGTCCTGCTCACCGAACGTGCGACACGACCGACCATCCAGCTCGTCGACCACGGGGTCAGCTTCAATGTCGATCGCAAGCTGCGGACGGTCGGCTGGGATTTGGCCGGGGAGCCCGTCCCCGAGGGACTGCGCGACGACCTGGAGCGGTTCCGTCGCACCTTCGACGACACCCTCGGCCCCCGACTCGTGGAGCTGCTCACGGACGCCGAGGTGGCCGTGTTCGCCGCACGGCTGGAGCGCACCACCACCATGGCGACCCTGCCGGCACCGATGGGGAACTACCCCTACCCCTGGCCGCTGTTGTGAGCGCGGTCCGCCTCGCCACGCTGCGCCCCGCCGACGTCGATGACGCGCTGTCGCTGTGGGCGTCGACCGAGCACCTCGCGCCCGTGCCGCGCGCCGAGGTGCTCGCCCTGCTGGCGCGCGACGAGGACCTGGTCGTGGCGGCCTTCGACGCCGATGCCCTGATCGGGGTCGTCATCGGCACCTTCGACGGTCGCCGGGGTTGGATCCAGCGGCTCGCCGTCGCTCCCCACGCCCGCGGCAAGGGTGTCGGTCGCGCACTGGTCGTCGAGGTGGAGACCCGCCTGGCGGCGCTGGGGTGCCGGCGGGTCAACCTCATGACCTTCGCGGACAACCTCGACGGGCAGCGTTTCTGGGCCCGCGCCGGGTACGACGCCGCGGCCGAGGTCGCGTTGTTCAGTCGGACCCTGGGCGAGGAGACGGCCGACACCCACCGACCCACCGGCCGCCAGACCGACAGCCCCCGCGATCCGGGCTGCTGATGCCGAGCTACCGCGACCAGGGCATCGTGCTGCGGACGTACAAACTCGGCGAGACGGACCGGATCGTGCACCTGCTCACCCAGGGACGCGGCAAGGTCCGGGCGGTCGCCAAGGGGGTCCGCCGTCCGGGGAGCAGGTTCGGGGCCCGGCTGGAGCCGTTCAGCCACGTCGAGCTGCAGCTCTACGACGGCCGCAACCTCGACATGATCACCCAGGCCGAGCTGATCGTCTCGAACGCGGCCGTCCGGCTGGACTACGCCACCTCGGCGGCCGCCTCCGTGATGGTCGAGTTGACCGATGCCGTGGCGCAGGAGGGGGAGCGTGACAACGCCCTGTTCCTGTTGCTGCGGGCGGGGCTGCAGGCGCTCGATGCGCAGCCCGACGACCCGGCCGTCTTCGTCGACGCGTTCCTGCTGCGCGCTGCCTCGGTGCTGGGGTTCCACGTGTTCACCGATGCGTGCGCGGTGTGTCGCAAGCCCGGCGAGCACGTGTTCCTCAGCGTGAAGGCCGGCGGTGCGTTGTGTGCCGACTGTGCCCCGACGGGCACCCGGGCCGTCGACCGTGACGTCATCGATGCCGTGGCGACCCTGCGGGCGGCGGGGGAGTGGGCGGCGCTGCTTCCCCTGGCCCGTGAGCGGCCGCAGGCCCGTGCCACCGCGGCGTCGTTCGCGCGGGCCTTCACCGAACACCACCTCGACCGTCGGTTGCGCTCCTACGAGTCCGTCCCCCGGCCCTGAGTCGGGTCCGCGAAGGTGACGACGGCGCGGTCGGTGCGGACCACCAACGGCTGTGCCTGCAGCAGGTGCGCGCGTGGGTCCAGGGGCACCGTGTAGGCCGGCGCGTCGGTGCCGATGCCCTGCACTCGCAGGGTCCCGAGATCGTCGATCGTCGCGAAGCCGTGCTCACCGGCCGGTCCGACGTCGGTCAGGGGACGTTCAGCGTCCACCCGGTCGACGACCGAGCGGCTCGCCAGATCGACGACCAGCAGATCCACGACCCCGCGGGTGGGCAGGAGCAGCACCCGGTCGTCGATCACCGGGTCGAGCTCGGACGGGCGGCCGGACAGGGGGATGTGCCGCGGTGGGCCGGGTTGGTGGCGATCGACGATCGTCAGCCACTGCAGACGGCCGGCGTCGTCCACGGTCACGGCCGCCAGCCGCTGGCCGTCCGGGCTGAACGACGCCCAGGCCAGATGCTCACCGGGCAGGGAGGTCCGGGAGCGGATGTCGCCGTCGGGCCGGATCGTGCGCACCGCCGGTGGATCGTCGCTGACGACGTCCACGTCGCCCCCCGGCTGGATGGCGGCGTCGACGACATCCGAGACCGCCGCCTCGAAGCGGGCCCGTCCCGTGTTGCCGAACAGCGGCTGCAGTGCGTCCTGGGTCTGCAGGAAGCTGCCCGACGACGTCAACAGGGCCCAGGCACCGTCCAGTGCACGGGTCCACCCGGGTTGGCCGGTGACCCCGAACGCACCGATCCGCTCGCCGTCGTCGAGCACGAGCCACGGCCCGATGGTCGCCACCTGACGGGCGACGACGTCGATCCGTCCGACGCGGCCACCGGACACCAGATCCACGACGTGCAGCGCCTGGGCATCGGTGACGGCGATCGCATCGGCCACGTCGGTGTGCACGGTGACGGGCGGCTCGAAGTCGGCCCGCCACCGGCGTTCGCCGTCACGCAGACGGTGGGCGCTGACCGTGCCGTCGCCGCCGGCCACCACGATCCGCCCCCGGATCATCCGTACCTCGTCGTCGTCGGCGAGGTCCAGTTCGGTCAGGTGGGCGACGCAGGCGACGGGACCGTCGGGTCCGCGACAGGCCAGTCCGCCGACGGTCTCCATCGGCGCGGCATCCCGCCCGGGACCGACGTCGACGTCCACCCCGCCACCGGGTTGCGGGGCGTCGGGGCCGGGCTCGTCGCGCCCGGTGGCGGTGGGCCCCGCATCGCCGTCCGTGTCGGTCACCAGCGCGACACCGCCCGCGAGCACGAGCAGCGTGACCAGCAGGCCCGCGATCCCGCGTCGCCGCGGTCGGCCGGGCCGCGCGACGCGGCGGTTCCCGTCGCCGTCCGGTCGCGCCCGCAGGGTGCCGTCAGGTCGCGCCCGCGGAGTGGCGTCCGGTCGTCCCTCGGTCGCGCTGGCCGCCAGGATGCGGCCGCAGTCGCTGCAGAACCGGGCGACCGGATCCGCCGGCGTGCCGCACCCACCACAGCGTGATGCCCGGGCGGTCATGGTCGCACCAGCCCGTCGCCGGTGTGCAACAGCAGTGGCGACTCGCTCAGCAGCACCGTGCCCGTCGTGGCCCGCCACCGCACCTCACCGGTGTCCAGTGCCGCGCCGACCAGCTCGTCCCCGTCGAGCCACACCGAGGTGCCCTCGCCCACCGCGATCGGCAGCACGGACGTGAGCGCCGGGCGGCGCACCGTGGCCGTGACACGGCCGTCGACCGGGTCGATCAGCCAGCCGACCTCGGTCCGGCCACGGCCGATGGTGGCGGCCAGGACCCGGCCGTCCTGGGTCGGACGCAGCAGCAGTTCACAGCACCGCACGTCGGGACCGTCGGTGCGCCACCGCCGGGTGCCGTCCGGCGCGTAGCCGGCCAGCTGGGGCGAACCGGAGATGGCGTCCCACTCGGCCGCGACGACCGTGCCGTCGCCCGCCCGGGTCGTCACGCTGGCGGTGCCGTGTTCGACCAGCACCCGCCCGTCAGTGGGATCGAGGGTGACCGCGGCGCGACCGTCGATGACGACCGGCCCGACGGGACGACCGACCACGCTGAACGCCGCGCGGTTGGGGGCCGCCCGTCGCGAGCGCCACACGGGTTCCTCGGAGGTGGGTACGAAGCCGTGCACGACGTCCGGTGCGACGATGGCCAGGCCGCCGTCGATGGGCTGGACGTCACCGGGGGGCCGCTCGATCGACCAGCTGATCTCGCCGCGGTCGAGATCGACCGCGGCGAGATGGAACCGGTTCGCAGCCAGGACATGACCGTCCACGCGCCAGGCCCGATAGGCCGCAGCATCGCTGCCGACCGGCAGCTGAACGCGCCAGAGCCGGGTGCCGTCCTCGAGCGCCACGGCGCTCACGCCGCCCGCATCACCGATCAGGGCGAGCCGGTCGTCGACGGTGACCCTTGGGCCGCCGGTCCGCAGGACCTGCGCGCCGTCGGTCGGATCGATGGGTGCTGCATCGTCGAGGGTCCGCTCCCAGTGCACCCGTAGCTCGCCGCGCGCTGCCCCGGGTGCCCCCTCGGGCATGCCGACACGCCGCAACCGTCGGTCGGCATCGAGCAGGAGCACGTCGTCACCGGCGAGGGGGACGGCCGCGACGAGGTCGCGGTCGTCGTCGAACGGGACCGCGCAGGCCAACCCGGCCGGGGTCGCGCAGTCCGGCGCGCCGACCGGCTCGACGCGCTCGTCCTCGGCATCGAGGTCGCGCACCGCTGTCGTGCCGTCGAGTTCGACCTCGCTGCCGTCGATCGTCGGGGTGGTGCCCCCGACGATCCCGCCCACGCCGAGGGTCATGATCGCCCCGACCGTCACCAGCCCGGCGATCACCGCGACGCCGATGCGGGTGCCGGCCGAACGTGATCGGCCGGAGCGGTGGGCGAACGGCTGCCCGACACCGTCGACGCCCACCCCGGGCCGATCGATCCCCTGCCCGCAGTGGTCGCAGAAGCGGGCCCGACGTGCGGGCGACCGACCGCAGTTCGTGCACCCGCTCATCGCTCGCCTTCATGTCAGCACGAGGGTACGTGGCGCGTCCGGAGGCCGGCCGCCACGCGGTGTTCGGAGCCGACCGGGTCGATTCACGGCCGACCACTAGCATCCACACCCAGCCCGTCAGCGCCCGTCACCCGTCGCGAACACGAGGTCCAACGTGAGCACCTCCGAGGCTCCCGACGCCAGTGGG
Source organism: uncultured Actinomycetota bacterium (assembly GCA_964438785.1). Classification (GTDB taxonomy): domain Bacteria; phylum Actinomycetota; class Nitriliruptoria; order Nitriliruptorales; family Nitriliruptoraceae; genus PWLR01. Next base: position 8,083 of record CAYTLZ010000101.1, on the reverse strand, counting down.
GACCTCGCGCGGCGCTTCGCGATCGATCGCGCCCGGGTGCCGGCACATGTCGCGATCATCATGGACGGCAACGGTCGGTGGGCCAACCGCCAGGGGCTGTCACGCAACGCCGGGCACGAGGCCGGGGAGACCGCGCTGTTCGACACCGTCGAGGGGGCGCTCGAGCTCGGGGTCGAGCATCTGACCGTGTACGCGTTCTCCACGGAGAACTGGCGCCGGCCGCCGAGCGAGGTCCGGTTCCTGCTCGGCTTCAACGAGTCGCTGCTGTTGCGCCGACGGGACGAACTGCACGACCGTGGCGTCCGGGTGCGCTTCATCGGTGGGCGGGGACGGCCGGTGCCCAAACGCCTCGTCCGGCTGATCGAGTCGACCGAGGAGCGGACCCGCGCCGGTCAGCGGATGACCCTGCGCATCGCCTTCAACTACGGGGCGCGCGCCGAACTCGTGGCCGCGGCGGCGCGGGCCGCCGACGACGTCGCGGCCGGCCGCATCAAGACCGTCGACGACGATGCGCTCGCGGCCCGGCTGGACGATCCGACGATGCCCGATGTCGACCTGCTGGTGCGTACCTCCGGTGAGCAGCGGCTGTCGAACTACCTGCTCTGGCAGGCGGCCTACGCCGAGTTGACGTTCGTCGACACCCTGTGGCCCGACTTCGACCGCTCGACCCTGGCGTGGTGCATCGCCGATTACCAGGCCCGCGACCGCCGCTTCGGCGGTGCCGTCGACCGGCCGAGCACGCCGACACCGCCCGCACAGCAGGCGCAGCAGCCGACTCAGTCGCCGGGCCACTGACGGCCGAAGACGGCCAGGAAGTTCCGCAGCGTCCCCAGCGTCAGGCCCCAGATCACCTGGCCGTCGTGCGCGATACCGGGAAATCGCATCCCGGCGTAGCGCAGGTGCGTCGAGCGATCGGGATCGACCAGTGCGTCGAGTGGCAACCAGCTCGCCGCTGCGACCTCGGTGGCCTGCGGCCGCAGCACGGGACGCTCGCGCAGACCGAACACGAAACACGCGACCGTGCCGGGCCGGGACCGACTGCGATGGTCATCGAGGCGGCCGAGCGGCTCGCCGAGGGTCACACCGATCTCCTCGTGGGTCTCACGTCGGGCGGTCGCGGCGAGGTCGGCGTCCGCGGTGTCGCGTTTGCCGCCGGGTAGCGCCATCTGACCGGACCAACGGTCGCCGGGTCGTTCGGTCCGCTGGATCACCGCCAGTTCGAGCGAGGTGTCGCCGGGGACCAGGACCAGCGCCGTGGCGGCCTGCCAGTCGCGGCGACGCCGGCGGGCGTCGACCACGTCCGGTTCGTGCGCCCGGAACCGCGATCGCACCGCCTGCAGATCGAGCGCGAGCAGGTCGGGGGGTTCCACGGCTGCGGGCCTCACGACGGGACGACGGCGGGATGCCCGATCGTACGGTGACCGCCGGGCGGGTGGCGCTCGGTCGGGTGCCACCGTCGGTGACAACGGTGTTGTCCGGATGCCGCCGGCCGACTGCTACTGTGAGGCGCTGTCCGATCCCGCCCGCTTTCGGCGTCCACGTCCGCGTGGGTGCAGTGGGCCTCGGGCCTCGTCACACCGCTCTTCCCCCCATGGTCACCCATGGTCGGCGACCGCTGTTGCCCGCAACGCGATCGTCGGCACCCCCACCCCGTCGTAGCCGACGGCTCGTCGAGCCGTCCCGGCGTTTGCTGAGCATGCCCATGTACCGTGAGCCCGTCGACCAGACCCCCGCCGAGGACCGGCCCGTCACCGCGACGGGGTCCGGGTCCCTGCCAGCCCGTCGCCGGCGAATCCGGTTGGGCGGTCTCGATCCGAGGATCGTCGCCGCACTGCTGATCGTCTACCTGGTGTGGGGCTCGACCTACCTCGCCATCGGGGTTGCCGTCTCCCACGTGCCGCCGATGCTGATGATGGCGGCCCGGTTCACCATCGCGGGCGGCGTCCTCTACGTGATCGCCATCCGCCGCGGGGACCGGGCCGGCGATCGCGTCACGTTCGCCCACGTCCGCTCCGCGGTGCTCACCGGTGGGCTGCTGCTGGTCGCCGGGACCGGCATGATCACCCTCGCCCAGGTGTCGCTGTCGACCGGGCTGGCCTCACTGCTCGGTGCGACGGTGCCGCTGTTCCTGGCCCTGTTCGCCCGGGCGGTCTTCGGTGAACGCCTGTCGGTGCGCGCCTGGTTGGGGCTCGGTGTCGGCCTCGTCGGGATCGGTGTGCTCGTCGATCCGGCGGGCGGGCAGCTGGGCGCGATCCTGCTCGCGCTGCTCGGTGCCGCGGGCTGGGCCGTCGGCTCGCTGCGCAGCCGCACGGCCCTGTCGCCCGCCCGACCGCTGCTCGGTGCGGCGCTCGAGATGCTGGGTGCCGCACTGCTGTTCGCCATCGTGGGGCTGCTGCTCGGCGAGGCCGGACGACTCGACGTCACCACCATCCCGATCGTCGCCTGGATCGCCTTCGTCTATCTGATCGTGGCCGGTTCCCTGGTCGCCTACACCGCCTACAGCTGGCTGATGCGAAACGCCCCGACCACGCTCGTGGGCACGTTCGCCTACGTCAATCCCGTCGTCGCCGTCACCCTCGGGTGGCTGGTGCTCGGCGAACAGCTGAGCCTGCGGATGGTGTTCGCGGGCGTGCTGGTGCTGACGGCCGTCGTGCTGCTGATCACCGGTCGCCCGGGTGAGCACGTCCCGGCTCAGCCCACCTCCGGTGCCGACGTGTTCGCCGGTTCCGGGACGAAGCGCAAGCTCGGCGCACGCCTCGGGCGTCTGCCCGCCGCGGCCCGGCTCTACCGCGAACCGGGGGCACCGCAGTATCGTCGGACCGGCTACGACGATCCGGTGTTCACCACCTGGCGCGAGGCCGATGGCGACGGGTACACGGGTCACGGCGATCACGAGGAGTAGGCGACGTGCGGGCACGGTTGACGGCGATCTGTCAGGCGACGACCGGCACCCTGACGGTGGGTCGACGAACCGTCGACACGGCCATCGACAAGCGGCCCGTGCACGCACCGGTCGCGGTGACCGCGACCGGTCTGGCCGACGACACCCAGGCGGACACCGAGCATCACGGTGGTCCCGATCAGGCGCTGTACGCCTACAGCCAGGCCGATGCCGATCACTGGATCGACGCGCTCGGACGTGAGCTCCCACCCGGTTCGTTCGGCGAGAACCTGCGCGTGGCCGGCGTCGACGCCTCCGGTGCCCTGGTCGGGGAGCGCTGGTCGATCGGCACCGAGGTCGAGGTGACCGTGACCGCGCCCCGGATCCCGTGCCGGGTCTTCGCGGGCTTCCTCGAGGTCGATGATCTGGTGGCCAGATTCCTGTCCGCGGGCCGTCCCGGTGCGTACCTGCGGGTGGATCGACCGGGCACGGTGCAGGCCGGGGACCGCATCCGCGTCGTGCACCGGCCGGCCGCGTCGCTGAGCGTCGCGGAGGTCCTGCGCATCCACACCGCCGATCGTCATCGCGCCGCGGAACTGCTCGCGCTCGACGACGTGGCCGTCCGGGTCCGTGACTGGGCGAACGAGCACCTCGCCGCGACCGGGACGGGCGGACGATGAGCCACCTGACCGTCACGGCCGGCGACCTCGACGCGGATGCCGGCACCGATGCGCTGGAGGGATCCTGGGCGGGGCTGGTCAGCCATGTCCGGGCACACGGCAGTCAGTTGGTCGTGCTGCCGGAGATGCCGTTCGCGCCCTGGCTCGCGGCGTCGACCGATGTCGATCCCGACCGGTGGGACGAGGCGGTCGCCGTGCACGAGGGCTGGCTCGGGCGTCTCCACGAACTCGATGCCGACACGGTCGTCACCACCATGCCGGTCGTGGACGAGGGTCGCCGCCACAATGAGGCGATCGTCTGGACCGCGACCCACGGCATCGTGGCCCGGCGGCGCAAGACGTTCCTGCCCGACGAGGCGGGCTTCCGCGAGGCCAGCTGGTACGAGCGTGGACCGGTGCACTTCCCGGTCGTGCCGACACCCGCGGTCGAACTCGGGGTCATGGTCTGCACGGAGCTGTGGTTCCCCGAGTACGCACGTGCACTCGGCCGTGACGGTGCCCGGTTGCTCGCCGTGCCGCGGGCCACGCCGGCGGCATCGGTGAGCCGCTGGGAGGCCGGGGCGCGGACCGTGGCGAGTATCGCCGGGGCCTTCGTGATCAGCGTCAATCGCGCCGGTGCCGCTGCGGGGGACGACGGTCGCGGTCCGCGGTTCGACGGCGGCAGCACCATCGTCGATCCCGAGGGCGATGTGTTGGCCCGGACCACCCCGACCACGCCGTCCGCGACGGCGACCCTCGATCTCGATCTCGCCGAGGTCGCGCGGAGCACCTATCCACGCTATGTCGACGACGGGATCGGGTGACCGTCGGCCGACGGGTCCGTGAAGATTCCATCATTTCGGGGTCATCCACCCCATGTCGGGGCCTGGAGGCGTTACAGTAGCGTGGTGGTCATGAACGTCCCGGGCTCCACGCCCGGTTCGGTCGGCGGCCACGGTTCAGCACGATCTCCGGCACCGGTGTCTCCCATCGTTGCCCTGCGTAGAAGGTTGCCCCATGTGGCGCCGTTCCCCACGTACCGACCCCAAGCCCTCGCGTCAGCAGGTCCCGATCCGGGCCCCGCGCATGAGCGAGTCACTCGCCATCGGACTCGGGTGCGATCGCACCCCACAGGGTCGTCGGCGGCGCGCCGACCGTCGGGCCACGTCCGAATCCGGTGTGACCGACCGCGACGACGCGCGACAACACTGAGCGCACCCGGCTGAACGGACCCTGCGGAGCACCCCGCCGTTGGCTGTCCGAACCACCCGCGTCGAGCACGCACGAGCCCCGCAGCTGCCCGATGCCGCTGCCCTCGCGTGGGTGCTCCGGATCAGGTGCCTTTGGGGTGCCAGATGGTCTTGGTCTCGCAGAAGGCGAGGATGCGGCGGGGGCCGGTGGGCACGGGGGCGAAGTCGGGTTCGGCTGCGGGTGCGCGGACGATGCGTTTGACGTTCTCCGCGGCGGCGACCTCCAGCTCGGTGGTGTCGGTGCCGGCGCAGCCGGTGAGGTCGATGGCGTTGATGTCGAGGTGGGATGCGAGGATCGGGGCGAGTTCGTCGCGGTGGCCGGTGAGCAGGTTGACGACCCCGCCGGGGACGTCCGAGGTGGCCAGGATCTCGGCGAGCGAGACGGCCGGGAGCGGCCGGTCGGTCGCGGCGACGATGACGCAGGTGTTGCCGGACACGATGATGGGGGCGAGCACGCTGACGAGTCCGAGCAGCGACGAGTTCTGGGGGGCGATCGCGCCGACCACGCCGGTGGGTTCGGGCACGGAGAGGTTGAAGTAGGGCCCGGCGACGGGGTTCAGCCCGCCGTCGATCTGGTGGAATTTGTCGGACCAGCCCGCGTACCAGACCCACCGGTCGATGGTGGCGTCGACCTGTGCGGTGGCTTCCTTGGGCTTGCAGCCCTCGGCGGCGACGATCTCGTCGGCGAGTTGGCCACGCCGTCCTTCGAGCATCTCCGCGACGCGGTAGAGGATCTGGCCGCGGTTGTAGGCGGTTGCGCCGGCCCAGCCGGGTTGTGCCTTGCGGGCGGCGACCACCGCGTCGCGGACGTCCTTGCGTGACGCGCGCGCGACGTTGGCGAGGAAGGTGCCGTCCGTGTCGGTGACCTCGTCGACGCGGCCGGACTCGGAGCGCGGGAAGCTGCCGCCGATGTAGAGCTTGGCGGTGCGTCGGACCTCGATGCGTGTGCTCATCGTGCCACCTCGATGTCGTCGCCTGCGGCGAGGTAGCCGGCCAGGCCGTGGCGGCCGCCTTCGCGACCGAACCCGGATTCCTTGTAGCCACCGAACGGACTGGTGGGGTCGAAGCGGTTGAAGGTGTTGGCCCACACCACGCCGGCCTTGAGCCGATCCGCGGTCCACAGGATCCTCGAGCCCTTGTCGGTCCAGATCCCGGCCGACAGCCCGTAGGGCGTGTTGTTCGCCTTGGCGACCGCTTCGTCGGGGGTGCGGAAGGTCAACACGGACAGCACCGGTCCGAAGATCTCCTCGGTCGCGATCCGTGAGGCCTGGGCGACGTTCGTGAAGATGGTCGGGCGGAACCAGAACCCCTGGTCGGGCAGCACACAGTCGGGTGACCACCGCTCGGCACCTTCCGAGGTGCCGGTGTCGGTGAGCGTGGTGATCCGTTCGAGCTGTGCGGCGGAGTTGATCGCGCCGATGTCGGTGTTCTTGTCGAGCGGGTCACCGAGCCGCAGGGTGGCCAGCCGGGTCTTGAGCTTGTCGACGATGAGGTCGTGGACCGATTCCTGGACCAGTAGCCGCGAGCCGGCGCAGCACACGTGGCCCTGGTTGAAGAAGATGCCGTCCACGATGCCCTCGATGGCCTGATCGATCGGGGCGTCGTCGTAGACGATGTTGGCGGCCTTGCCACCGAGCTCCAGGGTCAGCCGGGTGCCGGTGCCGGCGAGTTGGCGTTGGATGGCCTTGCCGACCCCCGTGGAGCCGGTGAATGCGACCTTGTCGATGCCGTCGTGGGCGACCAGGGCCGCGCCGGTGTCCCCGGCACCGGTGATGATGTTCACCACGCCCGGCGGCAGGTCGGCCTGCTGACACACCTGCGCGAACAGCAGCGCGGTCAACGGGGTCGTTTCCGCCGGTTTGAGCACCACCGTGTTGCCGCACGCCAACGCGGGGGCGATCTTCCAGGCCAGCATCAACAGCGGGAAGTTCCACGGGATGATCTGCGCGGCGACCCCCAGCGGCTGCGGGTTCGGACCGAGCCCGGCGTGGTCGAGTTTGTCGGCCCACCCGGCGTGGTAGAAGAAGTGCGCGGCGGCGGTCGGGATGTCCACATCGCGCGACTCGCGGATCGGTTTGCCGTTGTCGAGCGACTCGAGCACCGCGAACTCACGCGCCCGCTCCTGCAGCAGCCGCGCGATGCGGAACAGGTACTTGCCCCGCTCGGCCCCCGACAGCTTCTGCCAGCCCTTGGCCGCCTTGCGAGCCGCGGCCACGGCCCGGTCCACGTCATCGGCGTCGGCGAGCGCGACCTCGGCGAGATGCTCCTCGGTCGACGGCGCGATGGTCGCGAAGCTGGTGTCGGCGTGCGGGTCGACGAACTCGCCGCCGATGAACAGCCCGTAGGACGGCTCGATGGTGGCCAGTTCGCGGGCCTCGGGAGCCGGGGCGTACTCCCAGCTCGGGGTGATCAGGTCGGCAACGGCAGTGGTGTCGGTCATCATCAGTCCATCGTCACGCGGTCGGCGGTCCAGTACATCCCGGTGGCCTGCTTGTGCCACTGCATCAACAGATCGTTGAGCAGACTCGACGCCCCGAACCGGAACCGCTCGGGATGCAGCCACTCGGCCCCGGCGACCTCGTGGACCAGCACCAGATACCGGATCGCGTCCTTCGCGGTGCGGATCCCTCCGGCCGACTTCACCCCCCGGATCTCGCCGGTCAGCGCCGCGAAGTCGCGCACCGCCTCCAACATCACCAACGTCACCGGCAGCGTGGAGGCCGGTGCGACCTTGCCCGTCGAGGTCTTGATGAAGTCGCCACCACCCGCCAGCGCCAGCCACGACGCCCGACGCACGTTGTCGTGGGTCGCGAGCTCCCCGGTCTCCAGGATCACCTTCAGATGCGCATCCCCACACGCCTCCTTGACCGCCACGATCTCCTCGAGCACCTGCCCATACCGACCCGCCAGGAACGCGCCACGATCGATCACCATGTCGATCTCGTGCGCACCCGCAGCCACCGCATCCCGGGTGTCCACCAACTTGATGTCCAGCGATGAACGGCCCGACGGAAACGCCGTCGCAACCGACGCGACATGCACCCCGGAGCCGGCCAGGGCCTCGACTGCGGTGGCCACAAGGTCCGGGTAGACACACACCGCCGCCACCGACGGGACCCCGTCATCGGTCGGATCCGGCCGCATCGCCTTGGCGGCCAGCGAGCGCACCTTGCCGGGCGTGTCGGCCCCCTCGAGCGTCGTCAGATCGACCATCCGGATCGCCGTCTCGAGCGCCCACCGCTTCGACTCCCGCTTGATCGACCGCGTCGCCAGCGTCGCGGCCCGCTTCTCCA
>CAYTLZ010000100.1:2810-13034 GCA_964438785.1 uncultured Actinomycetota bacterium | reverse complement strand
TGACCGTGCCGCGCTCGGAGAAGTTGAGCTGGTAGCGGTCCAGCCAGTAGCCCCAGGCCCGCACGGCCAGGATGGCGGCCAGCAGCACCGCGAGGTGGGCCTTGACGCCGGGCAGGATCTTCTCGCCCTCGGCCTCCGGACGGATCCCGCCGAGCAGGTAGTGCGCACCACCGGTCAGCAGCGCCGTGAGGATGAGCGAGGTGAACAGCCAGGTCTGCAACAGCGTCCAGAACGGCAGCTGGAACAGGTAGAACCCGATGTCGGTGCCGAACTGCGGGTCGCCCGCGCCGACCTCGCCACCGTTCAGGAACAGCAGCCAGGTGTCCCACGAGGCGCTCAGTGCCAGTCCCGAGGTGAAACCGAACACGATCGCGATGGCGACGATCAGCCACGGCAGGTAGGGGTCGGCCATCTCGCGGTAGCGCTGGATCTGGGCCTGCTGCGGCGACGAGGGCACGTAGAACGGGCGCAGCTTGCGTGCCAGCAGCAGGTTGGAGCCGATCAGCAGCGCAAGCACCGCGCCGAAGGCCACCCCCACGAGGATGCGGGTTCCGAGCACCGTGGTGAACACGTTGCGGAAACCTCGCTCGTCGAACCACCAGAAGTCGGTGGCGAGCACCGCGATCCGGTTGGCACTGAAGAGCACGAGCAGGATGCCGAGCACCACGACGGTGCCGAGACGACGGCGGACGAATTCGCCCACGATGATCCTTGGATCGAGGCCCGGTCTGTGAAGGCTCCGGGTCCGGACGGTCGGTTTGCCGGGGTCGTTGTGACCCCGGAGCGGTTCGGGCCTTACGAGCGCCAAGGGCGCCTGAGCAGGGTCATCGAGGCTACATGCGCGTATCCGGCCACGCCCACCCGGGTGAGCCTTGCACGCACAGGTTCAACGGGCGGCTGCCGCCAGCAGCACGGCGTCCGCCGGTTCGCGGCCGTCGCGGACCGCCTCCAGCGCCGCCAGCGCGTCGTCGAAGGTGTCGACCGGGACGACGAGCACGTCGTTGGTGACCTCGACCGCACGGGCCTCGTCGAAGTTGCCGCGCGGCACCAGGAACACGGTGGCGGGTTCCTGGTCACCGGCCGAGGACGACGCCCCGGCCACCTTCTGGCGCACCCCGCCGACCGCGCCGACCTCGCCGGCGCGGTTGAGCGTGCCGGTCCCGGCGATGACCTCACCACCGGTCAGTTCGCCCTCGTCGAGCAGATCGACGATGGCGAGTGCGAACAGCAGCCCGGCGGAGGGCCCGCCGATCGCGCCGGCGTCGATGGACACGTCCAGCGGCAGATCGAGGTCCGTGGTCAGCAACACGCCGACGAACGCGCGCTCCGGGTCGTCGGGCGACGCGCCGAGCGTGACCTCGACGTCGCGGGTGTCGTCGTCGTTGACCACCTCGAAACTGATGGTCGCGCCGGGCTCGTTGGCCTGCACGGCGGCGACGACGTCCGCGCTCTCCTCCATCGGCTCACCGTCGACGGCGACGATCACATCACCCGGTTCGAGCTCCTCGGTGACGGCGTCCTCGGTGACCGCGGCGATGACCGCACCACGGCCGCGCAGCTCGAAGCCCAGTTCCTCCAGCGCGATGATGGTGGCGACCTGCTGGCTGTCGACCATCAGCGCGGCGTTGGTCTCCGCGACCTGTTCGCGGTCGACCCCGGGCGGGTAGATCTGTTCGCGGGGCACGGCCTCCGACGAGGTCGATCCGCGGGCCGCGAACCACGACCGCCAGGTCAGGTCGTCCTCGACGGCGACGGTGGTCAGGCGCAGTTCACCGGTCGGGTCCGGGTCCACGGCGTCGGCGATGCTGATGAACCCGACGGCGTCGTCGCTCGGCCCGGGGCGCAGCACCACGTCACAGCTCGGCTGGCTGTCGAACGCCTCGCACGGGACACCCCCCTGGGCGACCGCGACCCCGCCGAGCCCGAGCACGACCACGATCACGGCGACGACGACCCGGCCCACCTGCGCCTCCTGCTCACGACGACCCGAGCGTGCGCGCACGGGGGCCCAGGCTACCCGCCCGGGGACAGGGCCCGGCCGCGCCGGACGTCCACCCCCGACATGCGGCTGCGCCCGTACGGCGTCGTACGGGCGCAGTCGTGGGAGGTGCGGGCAGGCCGGGAGCTGGCATCGGACCGGACAGCCGGGGTCAGGGCAGGTAGGTGGGCTCTAGCCGCGACTGAACAGCTGCCGACGTTCGCCACGGGGTTCGTGCTCGGGTGCCTCGGCGACGTCCTCGGCCGGGGCGGCGCTGACCGGCGGGGGCGACATGATCGTCGCGCCCGACGGCGGCTCCACCGGCGTCAGTCGTGCCACCTCGGCGACCACCGGCTGCGCGGGTGCGGGCTCGGCCACCTCCGCGTCGAGGTGGGCCGGTTCCGGCGGCGCGGCGGGCGGGGCCGGCTCGGCGTGCTCGGCGACCGGTGCCGCGGGGGCCTCGACGGGTGCCGGGTCCGGCTCGTCGGCGGGCGCGACCACCTGCTCGGCGACCGGCACCGGCGGGGTGTCGGCATCGGCGGCGACGGCGACGACCCGGTAGTAGGTCTTGACCTCGATCGGCACCTCACGGAAGACGCGCACCTCGGTGGCGTCGTCCTCGTTCTGCAGACGCTCGACCAGTTCCAGGGCGGCGTCGAGTGACGGACGGTCCTCGAGGTGGACCTCCCCCGCGGCGTCGCGGTAGTGGACCGCGTGGCTCATGGCAGCTCCTTGTCCGACGCCGTGTCGAGCGTCAGTACCGGGCATCGGCATGCCCGCCGGCCACCTTGACCCCCGCGTGCGCCCCGGTCAGCCCGATGACCGCTGCGCGCTCAACGTGAGCGCCACCGGCGGAACGCCCACCACACCAGGCCCAGCTTCGCGGCCACGACGGCGGCCACGGTGATGCGCACGGTGCGTTTCGTCGCGCGTCGCCCGAGCAGGCTGACGTAGCCGGCGTGTTCGGCGGCCATGGCCGCCACGGCGTCACGGTTGGTGTACTGCGCACGCCACCCGGTCGCCACGAACCGCTGCGCGCTCATCACCCACGGGTACATGAACAGCGACAGCAGCCCCGGCGGCTGCTCGCCGAGCCCCAGCGCCCACACCCGTTCGGTGGTGGTCCACGCCAGTTCCTCGGGCACCTCGACGGTGCGGCGACCGACGATGGCGGTCACCTCGTCGAACGACAGCCACCCCTCGGCGCACACGTTGAACGTGCCGTCGAGTTCCTTGTCGATGACGTGGCGGATGGCACTGACCGCGTCGTCGGGGTGCAGGAACTGCAGCGGTGGCCGGTGCCCGCGGATCATCGGGATCCTCGGTGCCTCGAAGGACCGGGTGACGAAGTTCTGCAGCCCCGGGCCGAGCAGCAGCGCGAAGCGCAGCACGCTGACGGTGACGTCGGGGTGCTCGTCGCGCCACACGGCCAGCCACTGCTCGATGTCGCGCTTGTGCTCGGCGTAGGGGAACCCGCCGATGCCGCGCAGCGGGCTCGACTCGGTCAACGGCACGTCGTTGTCGGGATGCGCGCCGTAGGCCACGACCGACGACGGGTACACCAGCCGCTTCACCCCGGCCCGGGCGGCCACCTCGAAAACGTTGCGGGTGCCGACGACGTTGGACTCGCGCGCCTCGTCGAGGTCGTGGATCGGGTCGACGACGAACGCGAGGTGCACGAGCACGTCGACGCCGGCCAGCGCCGAGTCCCAGTCGGCGTCGCGCACGTCGACCGGGCGGTACTCGAATCGAGATGGCACCAGCCCGCGCGGTGGGGTGCGGTCCAGCCCGACGATCCGGGTCACGCCCGGGTCGGCGTCGAGCGCCCGGACCAGCCGGCGACCGAGCTGGCCACCGGCACCGGTGATCGCGATCGTGGTCACCCTTAGCTCCCCGTCCTCAGACTCGGAGGTCGGCTGCCTCCCGGACCTCTACGGTAGTGGTCCCGGTTCGATCCGCGATCCCGGCCCCGAGCAGGATGTGGGGCCCGCGATCCGCCGGCGCGCACGTCCTCGAGTGACAGGCCTGACAGTGGCGGACCTCCCCGACCGGCCCGGCGATTCGGACGACCCCTTCGAGGGGATCCCGCCCGAGCTGCGCGCGATGCTCGAGCAGCTCGGCGGGCCCGGCGCGCTCGAGCAGGCCCAGCAGCAGCTGCAGGCCATGTTCGGTGGCGGTGCGGGACCCGGGTTCGGCTTCCAGCCGCCGATGGCCCCGACCGGTCCGGTCGACTGGTCGCTGGCGTCCCGCGTCGCGCTGCAGGTCGCGGCCGAGGGTGACCGTGCCCCCGACGACGCCGAGCGCGCCCGCGCGACCGAGGCCTTCCAGCTCGCCGAGCACTGGCTGGACGCCACGCCGCTGCCCGCGCCGCCGGATGCGGGCCGGTTGGTCGTCGGTTCGCGCCAGGAATGGGTCAACGCCGCGTTGAAGGCGTTCAAGCCCCTGCTCGAGCCGGTCGCCAAGGCCGCCACCGACGCGATGGTGCGCATGGCGACCGAGCAGTTCGACCAGCTCAAGGAACAGGGCGGGATGCCCGGAGCCGACGCCCTGCCGCCGGAGCTCGCCGAGATGCTGCCACCCGGCTTCGAGGGCATCCTCGAGCAGCTCATGAACCAGGACCCGGGCGAGATGATCCGCCCGACCGGGGCGATGCTCGCCGGGCTGCAGGCCGGGCAGGTCATCGGCCAGCTCGCCAGCCAGCTCACCGGGCAGTACGACCTCGGCATCCCCACCGCCGCCCGCGACCAGGCGTTCCACCTCGCCGTCAACGTGACGGAGGACTTCGAGGGCTACGACCTCGACCTGCGTGAGGTCGCCATCGTGCTGGCGCTGACCGAGGCCGCCCACCGGCGGCTCTACCACGCGATCCCGTGGCTCGAGGCGCACGTGCACAGCCTCATCGCCCGGTTCGCCAGCGGCACCACGGTCGACGCCCGTCGGCTGCAGGAGCTGTCCGAGGAGATGATGTCGGGCGTGGATCCGGAGGACCCGGAGTCGCTCAAGGCCGCCATGGAGCAGGCCGCGTCGATGCGGATCGAACCGACCGAGGAGCAGCGCCGCATCCTGGAGCGGATCCAGGGTGTCGTGTGCCTGGTCGGGGCGTGGGCCCGTCACGAGGTGGCCCGCGCCGTCGACGGGCGGCTGCCCACGCTCGACCGGATCGAGGAGGTGCTGCGCCGCCGGCGTGCCACCCACGGCGACGGCGAGCAGCTGCTGGCCACGCTGCTGGGCATCGACCTCAAGCCCGACGACGAATCCGTCGGCGAGCGGTTCGTCGCCGCCGTCGACGAGGCGCTCGGCGCCGAGGGCCTGCACCGCGCGCTGGCGCACCCGGAGAACCTGCCCGACGCGACCGAGCTGGCCGACCCGGGCCAGTGGCTGGCCCGCACCGCCGAGGACCCCGATGTCCCCGACGACGCCTCCGCGCTGTTCGCCGAACTCGGCGACGCGCCGCGCGAGCAGAGCGCGGACGAACGCCTGGCCGCGCAGCGCGACGATCGCGACGACCGCGCCAGCGGGTCGGACGACAGCCCGGGTGACGGTTCCGGCGACGGCGATGGTGATGACGACCCGGACGACGAGCCCACCGCCTGACGTGTCGGGCCGATGCGGCCCGCGCGGTCCTGATCGACCGCCGCTGACCGGCGGCCGCGACCACCGGTGATCACTCCGTCGACCCGCCCTGCTCGTCCGAGCGCGGCGGGTCGTCGGCGGTCGTGGCGTCGTCCGCCCGGGCGCGGGCGAAGCGGCCGGCGGCGAAGCCGTCGAGGTAGGCGTTCGCGCGGGCCTGATCGGGGTAGCGGTTCGCCAGCGCGTGGAACGCCGCCGAGTGGTTGGGCTCGATCAGGTGCGCGAGTTCGTGGACGAGCACGGCGTCGAGCACGTAGTCGGGGTGCTGGGCCAGATCGACCGACAGCCGGATACGTCCGTCGCCCACGGAACACGAGCCGTGGAGCGTGCGCATCCGCGCCGACCAGGTGACCGACGCCGGGCGGACACCGTCGAGGTAGCGGTCGGCCAGTCGGTGGGCGCGACGCAGCAGTGCGCCGTCGTCGGCGACGCGGTCGGCCCGGTGGCGGCGCACGACCTTGGCCACGATGCGCTCGATGAACTCGGCCTCCTCGGCCGCGTCGATGCCGGCGGGCACGCGCACCACGATGCGATCGCCCACGAACGACGCCGACACCGTGCGTCGCCGCCGGGCACTGCGCACGATCTCGAGTGCCGGCCGCTCGGCGGTCGCCGGACGCCACTCCGGGCCACCCGCGGCGTTCGACCGTGGGCCGGTGCCGTGCGCGGCCGGCTCGGCGGCGTTGGCGGGTCGGGAGCGTGGAACGGGCACGGGCACCCTCCGGCGGAGCTCGGGTGACGGCCCGCGGACGGTGGCGGGCCGCCACGGTGGGACGGTCGACGGGCACCGTACGCGGCCGACACGGACCGGGATCCGGCTGTCCACAGCCCGACGCGAGTAGCACACCCACCCGCGTTCAGGTGGGTCGATCGGGCGGTCGTGCGAGCCTCGCACGAGGGCGAGCGCCACCCCGGAATCGGTGCCTGTCCACACGGTGTGGACAGGTTGTGGAGGACCCGATGCCGCTGTGCCCCCTCCCACCTGCGGTGATGCCCCGATGCGGATCCTGGGCGCGGTCACGTCCGCGCCACTCGTCCACAGTCCGTCCACATCCCGACCCCCGGTTGTGCACAGGCACTGTGGACGGTCTGGTCGACACCCCCACCCCCGAGCCCTACGGTCGATGCAACGAGGTCCCCAGCAACGGGGCCGAGGCCACGCTCCACGGGGAAGGGAGCGCGACCGAGGCGACCGGGCTGGGGATCTCGCATGTCCGGGCAGCTAGCTAGCCTCGGGCGACCAGCCCGCAACCGACAGGGACCGTCGTGGCCGACGCGAACGCCGCCGCCTTCTTCGACCTCGATCGCACGCTGATCAGCGGGTCGTCCGCCTTCTACTTCGGGGTCGCCGCCTGGCGCAAGAAGATGATCCCGACCGGCGACCTGCTCAGCGACGGGGCCAAGGCCGTCTCGTTCAAGCTGTTCGGTGCCACCGACGAGAGCTCCGAGTCGGTCCGTGACCGCATCCTGCAGGCCGTGCAGGGCCAGCAGCAGGCCGCGCTGATCGCGCTCAACGAGGAGATCGTCCCCCGCATCCTGGAGAAGGTCCGGCCGGAGTCGCGCAGCCTGGTCGACATGCACCACGAGGCCGGCCGCGACTGCTGGATCGTGTCCGCCTCCCCGGTCGAGGTCGTCGCACCGCTGGCCAAGGCGCTCGGCATGGAGGGGGCCATCGCCACCACCTCGGAGGTCGTCGACGGGCGCTACACCGGCCGGCTCGACGGACCGTTCGTCTACGGCGAGGGCAAGGCCGAGGCGATCGCGAAGCTGGCCGCCGAACGCGGCTACGACCTGCGGCTTTCGTTCTCCTACAGCGACTCCGCGTCCGACCTGCCGATGATGGAAATGGTCGGCCACCCGGTCGCGGTCAACGCCGACAAGCCCCTGCAGAACGTCGCGCAGCAGCGGGGCTGGCCGATGGTCGAGTTCTCCCGCAAGACCAAGCAGGTGGTCAAGACCACCACCGCGATCGGCGGCGGGATCGCGCTCGCGTCGGCGACCTACGCACTCGGTCGGCGTCACGGTCGGATCAACACGCTCGCCGCCCGCGGCAGCCAGCTCCTGCTGCCGTGGCGCTGAGCACCCGACCGCCCCGGTTCGCCCGCAGCCCGCACCTGGTCACGCTCGTCGCCGAGGTGGAACGACTCGCCGCCGCCGTGGCGGCAGCCGACCCCGACGCGCGTGCCGCCGCCCGGGTGGCCCGCCGCGACGAAGCGGTCGCGGCCACGCTCGGGCTCGACGGGGCCGCACTCGAGGGGCTGCCCGACGCGGCGGCCGCCGCAGCGACCATCGCCGAGCTGGGCGACACGTTCGTCCCGCATCCGGAGCGTGAACACCGCGGCACCTGGCTGGATGCGATGCGGGTGCTCGAGGAACCCTCCGACGATCAGGTCCGCGCGCTCGAGGTGCTGGGTGTCCATGCCACCGACGGGGCCGACGACCTCGTCGCCGGGCTGCTGACCGACCCGGCCGACACGCTGGCGGAGTTGCACCGCCGGCTGACCCGCGGGCTGGTCGCCGAGGACCGTGCCGGCGCGCCGCGCACCAGCGAGCAGGCGGTGCACGACGGGCGGACCGGACGGGTGCTGTACTTCACCACCGACCCGGCCGAGGTGCCCGGCGAGCTGAGCCTGCTGGACGCCTGGATGGCCTCGACCGGCACCCGCGAACACGGGCTGATCGCCAGTGGGGTCCTGCACCTCGAGATCCTGCGCATCCACCCATTCGACGCCGCCAACGGCCGGCTCGCGCGCGCGGCGGCGCGACTGGTGCTGCGCGCCCGCGGGCTGGATCCGGACCACCTCGCCGTCCCCGAGCCGACCCTGGCCGCCGACCCGCTCGGCTACGCCGAGGAGGTGGCGCGCACCCGCCGCCGCGGGGATCTGACCATCTGGTTGGAACGCTGGGGCGACGCGGTGGTCACGGGCCTGCGCGACTCGGCCCGGGCGCTCGGGCAGCTGCCCGCCGAGGTCGACGCCGAGGCAGCGGCGTTCATCGCCGCGCACCCGGCCTTCACGATCACCGAGCACCGCGCCGAGCGGGCACTCGGGCCCGAGGAGGCGCGTGCCGAACTCGGCCGGTGGCTCGACGCCGGCGCGATCGAACGGGTGGCGGGCAGCAGCGGCCTGCGGCTCACGGCGACCGGCGCGGGGGCGGAGACCTGAACGCGGTGAGCCGTCCTCCGGGCAGTTGACCACGGCGAGGTGCCCGGCCGCGCTACGGCATCGGATCCGGCCACCTGGCCGAACGGGCAGTAGGGTGCGTGCCGGGCGAGAGGAACCCGGGACGTGACCACGGCGAGGCATCCAGGGCGGGACCGGATCCGCCTGTCGCTGATGGATCTGGTCGACCGGTTCCTGCCGGACGTCGCCGAGGGTCTGGCGCTGACCTACGTGCTGCACATCGGCGATCAGACCCCGATGGCGATGCACATCCGCGACGGGCGCTGCCTGATCGCCGCCCACACCCCCGCGGCGGGTGCCGAGGTGGTCCTGCGGGCCGACACCGACACCTGGCTGGACCTCGCCGACGGCCGGGTCGACGGCATCGCGGCGTTCCTGGCCGGCCGCCTGCAGGTCGAGGGTGATCTGGACCTCGCCGCCCGGTTCGAGACGCTGTTCCGGCCCGCGCCGGGCGCGACCCGCGACATCCGCAGCCAGCGCACCCGCACCCGCGGGGTCACGCTGGATGCCATCGTCGCCGGCGAGGGCACTCCGGTCGTGCTGCTGCACGGGCTCGGGGCCACCAAGGTGTCCTTCCTGCCGACCCTCGACGGGCTCGCGGACCACTACGAGGTCCACGCGCTCGACCTGCCCGGCTGCGGCCGGTCCGGCAAGCCCGTGCCGACCGGGCGGCGTTACTCGATGCCGTGGTTCGCCGAGGTCGTGCACGGCTACCTCGTCGCCAACGAACTGCGGGCCGTGCACGTGATCGGCAACTCGATGGGGGCGCGCATCGCCCTCGAGCTCGCGCTGAACCGGCCGCGGTCGGTGCGCAGCGTGACCGCACTGGCTCCCGCGGTCGGATTCGACGAGACGCGGCGGCTCGCCCCGCTGCTGCGGCTGCTGCGGCCCCAGTGGCTGGGGCTCGCGCCGGCGCCGGTGCCGGCCGGGTCGATCGAGCGGCTGGTGCGGGAGCTGTTCCACGCCCCGGAGGCCCTGCCGGCCCAGAACCTCGAGGCAGCGGCGGCCGATGTCCGGCGGGCGTTGAAGGACCCCGGCTACCGCCTCGCGCTGTACGCCAGCGCGCGGCAGCTCGGGCTGGAACGCTCGCGTGGTCGCCGGGCCTACTGGACCCGGCTGGCCGCGGCGATCCCGCCGAGCCTGTGGGTGTTCGGCGCGCAGGACCCACTGGTCGGCGCGCACTACGCCGGGCGTGTACGGGAGTCGTTGCCCGCCGCGGACGTCCAGGTGTGGGAGGGCGTCGGCCACGTGCCGCAGTTCGAGGTGCCGGAGCGCACCAACACCACGCTGCTGTCCTGGCTCGACCGGGTCGACGCGGGCCGCTGACGCCGCGTGCTGCTGTCGACGCCGGCCGCTGTCGACGTCGGCCGCTGACGCCGCGTGCTGCTGTCGACGCCGGCCGCTGACGGTGCGCGCTGCGGCCCGCATGCGCGG
>CAYTLZ010000100.1:0-2710 GCA_964438785.1 uncultured Actinomycetota bacterium | reverse complement strand
TGCGCGGACCTGTCACCCCGAACAGTTTCCCGCACCCCGCACCCACCGAGACAGCCCCCCCCGGCTGTCCGGATGCGCGTTCCTGTCACCCCGACCAGTTTCCCGCAGCGCGAACTCGCGGGGGGTCAGACGGCCTCGGGGCGGGCCTCACGGTCGTGGCCGAGCCAGCCGGTGACCACCTTGAGGTAGTCGCCGGCCGCCTCCACCATGGGGACGTGGCCGACGCCGGGGAACACGTGCAGGTCCCAGTCGGGACGGCGGGCCAGCGCCGCGTCGATGACCGGTCGGCCGACGAGCTGGTCCTGATCGCCCCACAGCAGCAGGGTGCGGGCCTCGACCGCGTCGACGGCCCGGTTGAGCCCGCCCGGGCCCACCAGTGCCGTGATCAGCGACTCGGCTGCGCTGACCAGCCCGTCGAGCCGCCACGGGGTGCGCTGGCCGTAGCCGGTGTTCTCCAGCCCGACCTCACGCAGTGCACGGCGCACCCGGGTCGGATCGGCGTGCACGAACGCCTGGTTCTCGGCGAACAGCTGCTCGGCGGTGTTCTCCGCGTACATCTTGCCGACGACGCGCCGGCCGAGTCCGGGCACCGCGAACGGCGCGAAGTTGCGGATGGTCTGCTTGGTGAGCCGGTTGAGCTGGTTGCGCGGGCCGGGCAGCGCCGGGTCCACCAGGATCAGCTCACGCACCACGTCCGGACGGTCGGCCGCCAACAGCGTCGCGAGCATCCCGCCCATCGAGTTGCCGTGGACGACCAGCTCCTGGGCTCCGACGTGGCCGATGAACGCCTTGAGGAAACCGAGGTTGGCGCGGATACGACTGGCGCCGGGCCGGGGCGGCTCGGTGCGCCCGAAGCCGGGCAGGTCGGGCGCGACGACGGGTCCGGTCGCGGCCAGCCCCGCGATGACCTCCAGCCAGTTGGTGCCGCTGCCGCCGAGTCCGTGGACCAGCAGGTGGGTCGGGCCGTCGGCGGGGCCGTCGGCCCGCAGCAGGTGCACGTCGGTGCCCTGCATGGCGACGACCTCGCTGCGGATGCCGGCCCAGCGCTCGTCGCGGCTACCCCAGTCGTGCTCCACCTCGGTGTCCTTCTCGTTCGTGTCGTGCGGCCGGATGCCCATCGGAGGGTAGGTCGGCCGCGGTCCGGTCGTCTCGCGCGACGGCGTGGTGGACGGGCGGCGAGCGGCCGGCGGCGGTCCAGCCGGTCGTAGGGAGTTCGGAGCGACGCGTCAGTCGGAGGGCGCGTCGGCGAGCAGCGTCGCGAGCGCGTCCGGCTCGACCACCGGACGGTCGCAGACCATCTCGCGGCACAGATAGGCCGCGGGACGGCCGTCGATCGAGCTGCGCCCGGCGAGCACCGGCACACGGTCGCCGTGGTCGTCGTCCACGATCAGCAGCTGCATCCCCGGGCGCACCGTTTCCCGGGCCGTGGCGACCAGCGCGTCGCGCTCGGGCCCCGGTGGCCCGACGATCACCAGTTCGCGTGCGCCGGCGACGATGCCCTCGGCCTGGCGCAGCAGCCAGCCGTAGCCGGTCGCCATCGTCCGGGCCGGTTCCTGGACCCCGAGCAGCGCCTGCTCCGCATAGCCGCGCCAGCGCAGATCACCGGTCAACCCGGCGAGCCGCCAGCACAGCTCGACCATCACCGACCCGCCGGACGGGGTGGCGTTGTCCCAGGTCTCCTTGGGCCGCAGCACCAACGCCTCCGCGTCGGCGGCGGTCTGGAACCAGCCGCCCTCGTCGGCGTCCCGGAACCGCTCGTGGGCGTCGGCGGTCAGCGCCGCACAGCGCTCGAACCAGCGGGTGTCGCCGGTGGCGGCGAACAGCTCCAGGTCGGCGAGCGCCAACAGCGCGTGGTCGTCGAGGAAGCCGTCGACCGCCACCTCGTCGCCGGAACGGGTGTGGTGCAGGCGACCGTCGACGACGTGCCGGTCGTGCAGCACCTCGGCGCAGCGCACGGCCGCCTCGATCCAGTCCGGTTCGTCGAGCAGTTGGCCGGCGAGCGTCAGCCCGCGCACGGCCAGCGCGTTCCAGTCGGTGAGCACCTTGTCGTCGGTGCCCGGCGGGATCCGGGTCGCGCGGCGCTCCAGCAGCGCGACGTGCAGGGTCGCGAGGTCGGCCTCGAAGGCTTCTGCCTCGATGCTGTGGTCGGCGGCGAAGACGTCGCGCGGGACGGGTTCGTGCAGGATGTTGGCACCCTCGAAGTTGCCGCCCGGGGTGACGCCGTGGAAGCGGGCCATCAGGTCCGCGTCGACGCCGGCGTCCGTGGCGATCGCGCGGAACTCGGCGTCGCTCCAGACGAAGTACTTGCCCTCGACGCCCTCCGAGTCGGCGTCGGTGGCGGCGACGAAACAGCCGTCGTCGGTGCGCAGCTCGGTCAGCAGGTAGTTCGCGGTCTTGCGGGTGACCGCGGCGAGGTCGGCACGGCCGCTGAGGCGCGCGCCGAGCGCGTAGGCCGGCAGCAGCAGCGCGTTGTCGTAGAGCATCTTCTCGAAGTGCGGGATGAGCCAGTCCGCGTCGGTGGCGTAGCGGGCGAACCCGCCGGCGAGCTGGTCGTGGATCCCGCCGCGTGCCATCGCGTCCAGCGCGTGCACCGCCGCGTCGAGCGGCTCGGTCTCGCCGGTGCGGGCGTGGCGGGTCAGCAGCCATTCGATGGTCATGGCCTGGGGGAACTTGGGCGCACGGCCGAACCCGCCACGCTCGCGGTCCCACG
>CAYTLZ010000099.1:0-13104 GCA_964438785.1 uncultured Actinomycetota bacterium | reverse complement strand
ATGTCGATGCGGATCATCGCGCGTTCGTCGTCGAACAGGAACGCGGCCAGGGCCCGGGCGAGTTCGGTCTTGCCGACCCCCGTCGGGCCGAGGAAGAGGAAGGACCCGAGCGGCCGGTCCGGATCCGCGATCCCGGAACGTGATCGGCGCACCGCGTTGGCGACCGCCTCGACCGCTTCGTCCTGACCGACGACCCGGGCGTGGAGTTGCTCCTCGAGCTGGATGAGCTTGGAGGCCTCGGACTCGATCAGCTTGGTCACCGGGATCCCGGTCCAGCGGCCGACCACCTCGGCGATCTCGGTCTCCGTGACCCGTTCGTCGAGCAGCCGGTTGCCGTCGGCGGCGAACGTCTCGATCCGTTCGGAGGCGGAGGCGACGAGCTTCTCGAGCTCCGGCAGCCGCCCGTAGCGCAGGGACGCGGCGGTCTCGTACTCGCCATCGCGCTCGGCGATGAGCGCCTGTTCACGGACCTGCTCGAGCTCCTCCTTGGCGTGGTTGAGTTCCTCGAGCGCGCCCTTCTCCGCCTGCCAGCGCTCGCGCAGGGCCGCGTCCCGGGCCCGCAGTTCCTCGAGTTCGGCGTCGAGGTCACCGAGCCGCGCGACGGAGGCCGGCGACTCCTCCTTGGCCAGCGACACGCGCTCGATCTCCAGCTGCCGGATGCGGCGGTCGACCTCGTCGAGCTCGGGGGGCATGGAGTCGTTGGCGATGCGCAGCCGCGCCATCGACTCGTCGAGCAGGTCGATGGCCTTGTCCGGCAGGAACCGGTCGGTGAGGTAGCGGTCCGAGAGCACCGCCGCGGCGACCAGGGCGTCGTCGGAGATGTCGACCTTGTGGTGGACCTCGTAGCGTTCCTTGAGCCCGCGCAGGATCCCGATGGTGTCGGCGACCGACGGCTCGGCGACGTGGACCGGTTGGAACCGCCGTTCGAGCGCCGCGTCCTTCTCGATGTTGCGGTACTCCGCGAGCGTGGTCGCCCCGATCATGCGCAGTTGCCCGCGGGCGAGCAGCGGCTTCAACATGTTCGCCGCGTCCATCGCCCCTTCGGCCGCACCGGCACCGATGACGGTGTGCAACTCGTCGATGAACGTGATGATCTCGCCCTCGGCGGCCTCGATCTCCTTGAGCACCGCCTTGAGCCGCTCCTCGAACTCGCCGCGGAACTTGGCCCCGGCGACCATCGCGGACAGGTCGAGTTCGACGAGCTTCTTGTCGGCGAGCAGCGTCGGCACGTCGCCCTCGACGATGCGTCGGGCGATGCCCTCCACGATCGCCGTCTTGCCGACACCGGGTTCCCCGATCAGGACCGGGTTGTTCTTGGTCCGGCGGACCAGCACCTGGATGGTGCGACGGATCTCCTCGTCGCGGCCGATGACCGGGTCGAGCTTGCCGTCCCGCGCGGCCTGGGTGAGATCACGGGCGTACTTCTCGAGCGCCTCGTAGGTCGACTCGGGATCCGGCGAGGTGACGCGCTGGGTGCCACGTACCTGCTTGAGGCCCGTGAGGATCGCGTCGCGGTCGATGCCCTGCTCGACCAGCAGTGCCGCGGTGCGGTCCGAGTTGGCCGCCAGTCCCAGCAGCAGGTGTTCGGTCGAGGTGTACTCGTCGCCGAGCTGGCCGGCCTCCTCCTCCGCCTTGTCCAACGCCCGGTTCAGCGCCCGGCCGATGGACGGCTGCCCGGACGAGCCGTAGGCCGTCGGCATCGCCGCGAGCAGTTCCGCCGTGCGGTTGCGCAGCGTCGTCGGGGTCACGCCGAGTTTGCCCAGCAACGGCAGCACGACCCCATCGGTCTGCTCGAGCAGCGCGGTCAGCAGGTGCGGAGCCTCGACCTCGGCGTGGCTGCGCTCCTTGGTGAGCGTGATGGCGCGCTGCAACGCCTCACGTGCCTTGGTCGTCAACTTCTCGGTGTCCATGGCCCACGCCCTCACTCAGATCACATCACGACGTCCGTCCCTCGACGGTAGAGCCACCGGCGCGTGCCATCACCGACCTGGAGCCACGGCCAGGCAGGAAAGCTGCGTCGAGGTGGCGCACGCCGGTGTCAGAAGCGCAGGTCGACCACCGTCGAGGCAGCGGTGTTGCCGTCGACATCGACGGCGCGGACCTCCAGCGCGATCCCCGGCGGCCGCTCGAGGACGGCCTGCGCACCGACGACGGCCTCCCATGCACCTCGCCGCTCACCGGCGCGCAGCGTGCGGTACTCGATACCGGCGACCTCGACCGGCCCGTCGGCCCGGATGGTGATCGCCGCGTCGGTGACGGTGATGTCGTCCACCTCGACGTCCACCCGGGGAGCCGTGGACCGGCGGTGATCGAACCCGGCCTCCCAGGCGACGGCCGCCAGCTTGCGCTGCCCGGCGAACGAGGGATGGAAGAAGTCGACGCGACTGATGTCGTCGGCCCCGAACGACGCGGGATCGTTGGTGAACGACCACACGGCCTCGTCGTCGAACCGGCACCGGACGAAGTCGGCGCACACCTCGGCCAGCGCGGCGTTGTAGGCCTCGCTGCGCGCCCGGACCGCATCCCGACGGGCCCGATCCTCGGGTGCATCGCTGCGCGCGTCGGCCAGCAGCGACTGGCACGGGGCCAGCGCCGGCAGCAGCCCGGTGCCGTTCCAGACCGCCACCGCCAGATCGTCGTCGCGCAGCACCTCCCACAGCCGGTAGATGTCCGGGACGCTCGAGAGCTGGATCAGCGCAGCCGGATGGTCATCGGTCAGCTGCTGGAGCGCGGCCCGGGCCTGCTCGGCGTAGTCGGCCGTCGGGGTCATCTGGTCGACCGTCGGTCGGCACAGGTCGTTGCCGCCGAGCTGGATCGTGACCAGTTCCGTTCCTGCCGGTACGGCCGCCGCCTGCCCCGCGGCCGCGCGCATCGACACCGACAACGTGGCGAGGTTGTGCGCGACGACCGGTCCGGTCGCGATCACAGCGAGCCGCTGGCGGATGCTGTCCAGTCCGTCCGCGGTGCCGGTCGCCCAGGACCGGGCCGGCTCCGAGCCGCCCGGGGTGACCTGGAAGATGCTCTCACCGGGTCGGGTCGCGCCCGAGGCCAGCGTGATCGAATCCCCGAGGGCGGCGAGTTCACGGGGCACGTGGGTCGCCGCCGGCGTGGGTCGGGGCAGCAACGGTTCGACGGGGATCGCGATCCCCCCGGACACCGGATCGGTCGCGAACGCGCCGTCGGCGTCGAGCAGCTGGGCACCGCGGGCCAGCAGCGACGCGAGCTGGCCGCGGGTCAGGTGCTGCGCGGGCAGCACCGTGGCATCGTCGAACCCGCCCACGACCCCCAGTTGGGCCAGCCCGGCGAGCGACAACCCGTGGGTGGCGTCCTGGTCGACGAAGCGCACCCGCGGCCGATCGGGCAGACCCGCACCGGCGACCTCCAGGGTCCGGGCGAGCGCGGAGGCGGCGGCCCCCCGCGACACCGGGTCACCCGGCCCGAAGGACCCGTCGGCGCGCCCGGCCAGGATCCCCCGTGCAGCCAGTCGCTCGATCGACACCTCATGGGTCGTGCCCGCCGTGTCGCTGAAGTTCGGGGGCGCAGCCCCGGCTGCCGGATCACTGAACGTGGGTGCCGCGACGGTCAGAAACCGATCGAGCAGGGCGGCGAGCTGACCCCGTCACACGATGCTGTCCGACCCGAACGTGCCGTCGTCGAACCCGCGCAGCACCGGTTCACCGTCGCCGTCACGCAGCGCGGTGAGACAGTCGATCGCCCGCGCGTGGGCCGTCCCGCGGTCCGGAAAGTCCGCCACCTCGACGTCGCCGCACAGTGGGTCGATGTCGAGCACGGCCGGGCCGGCGTCGTCAGCGGCCGCCGATCCCGGCCAGCCGAGCACGAGCGCACCGACGAACAGTCCGACGGCCTTGCCCCGTGCCAGCATCACACCTGCTTCAGTCGTCCGCTACCTCGACGTCTTCGTCATCGTCCCCACGTGACCATGGCGGGGGGCCGTCGCCGGGACGCCACGAATCCGCGCCGGCGCGTTCGGCCTTCTTCGGGCCACCGGCCCAGGGTGGCCTGCCCTTACCGGCATAGGGCTCGTTCCACCACGACGGCCCCACACGTGCAGGACGATCGTCGGCCGCGTCGCTTTCAGCGCCGGTCAGCGGCTCAGCCGGGTCGACCGGGTCAGCACCATCGCTGGTCGACGGTCCGAGGTCCGCCGGCGGCGCGGGTTCAGGCTGCAGCTCGGGCGACCGCGGGGCATCGTCGCCTCCGGTGGCGTCGTCATCGGTCACGGTGATGAGTTCCGTACCGTTCGACGTGCGGTCCTCCTGCGCGGAGGCGATGAAGGGGATGGCGAGGAGCAGCGCACCACCCACGATGCCGAGCCCGCGTGCGAGCCGAACCACGATGTCCCCTTCGTCGGCCGAACCCGAGTATCGGCCACGGCGGCGGGCAGGGCAAGGGAGGATCAGGCCGTGGGGTCGGGCACGCATCCGTCGATCCCGGGCTCGACCCCCTCGGCGCACAGCGGCGCACGGTTCAGCTCCGACCACCGGCGTCGCTCCCACGGTGACTGTTCGGGCTCGATGAAGTGCGGCGGCGAGAGGTAGCGCAGCCGCCAGTCGTATTCGTAGTCCTTCAGAAAGCCCCGTCGACCGCCGCCGGCCAACGACACGCCGACAGGACCGCGGAACCGCTGGCCCATCGCGCCATAGACGGACAGCTCGTCCTGGCTCGGCCCGCGGTTGAAGTTCTGCACGCTGATGGACCGGTTCAGCGCGAGCAGCGCGGCCTCGATGCGGGGGGCGTCCCACGAGCCGGACGCCGGTCGGTGCCCGCCGGGCAGCTGATTGAACGGTGGCACGTTGCCGCCGACGCCGAGCGCCGCGTTGTTCGACCGCACCGGGCGGTAGACCCGGATGTTGTTGTTGGCGATCAGCCCGGTCAGATCGCCGGAGTTGGGACTGCGGTCCGCATAGGTCAGATCATGCGCGACGTAGATGTCGTTGTCCGCACCGACGGTGACCTGACCGCGGACCTCGCCGTAGACGAACGCGTCGCCGGCCCGCGAGGGATACGAGCTGATGTCGTTGGACCGCGGCAGCCCGAGCGGGTGCCCACCGGTCGCCGCGTCGCTGTTGCGCACGAAGATGGCCTCACCCGAGGGCAGGGCGAGGTTGACGCCCGGTCCGCACCCGACACCGGCCGAGTTCGCCGGGGTCAGGGGACTGACCACGCTCATCCGGCTCTGCGCCGCGTCGTGATGGAAACGGATCAGCGTCGGCCCCTCGTAGACGCAGCCGGTGTCGGCCGCCTGCTCGGCCAGACGCTGATTGGTGGTCGGCACCGGCAGCCGCTCACGGAAGACGATCCCGTCCTGGAAGTACGGATCGTTCGACGTGGACCCCTCGTTGCGCAACCACAGTTGGTTGTCCGGCTGGCCGGGGTTGCCACCCGACCAGCCGGTGGTGACCTCGCCGTAGAAGCGCGGCTGGCCGGCCGGCTCACCGCTGGGACCGCCGCTGCCCACCTCGATGCGCAGGGCGTCGTTGGTGTGGACCGGCCCGCGCAGCTCGTCACCCTCGACGAACCGGATCCGGCCACAGCCCATCTGCGCCGGATCGGTGGTGTTCTGCACGCCGCCCTCCCGACCATCACGCTCCGGCCAGTACACCCCGCAGAAGTCGTCCATGGCGCTACGCACGTTCAGGTCGAGCGTCGGCCACGCGTTGGGGTCGACCACCTCGAAGTCGGTGAAGTACAGGAAGTCGAGGAAGCCGCGGCGGCGCAGACGCACCTCGATCGTGCGGCGCTGGTCGCCGACGAGCCCGGTCGCGACGACGTCGACCGCGCCGGTGGTCGCCACCCCGCTCGCATCGAGCTGGTAGTGGTAGCGCGCCGTCGAGGCCCCACCGGGCACCTCCCGCCAGCCACCCAGGGCGAGGTTGTCGAGATCCTCGGTCGCCCAGTACGACGAGTTCTGGTTCAACCGGAACAGGGCATCGTCGACCCCCGCCTCCGCCGCCGCCAGCGCGGCGTTCCAGTCCTCGTGATCACGGACCTGCGGCATGGTGGTGAGCGCGTAGGCCACGGAGGCCGACACCAGGATGGCGATGGCCAGGCTCAGCCCGAGCACCGTGATCAGCGCGACGCCGCCCTCGTCGGCCAGCCGCGGGCGCGCGGGTCGGGACACGGGGGACGCGATCACGATCCGCCTCGCAGGTTCGGGAGCCGCACCTGGGTGCTGACCCGCTGGGGTTCGACCCGGGCACCCTGATCCCGGGCCATGACGAGATCGATCTGCACCAGGCGGATCGAGCGCAGGTCCTGCACCGAGGTGACCGGCATCGCGAGCTCGACGACCTCCCCGGTCTCCGTGATGGTCGCGTAGGTCAGGATCGGTTCGTCCGGGCCGTTGAACAGGTAGCTGGCCACATACCGGGTCCGTGCGTCCGCCGGGTCGTAGACCACCGACCCGTCGGCCTGCACGGTGGGTGGGGTCAGGGTCTCCACCAGCCGGTCGTCCGCATCGACGCTGAGGTCGAGCAGCACGGGCGCGTCGTCGCGGGACAGCCGGGCGTGGAACCTGGCGTGGCGGGCCTCGGCGACGAGGAACGCCGGTTCGTCGTCGACCGTCGGTGAGGCGGCCCGCAGGTCGCGGGACAGGGACGCCACGGCCAGACGGGCCTGATCCACGTTGTCGGTGCGGGTGTCGATGGTGTTGGTCGCCCGGATCAGCCCGGTCAGGCCCCCGAACAGTCCGGCCATGACGATGCCCAGCACGGTGATGGCGACGAGCAGTTCGACCAGGGTCACCCCGGACTCGTCGTGATGTGCGGCGGTGCGCGGCGCGGCCCTCATGACAGCAGGACCAGTTCAGGCGTCAGCTGGGCCGGATCCCGCGGGTCGACGGTGACCCGCACCGTGCCGCTGCGCGGCCCACCGACCTCGTCGACGACGACGTCCCAGACGCCGTAGGGCAGCCCGATGTCGGTGGTTCCGGTCAGGGGGTGCTGGCCCGGCAGCATCAGATTCGGCGTACCCGTCGCGCACGGGCTGACCGCCACCGCCGCGATGGTCACCTCGACGCCCGTGCCCGGGCCGGTGACGTTGGGGTTCAGCCGCACACGACCGAGCTCGGCCGTCCCGGTCGTGACGATTCCCGCGATGGCGGCCACCGGCGGTTGGCGATCCGCGCCGGGCCACTGGGGCTCCGGCTCGTCGGCGTCGGTCAGCGCCCGGGGATCGGCGTAGCGGCAGTCACCGGCCCAGACGTCCCACGAGCCGGGCCACACCGGGTCGAACGCGACGCCGGCCGTGCCGAGCTCGACCAGGTCGTTGCGCGCGATGGTGACGGGCAGATCGACGGGGACCAGCATCGGCTCGGTGCCGAGCAGCGCGTCGCTGCCCGCGATGAGCAGCCCACCGCGGGGTGCATACGCGAACTCGACGGTGGTGCGCTGGCCGTCACCGACGCCGGCCGCGACACGCGGTGCGGCCGCATCCGGACCGGGCTGGGCACTGACGTAACCGAGCCGCTCGATGGCGACCGTGTAGTTGCCGGTCGGGATGTCGGTGAACAGCACGCAACCCGCATCCGGCGTGGTCTGCATCCGGATCTCGCCGCTCGGCTCCGGACCGATGAGCTGCACCGTCACCGACGGGACCCCGGCCGCGGGCTGCTGCTGATCGAAGATCCGCACGTTGAGCGCACCGACACCGGAGGCCGGTGTCGCCGGTGGTCGGGCGACGGTCGTGGTGGACGTCACCGCATGGTCGGGCTGGGTCACCGGCCGCACCGTGACGTCCACCCGGATGACGGCGGTCACGGTGGATCCGTCGGGCTCGGCGCAGGGATCGGTGTCCGCATCGATGGCCGCCCACGCCGCGGAGCGGACCAACTCGAAGTCGATGCCGTCCTCGGTCGCGATGACCTGGGGCGGCTGGTCCCCGAGCTGCGCCTGGAGCTGCTCGAAACTGAGCGCCCGCACGCGCTCGATCTCGGCCTGGGCGAGGTTGGTCGCGACGGAGCGCTGATCGTTGATGAGCGTGATCCGCAGGGTGCCGACCGTGACCGACACCAGGCCGGTCAGGATGATGCCGAGCACCAGCAGCGCGACCATCAACTCGACCAGCGTCAGGCCGGTCTCGTCGCTGGGCGTCGGCGGATCTGCTCCAGGCACCACGGTCACCTCGTCACTCCCGGTCGGACACGTCCAGGTCGGACATGTCACGCCCGGCCATCGCGAGCGATGACACCCCCGACGGCGTCACTCACTGCGTCAGCGTCACCCTCGGGTCACCTGAAGTCACGCTCGGTTACATGAGCGGCGAACGCGCAGCGCTCCTGCGCCTGCGCAGCACCGTGCGTCACCCGGTGTCACCCGCTGGCACGCAACCGCGGGCTCCGTGCACCGAGCCCGTCACCTGGAAGATCCGCCGTCCCCACCACGATCGCCCGATCAGATCGGTGTAACCGGCACCCGTCGTGCGGGCCAGCGCGGCGAAGACGCGGGCGTCGACCCCGACCAGGATCCGCGGGCGGTCGGCGGCCGCCCCCCGCAGGATCGCGCGCGCGGCTGCCGGGGCCGACGTACGCGCGATGAGATCGAACATCCGGGCCGTGGTGGCCGCGTCCTCGTCCGGACCGATCAACGCCGAACGGGCGATCGCCGTCTTGACCCCACCCGGATGCGCACAGGAGACCGTGACGGGCCAGCCGGCCAACGACGCCTCCTGGCGCAGCGCCTCCGTATAACCCCGGACCCCGAACTTCGCCGCGTTGTAGGCCGACTGTTTCGGGGCTCCGATGAGCCCGAACACACTGGAGATCGTCACCAGCCGGCCACCACCCTCGATCAGGGCCGGTAGGAACGCCCGACAGGTGTGGATCACCCCGAACAGGTCGACCTCGATGACCCGGCGCACGTCCGCCAGGGGCTGGCCGATGACCGTGCCGCTGGCCGCGATGCCGGCGTTCGCCACGACCAACCGGGGCGCACCGAGGCGCTCCACGACCGCCCGCGCATGCGCGCGGACCGCGGCCTCGTCGGTGACGTCCACCACCTCGGCATGGACGTCCACGCCGGTGCGGCGACAGGCCGCGGCGATGTCGGCCAGCCCGTCGACGTCGACGTCGGCGAGTCCCAGCGCGGCCCCCTGCGCGGCCAGCTCGAGGGCCAGCGCACGGCCGATGCCCGATGCCGCACCGGTGACGACCGCGACCCGGGCTCCGGACCGGTCGGCGACCGTGGGACTCACACGTCGGCGGGACGGCGGTCCGGCGGCGGCACGGGCCGGGCCCGTTGCACCGACCCGCCACGCTGGGCGGTCCGGCGGCGCAGCGGGTGGACCTCGACCTGCGAGGGCGGAGCCTTGACGATCTCGAACCGGTCGCTGCGCGGCTGGTCCTCGATGCGCTCGGCCAGGACCCGGACCATCTCCTCCAGCTCGCCGATGCGTTGGCGGGCACCTTCGAGCTTCTCGCCGAGGTCGAGCACGACCTTCACGCCGGCGAGGTTGAGCCCCTCGTCCTGGGTGAGCGTGCGGATGAACCGCAACCGCTCGACGTCGCGTTCGGAGTAGCGCCGGGTGCCGCCCTCGGTCCGGGCCGGGGTCAGCAGGCCCTCCCGTTCGTAGGCGCGCAGGGTCTGCGGGTGCAGGTCGGCGAGTTCGGCCGCCACGGAGATGACGTAGACCGGTGCGTCACGGTCCTCACCACCACGGAAGGCCTCGGCGGCCTCGTCGGCGGGCGAGCGATGCTCGCGGCCCGACGACCACGACCAGGACGTGCCCTGATCGCGGGGTTCGAGGTCATGGCGTTCGAGGTAACGCTGTTGGGCTGCTGCCATGGGTGCGCTCCTCAGCTCGTCTCTGGCGTGACCCCGAACAGATCGGCGTCGCGGGCTGCGGTGTCGTCGTGGGCGGCGAGCTCCTCGAGGAGCTTGCGTTGGGCTCGGCTGATCGAGGTCGGCACGATCAGCCGGGTGGTGACCAGCAGGTCGCCGGTCCCTCCCGACTTCTTCGGTGCCCCTTCCCCCCGGATACGGAACGTGCGGCCATTGGGCGTCCCGGCCGGGACCTTGATGGTGCGTTTGCCGTCGCGCGGGGTCGGGACAGCGATCTTGGCACCCAGCGTCGCTTCCGTATAGGTCACGGGCAGCTCGAGCGTCACATCGTCGCCCTTGCGCCCGAATCGCGGGTGGGCCTCGACGTGCACGGTCACCAGCACGTCACCGGCCGGACCGCCGTTGGTGCCGGGGCCGCCACGGCTGGCGGCGCGGATGACGGCACCGTCACGGACGCCGGCGGGGATCTTCACGGTCAGTTGGCGGGGCTTGACCACGCGGCCGTTGCCCGAACAGGTCGTGCACGGGGTCTCGATGGTCGCACCCCGGCCGCCGCAGGAGCCACACGGCTGGGCGAAGGAGAACGGTCCCTGGTCGATGGTGACCTGGCCCCGGCCGCCACAGGCGGCGCAGGCCCGTGGCGTGGTCCCGGGGGCAGCCCCGGAACCCCCGCACGTGTCGCAGGCCCCGTCGCCGGTCACCCGCAACGTGGTCCGCACGCCGGCCAGGGCATCCTCGAAGGTGAGATGCACGTCGGCCCGTAGGTCGGAGCCGCGGGCGGCCCGACGTGGTCGGGTCCGCGCCCGGCCGGCACCCGGCCCCGCCGGTCCTCCGGCGTTGCCGAACAGGTGTCCGAGCAGGTCACCGAGGTCCTGCTCACCGGCACCACCGCCGAAGCCGCCCGGGAACCCGCCGGCTCCGCCGCCACCGAACCCGGACGCACCGAGGCGTCGGATCTCGTCGTACTCCTTGCGCTTGGTCTCGTCGCCGAGCACGGCGTAGGCCTCGCCGACGTCCTTGAAGCGACGCTCCGCATCGGGATCGTCGGGGTTCGCGTCCGGGTGATTACGACGTGCGAGCGTGCGGTAGGCCTTCTTGATCTCCTCGGCCGAGGCGCCCTTGGACACACCCAGGACGTCGTAGTAGTCCTTGTCCAACCATTCACGTTGCGGTGCCATGGGTCACCTCCTCACTGCTTGTCGGCCGTTACTGCGCGACGCATATGCAGCGTCACTGCGCGACGCATATGCAGCGTCACTGCGCGACGCATATGCAGCGTCACTGCGCGACGACGACCATCGCCGCGCGCAAGACCCGGTCCCCGAGCCGGTAGCCGGGACGGAACACCTCGGCGACCACCGGTTCGTCGACGGGTTCGTCGGCCGGCTGCTGCGAGACGGCCTCGTGCACGTTCGGATCGAAGACCACCCCGACCTCGTCGATCCGGCTCAGACCCGCATCGGTCAGGGCGCGGACGAGCTTGGAGGCGACCAGGTCGATGCCCTTGGCCAGATCGGCGTCATCGGAGTCGGCCGCGGCCTGCAGGGTGCGGTCGAGGTCGTCGAGCACCTCAAGCAGCCCACCGGCGACGTCCGCCTTCCCGGCCTCGCGTTGGGCGGCGCCGTCGCGCATGACCCGGCGCCGGTAGTTCTCGAAGTCGGCGTGGGACCGTCGCAGGTCGTCGAGGTACTCGTCACGCTTGTGCTCGGCCGTGATCAACTCGGTGAGCAGCTCGGCCTTGGACCGGGGATCCGCCGCGGCGATCGCCTCGATGTCATCGGCCCCGTCCTCGAGCCCGTCGTCATCCGCCGACGGCGCATCGACCGCGTCGGGATCGACGGCAGCGTCGTGCGTCGGCTCGCCGCCGAGGGCCACCGCCTCGCCGTCGACGGAGCCGTCGTCGGGCTGCGGCGCGTCGGGTGTCGCCGGCGGGGTGTCCGGCTGGGGTCGGGGGTCGGTCACGGCTACCTCGGTGCGGTGGTGGGGTGACGGGTGGGATGACGGGGGTAGGGCGGCGGGACGGCCACCGGGTGGCCGTCCCGCGGGTACGGATCGTTGGTTCGGCGTTCAGCCGCTCTGGATCGCGATGCGGCGGGGCTTGGCGTCCTCCGCCTTGGGCACCGTGATCGTGAGCAGACCGTCGCGGTAGGTCGCCTCGACGTGCTCGCCGTCGACCCGGTCGGGCAGCCGCACGGCGCGATGGAAACGGCCGAAGTTGCGCTCGATCCGACGGAAACCGTCGGTCGACCGCTCGCCGTAGAAGGCGCGTTCGCCGGCGATGGTGATCACGTTCTCCTCGAGCGACACCTCGACCTGATCGGGGTGCACGCCGGGGAGTTCGATGTGCAGCGTGAAGGTGTTCTCGTCCTCCTCGACGTCGAGCGCGGGGCTGAACGCCCCGGCCGGGGCCGCGTCGGAACGAGCACCGACGGCCTGCCGGAACGCGCGCTCGACCTCGTCGTGGAGCGACGAGACACTGCGGATCGGGTCGTAACGGGTGATGGTTGCCATCTCGTTGCCTCCCTTCAGAGGGTCGTTCGGGTGGGGTGGGAAACGCCGGCCGGTCAGCCGGCGGCCTGCTGGTCGTCGCCCTCGTCGACGACCTCGGCGTCGACGATCTCCTCGTCGTCGTCCGACGCGGCCTGCTCGCCGGCGGCGTCGCCATCGGCGGCAGCGGCTGCCTCGTCGTTGGACGCCTGGTAGATCGCCTCCGCGAGCTGCTGGCTCTTGGACCCGACGGCCTCCATGGCGCTGGTGACCGCGTCGATGTCGTCGCCCTCGAGGGCCGTCTTCAGCGTGCCGACGGCCTCCTCGATCTCCGCCTTGACGGACTCGTCGACCTTGTCGCCGTGCTCGCGCAGCGTCTTCTCGGTCGAATAGACGAGCGTGTCGGCCTGGTTGCGGGTCTCGACCGCTTCCTTGCGCTTGCGGTCCTCGTCGGCGTGGGCCTCGGCGTCCTTGATCATCTGCTCGATGTCGTCCTTGGGTAGCGCTGAGCCACCCGTGATCGTCATCGACTGTTCCTTGCCGGTGCCGAGGTCCTTGGCGTTGACGTGGACGATGCCGTTGGCGTCGATGTCGAACGTGACCTCGATCTGGGGCATGCCGCGCGGCGCCGGGGGGATGTCGGTGAGCATGAACTTGCCCAGCGTCTTGTTGTCGTTGGTGAACTCACGCTCGCCCTGCAGCACGTGGATCTCGACCGAGGGCTGGCTGTCGTCCGCGGTGGTGAACACCTCGGAGCGCTTGGTCGGGATGGTGGTGTTGCGCTCGATCAGCTTGTGGGTGATGCCGCCCTTGGTCTCGA
>CAYTLZ010000098.1:10418-13152 GCA_964438785.1 uncultured Actinomycetota bacterium | reverse complement strand
GCACGGTCAGGCCGATGCGCCCGTCCTGGGGGATGCGTCGCTCCGCGATGTCGACGTCGGCCATGATCTTGAGCCGGCTGATCACCCCGTTCTGGATCGAGCGGGGGCTCTTCATGACCTCGTGGAGGACCCCGTCGATGCGGTAGCGGACCCGCAGTTCCTTCTCACCGGGTTCGATGTGGATGTCGGAGGCACCGTCGGCGACGGCCTGGCTGATGAGCAGGTTGACGAACTTGACGATCGGGGCGTCCTCGGTGACCGCCCGGAGGTCGGCGAGGTCCTCGAACTCGTCCTCCCCACTGATGAGGTCGTCGGCGATCGAGCCCATGTCGCCGGTCATGGACGCGTACTTGCCGATGGCGGCGGCGACGTCGGCCTTGGTGGCGACGACCGCCTTGACCTCCATCTTGGTGATGGTGCGCACGTCGTCCATGGCGACCACGTTCGACGGGTCGCTCATGGCCACGACGAGCTTGCCGTCCTCGAACGCGATCGGGAGCACCCCGTGACGGCGCATGATCGACTCGGACAGCATGGTGGCGGCGCGGGCGTCGACCGTGGCCTCGTCGAGATCGACGAACTCCATCCCGATCCGGGTCGCGAGCGCCGCGACCAGGTCCTTCTCCGTGACCATGTTGGCGTCGACGAGCACCCGACCGAGCGACCGGCCGGTGGTGCGGTGGGTGTCCTCCGCGTCCTCGAGCTGCTCGCGGGTGATCAGCCCCCGCTCGACCAGGATGTGGCCCAGGTTCCTCATCCGGACACCTCTTCGACGTCGGGGAGCGTGGTGGCAGCACGGGCTTCGAGGTGGCTGCGGACCGACTCGAGCAGCGCGACCAGCGCGTCGCGGACGTCCTCGCGGACACGGGCGTCGGCCACGACGACCGGGATCCGATCGGGAAGCTGGAGCCCGGCGCGCACCCGGTCGACGAGCCCGTCGGCCTCCTCGGCTGCGGACGGGGCCTTGTTGATCACCACGACGTAGGGGACGTCGGCGAGTTCGGTGAAGTGCGCCCGGATCCGGCAGGCCTCCTCGATCGAGTCCTCGCGCTCCGCGTCGACCATGAGCACGAAGCCCAGCATCCCCTCGGCCAGGATGTCCCACATGAACTCGAAGCGTTCCTGGCCGGGCGTGCCGAACAGGTACAGCGCGAGATCCTTGCCGACGGTGATCCGCCCGAAGTCCATCGCCACGGTGGTGCGGTCCCCCGCCCGCCCCTCACGTCCCGTGACCGACTTCTCGGTCGACAGGACCGTGATCTCCGAGATGGTGCGGATGAACGTCGTCTTGCCCGCGTTGAACGGACCCGTGACCACGATCTTGGTGGTCCGGGACTTGCGCCGGCGCGGGGTGGGGGCGCTCATGCCAGGTTCCTGACCCCGTCGATGAGCCGGTCCACGAGCGCCGAGTCGACGGTGGGATCGGTCCGCAGCCGCGGACGACGGCCGGCGGCTCCGGCCCCGACGGTTTCCCGCACCGGCTCGCGGGCGGCGTCGTCGTTCGCGGCGTGGTCGCGGTCGGCGGCGAGCACCGCCGCGGCGTCCTCGACGGCCGCGGCGTCCTCGACGGCCGCGGCGTCGGCGACGGCCGGGGCGTCGGCGACGTCGGTGTCGGTGTCGTCGGTGTCGGCGATGTCGAGGTCGAACTCGGCCATCAGCGTGTCGGCCTCGCCGGCGGCCACGGCCGCGAGGACGGGCTCGACACCGTCGTCGGTGGCGGCCGTGTCGCGCGGGGTCGCCTCGGTCACGGGAGCTGCGCCACCCCCAAGGCGGGCCTCGATCGCCACGAGCGTCGACTGCCCACGCAACAGCCGTTCCAGGGCACCGTCGCGCTGGTCGGTGCCGAAGGCGACCAGACCGCGCTCGGCGAGGTCCACCAGGGTGTTGCGCGTGTCGAACTGCCCGCGGCCGGTCAGTCGGACGAGTTCGTCGATGGTGCGGCTGCCGTCGGCCAGGCCGATCAGCTGCCAGGCGTCGGCGTCGATCGCCACCTGGTCGTCGGGTGGCGTGGTCACGCTGACCGAGGCGCTGCCGGGGCCGGTGCGTTCGCGGATCTCGTCCCAGCGCCCGAGGCGCTCCTCGGCCTGTTCGAGCAGCTCGTCCAGATCGTGGGCGACCGCCAGCGGCCCGTCGACCACGACGTCCCCACCGGCGAAGCGGAATCGACCCGCCTCCCACCGGAGCAGGTCGAACACCGCGTCGACGCTCTGCGCCCGCACGGCCTCGCCGACGGAGGGTGCCGTCGAGGGGTCGGCCTCGACCAGCGCCTGGGCGAGTTCGAGGTCGGTCGGCAGGGTGTCACGCTCACCGACCAGGTCCTGCAACGTGTCGGTGTCGAGCAGGCCCCGGCCGACCAGTCGACGCGCGAGCGGCAGATGGGCGGCATCGGCGGATGCGGCCAGCACTCGGCCGGCACCCACCTCGACCCGCCCGAGCGTGTCGCCGCTCTGCAGGTGCAGTCGGCCGGTCTTGGTCGTGAAGGCCAGCAGCTGGAGGATCTCGGCGAGCGTGAAATCGCTCAGGTCACCCTGGAGCATCGTCGACCCCCCGTCTCAGTTGGGCCACGCGGCGGCGGGCTCCTGCGCACCACGGACCAGGTCCAGCGGTGGCGGCGTCCCCGCAGCCGGCGGGTTGGAGGCCGTGGACGTGCTGGCGGCGGCCGGTGCCGTCGCGCGCTCACCGGAGCCGTTGGCACCGGTGCTGGCGGAGCCCGGCGCGGCCTGGGCAGGCGCGG
>CAYTLZ010000098.1:0-10318 GCA_964438785.1 uncultured Actinomycetota bacterium | reverse complement strand
GGGCGGGTTCGGCCAGGACCTGACCGATCCGCTTGGCGGCACGGCGCATCTCGAAGAGCATGAACCCGATCTTGGCGCTGCGCGACGCCACGGCCGCGAGCACGGCCTGGTCCTGCGCACTCATCAGGAACACGAAGCCGTGGTCCCCCTCGACGAAGACCTGGTTGAGCTGGCCGCGTCCCAGACCGATCGCCGCCTGTTCCCCCAACGACAGCAGCGCGGCGCTCATCGCTCCGAGCCGGTCCTCTTCGATGTCGTCGGGCAGGGCGCTGGCCATCGGCAGGCCATCGAAGGAGACCACGGCGGCAGCCTCGACGTCCGGCGACGACCGCACGAACTCGTCGAGCGCGGCGGCCAACCGACCGGCACGCGATTCGGGAAGCTGGCTCATCGTGGGCACCTCCACGAGCAGTTGCGCGCACCAACCGCCACCGCTGGCACGGCGTGGCCCCCGGTCGGCCACCGGGGTCGGTCCTGCTCTCCCCACTCATCGGCGCGTCGGAGCCCCGCCTTGAGCAACCAGCCGCGGCTCAGCCCTGCGAGCGCCTCGCACGTTCGCCCAGCGCAGCGGTGGCGACCGCCGACATGATGGCCACGGGCGGCTCCTGCGCCGTCCAGCGCCGGTAGCTGGCCGCGGCCTGCCCGACCAGCATGCCGAGCCCGTGGTGCGCCCCGGCTCCGCGCTGCCTCGCCGCCTGCAGGAACGGGGTCTCCGCCGGGTCGTAGACCAGGTCGTAGGCGATCTGGTCGACGTGCAGCGTCATCAGCGGGGTCGGCAGGGACTCGCCCCGCATCCCCAGCGGTGTGGCATTGACCACGACCCGCGCCGGGTCCGCGGCCGCCCGCAGTGCCGGCTCATCGGTGCTGTCCACCGCGTCGGCGGCACTGGCCCCGGCGCGTGCGGCCAGCTCGGCCAGGGCACGGGCGGCGTCGGGACGCCGGGCGGTGACGGTGACCGCGACACCGAGCCGGCCGACGGCGACGGCCGCGGCCCGCGCGGCCCCACCGGCACCGAAGATCACGATCCGGTCGTCCGGCCCGAGCGCCGCGCCGACATCCGCCCGCAGCGCATCCTCCAGGCCCAGCGCGTCGGTGTTGTCCCCGACCAGCCCGTCGGCGGTCCAGGTCAGGGTGTTGGCCGCGCCGATGAGCGTCGCCTCGTCACTGAGCCGGTCGCAGCAGGCCAGCACCGCCTGTTTGTGCGGCACGGTGACGTTCGCACCGAGCGTGCCCATGTGCCCGAGCGCCGCCACCGTGGCGTGCAGGTCCCCGGGTGCCACCTCGACGGCGAGGTAGACCAGATCGAGGCCCTGTTCGGTGAACGCCGCGTTGTGGATCTGTGGGGACAGCGAATGCCGGGCCGGCCAGCCGAGCAGCACGACCGGTCGGGTGGCGGCGGTCGGCCAGGGCGCACCGGCGGGAGGGCGGCTCACTCGACCGTCTCGCCGGTCTCCAGCGTGCAGCGTTCGTTGTCCCGGAAGTCCCGCACGTTGGCGTTGTGCTCGTCGAGCGTCTCGGCGAACCGGTGGCTGCCGTCGCAGGCGGGGTCGAGCACGTAGAAGATGAACGGCACGTCCTCGGGATCGAACGCCGCACGCAACGCCGCGGTCCCCACACCGCTGATCGGGGTGGGTGGCAGGCCCTCGTTGCGGTAGGTGTTGTACGGGCTTTCGACCTCCAGGTCGTCGAAGGAGACGATCCCCGACTCCGTCCCTCCGACCGCGTACACCACGGTGGCGTCGATCTGCAGGCGCATGCCCTCGTCGAGCCGGTTGGCGATGACCCCGGCCACGGTCCGCCGTTCGGCATCGACGCGGGTCTCGCGCTCGATGAGACTCGCGATGATCAGCCGCTCGTAGAGGGCGGCGTCGTCGAGTCCCTCCCGCTGCTCGACGGGGACCTGGTCGAGTTCGATGCTCAGCTGGTCGACCATGCGCTGCAGCACGTCGCGGGCACTGGCCTGATCGTCGATCTCGTAGGTCTGCGGCCAGAACACCCCCTCGAAGGGCTCGATGCCGTCCTCGGCCTCGCTGGGCTCCGGGATCCACTCCGGCAGCCGCAGGCCGCCGGGCACGTTCTCACCGGCCTCGAGCCGGGTGGCGATGACCTCCTCGAAGTCCTCCACCTCGTAGAGGTCGAACTGCTCGGCGAGCCGTTCGAGCGTCTCCTCGACGCGCAGCCCCTCCTGGACGGTGAAGCGCACGGAGGGGGGTGCGATCGGTCCCGCGGCGAGCACCTCGATGGCCTCGTCGACCTCCATGCCGGTCTCGAGTTCGAACAGGCCCGGCTGCAGGTTGCCGGCCAGGTCCAGCTCATCGGCCCGGAGCCGGAACCGCACCGGCGCACGCAGCACGCCGAGTTCGGCGAGCTCCTCCCCCACCAGCCGGACCGTGGCACCGCGCTCGACGGTGTACTCGACGGGCTGGCCGGCCTCGATGTCGTCGTCGAAGATGCTGGTGTCCAGCCACCACAGGAAGCTCGCGACCCCCGCCAGCAGCAGGGTGGCGAACGCCAGGAACCAACGCGAGCCGCGACTGAGTCTCATGTCCGGTCGTCCTCGAATCGCTGGCGGCGCAGGCGTTGGGCCTCCAACACCGTCTGGAGCATCACGCTGGCGGCCACCCGGTCGATCGAGTCCTTGCGGTCCGCTCGGGAGACGTCACCCTGCAACAGCACCCGCTCGGCCTCGACGGTGGTGAACCGTTCGTCGGCGAGCAGCACCGGCAGGCCGGTTCGGGTGCGCAGCGCATCGGCGAACCGCCGCGCCCTCGCCGCCGGCGCACCCTCGCGGCCGTCGAGCCGTTTGGGGTAACCGACGACCAGGGCGGCCGCCTCATGACGTGCGGCCGCGTCCGTCAGCGCATCGAGCGCCGGGCCCTCCTGGTTGCGGGGCACGTGCAGCGTCTCCGCCGGTGAGGCGACGACCTGGCCGGGGTCGCTGACCGCGATGCCGATGCGCACCTCACCGAGGTCGAACGCCACCAGCCGTCCGATCGTGGGGAGCTCGTCACCGAGCGCGCGGTCCACCATGCTCATGGGCGTGCCCGGGCGTCACGGGCCTCTCGGGCCGCGACCTCGAGCGCCTCGTCCAGTTTGTCGCCCTGCTTCCCGCCGGCCTGGGCCAGATCACCCTTGCCACCCGCCCCACCACCGACGACCTGGGCCGCCGGGTGCAGGATGGGTCGCGCCTCGATGCCGTCGGCGGCGAGGTCGCTGGACACCGCACAGATGAGCTGGGCCTTGCCGTCGTCGGTGGCGGTGCCCACGACCACGATCGCCCGGGTGGCGAGGTTGCCGCGGATCTCGGTCGCGAGGCGGCGCAGATCGTCCATCGCCAACCCGTCGGCGCGGTGCACGACCACGGCCAGGCCATCCTCGCGGGTGGCTCGCTGCGCGATCGCGGCGGCGTCCTGCGAGATGGTGGCACCCCT
The DNA here is from genome assembly GCA_964438785.1 of uncultured Actinomycetota bacterium. Taxonomy (GTDB): domain Bacteria; phylum Actinomycetota; class Nitriliruptoria; order Nitriliruptorales; family Nitriliruptoraceae; genus PWLR01. The sequence continues at coordinate 6,887 of CAYTLZ010000098.1, read as the reverse complement.
CGCGGCCGCGAGTTCCTTCTCGACCGTCTTCAGTCGCTCGAGCAGGGCTCCCACCCGGGCGACGGCCTGGTCGGTCGGCGCGTCGACGAGCCGGGCGACCTCCTCGGCGACGAGCCGTTCGCGGCCGAGGAACGTCAACGCGTCCTCGCCGGTCAGCGCCTCGATCCGGCGGGTGTTGGACCCGATCGACTCCTCGCGGACGACCGTGATCGTCCCGATCTTCGCGCCGGAGGGCACGTGCGTGCCGCCGCACAGCTCCTTGGAGAAGCCGCCGATCGTGACGACCCGGACCACCTCGCCGTACTTGTCGCCGAAGTTGGCGACCGCACCGGCGGCGCGCGCGTCGTCGATCGACATGATGTCGGTGGTAACGGTCGGATCGTGCAGGACCCGGGCGTTGATGGTCTGCTCGATCAGGTCGAGCTGGTCACGGTCGACCGACTCGAAGTGCGGGAAGTCGAACCGCAGCCGACCCGGGGTGACCAGTGAGCCCGCCTGTTGGGCGTGGTCACCGAGCATCTCCTTGATGGTGGCGTGCAGCACGTGGGTGGCCGAGTGGCTGCGCGCGGTCGCGACCCGCCGGGCCGGATCGACCTCGGCCTCGATCGGTTGGCCGGTCGCCACCTCGCCGGCGACGACCCGCGCACGGTGCACGACCAGGCCCTCGACGACCTGCTGGGTGTCGAGCACCTCGAGCCGACCGGTCGCCGTGGTCATGGTGCCGGCGTCGCCGATCTGGCCACCACCCTCGGCGTAGAACGGGGTGCGCGGCAGGACGATCTCCACCTCGTCGCCCTCACTGGCACCCTCGAGCCGACCGCCGGCGGTCAGGATCGCCCCGAGGTCGGCCTCGGCCGCCAGGCGGTCGTAGCCGACGAACTCCGTGTCGCCGATGCTGGCGGCCGCGTCGCGGTAGACCTCGACGGGGATCCCGCCGCCGCCCTTCTTCGCGCCGGCGCGGGCACGGCGGCGCTGTTCGTCCATCAGCGCCTCGAAGCGGTCGCGGTCGAGCTCGAGCCCGGCGTCGGCGGCGATCTCCGCGGTCAGGTCGACCGGGAAGCCGAACGTGTCGTGCAGTTCGAACGCGACGTCGCCGGGGAACGTGGTGCGCGCGGCCTCGTCGCCACCCTGCACCCCGTCGATGACCTCGTCGACCTTCTCCAGTCCCTGACGGATCCGGGCACCGAAGTCGCGTTCCTCCGCACCGGCGACCCGGGTGATCAGTTCCCGTTGGGTCTCCAGCGAGGGGTACGAGTCCGCCATCGAGGCGATGACGGCTTCGATCATCGGCACGATCAGCTGCTGGTCACCCGAGCCGAGGTCCATGCCGAGCAGCTGGCCGTGCCGGACCGCACGGCGCAGCAGGCGGCGCAGCACATAGCCGCGCCCCTCCTTGGCCGGCAGCACCCCGTCGCTGATCAGGAACGCCGAGGTGCGGGCGTGCTCGGCGATGACGCGCAGCGACACGTCGTGTTCGTCGTCCTCGCCGTAGCGCACGCCGGTCAACTGTTCCGCGGCGGTGAGCAGCGGGACGAACAGGTCGGTCTGGAAGACGTTGTCGACGTCCTGCATGAGCACGGCCATGCGCTCGAGCCCGAGCCCGGTGTCGACACTCTTGGCCGGTAGGTCACCGACGACGTTGCCGTCGGCGTCCTGCTCGTGCTGCATGAACACCAGGTTGTAGTCCTCGAGGTAGCGCTCACCATTGGCGATCGGACCGCCGTCGACCCCGAAGTCCGGGCCACGGTCGTAGTTGAGCTCGGAACACGGTCCACACGGACCCGCGCCCCCGGTCGACCAGAAGTTGTCGGACGCGTCCTTGCGCTCGGAGCCTGCCGGCACGCCGATCCGCTGGATCCGCTCCGGCGCGATGTCGGTCTCCTCGAGCCACAGCGCCTCGGATTCGTCGTCGTCCTCGAACACGGTGACCCAGATCTTCGCCGGGTCCAGCCCGAGCGGGCCGACCGACAGCTCCCACGACCAGCGGATCGCCTCCCGCTTGAAGTAGTCACCGAAGCTGAAGTTGCCGAGCATCTCGAAGAACGACAGGTGGCGGGTGGTGCGACCGACGTTCTCGATGTCGTTGGTGCGCACGCACTTCTGGAAGCTCACGGCCCGCGAGGACGGTGGGGTCGCGTCGCCCAGGAAGTAGGGCTTGAACGGCAGCATCCCGGCGATGGTGAGCAGCACCGACGGGTCGTTGGGGATCAGCGGGGCCGACTCATAGCGGCGTGCACCGCGCTCCTCGTAGAAGCGCAGGAAGGTTTCTCGGATCGTCAGGGAGTCCACATCGGGTCCTTCGGGGCCGCACACGTCGGCGGCGTGGTGTCGAACAGGCGCGTCGGGTGCCGGTGCGCGTCAGCCGCCGAGGGCGTCGCGCACGGTCGGCACGGGGTAGGCCGCACGCAGTTCCGCTTCGCGTGCGGCCGCCGTAGCTCGTCCCTCGGCGGCGGCGGCCTTGAGCCGCTCGGCGAAGCCACCGGCGGCGCGGCCGGCCTGACCGGCGAGATTCGTCGGGGCGACGGCCTGCTGGGCCGACTCGAGCTGCTTGACGACGTAGGCACCGATCAGCAGCCCGGCGCCGAGGCCGAGTGCGAGGGTGAAGACACGCTTCACGAGGTTGCCCCTCAGTGGTTGGGCGTTGGTCGAGTGGTTGGTCGGGGTCGAGGTCGTGCGGGTGTTCAGTCTCGCAGCTTGCGGGTCGCACGTGCCGTGCCGGCGGCGAAGGCGGCCGCCTTGATCAGCGGATTCGACACCGTCGCGTGCACCACGCCCACCAGCTGGTCCGTGGTCGCGGTGATCGACTGGACCCCGGCGATGATCGTGTCGACCCGGGCGAGTTCCACGTTCACCCCGGTCGCGGTCTCCGTGACCTGGTCCAGCGTCGGCAGGATGCGGTCGGTGGTCTCGCGCAGGTCACGGGTGACCTCCTCGAGCAGCCCGACGACCTTGGCGAGCACGTAGCAGATCGTCACGACCAACAGGCCCCAGAAGACGACGGCGAGGATGATGGCCCAGTCCCTGACGGTCACATGCGCTCCGTACGGTCGGTGGTGGTGTCGCGGTCGGTCGCGGTGCGGTCCCGCCCGGCCCGGCGGGACCGTTCGCGCAGCTGCTCGACGCGGTCCGCGACCGCTGCCTCGTGGCCATGGTGGGTCGGTTCGAAGAACACCGCGCCCGCCAGCTCATCGGGCAGATGGCGCTGCTCGGCGGCGTACCCGCTCGGGTCGTCGTGAGGATAGTCGTAGCCGTCGCCGTGCCCCAGAGTGGCCGCCCCCTGGTAGTGCCCGTCACGCAGGTGCGGGGGGACGTCGAGGTTGCCGTGTCTGGTCAACGCCGCGCCGACCGCACCCATCGTGCGGGTCACGGCGTTCGATTTCGGGGCCACCGCCAACGCGATCGCGGCGTGGGTCAACGCGTAACGCGCCTCGGGCAGCCCGACCTTGTCGAGCGCATCGAACGCGGCGACGGCCAACGGCAGCGCCTGCCGGTCGGCCAGCCCGATGTCCTCGGAGGCGAAGATGACCATCCGCCGCGCCAGGAACCGGGGATCCTCGCCGGACTCGATCATGCGCAGCAGCCAGTAGGCGGCGGCATCCGGATCCGAGCCGCGCATCGACTTGATGAACGCGCTGACCTGGTCGTAGTGCCCGTCGGCGTGTTTGTCGTAGCGGTAGCGGCGCATGGCGTCCGCCACGGCATCGACATCGAGGTGGAGCGGATCGGGCCGGGCGTCCGGGTCGGCGGTACCGACACCGAGCCTGGCACCGGCGGCCGTCGCGGCCACCTCGAGCGCCGACAGGGCCGCGCGGGCGTCCCCGTCGCCGACGTGGACGAGATGTTCCCGGGCGGCCGGGCTGAGCTCGACCCGGCCGCCGAACCCGCGCTCCGGGTCGGCGCAGGCGCGATCCAGCAGCGTGCCGATGTCCTCCGCGGTCAGGGTCTCCAGGCGGATGAGCTGACAGCGCGACAGCAGCGGCGCGTTCAACTCGAAGAACGGGTTCTCCGTGGTGGCCCCGATCAGCGTGACCCAGCCGGCCTCCACCCCGGGCAGCAGCGCGTCCTGCTGACTCTTGTTGAACCGGTGGATCTCGTCGACGAACAGCACGGTCCGCCGGCCACGGATCTCCGCCCGCGAGCGGCCCTCCTCGATGATGCGGCGGACGTCCTTCACGCCGGCGGTGACCGCGGAGAGCTCGGACCAGGACGCCTCGACGCGCTGGGCGATCACGGCGGCGAGCGACGTCTTGCCGACCCCGGGCGGCCCCCACAGGATCAGCGAGCGCAGTTCACCCTGGTCGAGCATCGCGCGCAGCGGCTTGCCGGGTCCCAGCGCGTCGAGCTGCCCGACGTACTCGTCGAGGTCGCGGGGGCGCAGCCGTGCGGCCAACGGCATCCCGGCGATCGGTGCCCGCGGTGCTGACCGGTCGGCGGGCGCACCGGCCGCGCCGGGCACGTTGCCGGAGCCGGGCACGGCACCAGAGCCGGGCACGGCACCAGAGCCGGGCACGGCACCAGAGCCGGCCAGGGGGGCCGACGGGGTGCCGAACAGTTGCGGGTCGCTCATCCGCGCACCGTACCGATGGCCGGACGGGCACCGCCCGACGCGCCGTACGGTGCTCACACGGAGCCGTCGTCCGACGACCCGCCACGGGAAGACGACGATGTCCGAGCAGCGAGCCGAACCCGAGCGAACCCCGCCGACCGACGGCGACCCGAGCTTCATCGACATGCGCGACGAGTCGGCGGCGACCCGGGCCCGGCGCGCGGACGGTGCCCGGGCGTCCAACGTCCGCGAACTGCCGAAGGCCGCCTGGGTTGCCATCGTGCAGCGCACCAAGCTGGAGTTGACCGAGCAGCACGTCGCCCTGCTCGCCGCCGGTGTGGCGTTCCGCCTGCTGCTGGCCACCGTCCCGGCCGCGGTGGCCGCCATCTCGATCTGGGGGCTGGTCGCCGATCCGGACGTGCTCGTCGAGCAGATCGAGGCCATCGCCGCCCAGCTGCCCGAGTCGGGCGGGCAACTCGTGTCCGAACAGCTGACGAACCTCACCGACCAGGCGAGTGGCTCGCTGAGCACCGCACTGATCATCTCCCTGGCCACGGCCCTGTGGGCGGCGTCCAGCGGGATGCTCGGCCTCGTCGACGGTGTCGCGGCGGCCTACGGCGAGGGGCGCAGCCGCTCGTTCCTGGCCCGGCGCGCACTCGGGCTGACCATGACGGTGGCGGGCCTGCTGCTCGCGGCGTTGACCGTCGTCGGCTCCATCGTCCTGCCCCGGATCGTCGACGCCAGCGGGCTCGAGGGCCTGCCCGCCAGCCTGGCCGTCGCCGCACGCTGGCCGGTGCTCGCCGTGTTCTGTGCGCTGGCGATCGCCACGGTCTACCGCGTGGGTCCCGACCGCCGGGCACCCCGCGTGCAGTGGATCTGGCTCGGCGCGATCGTCGCGACGACGATGTGGTTGGTCGGCTCGGCCGGATTCAGTCTGTACGTGTCCCGCTTCGGCGACTTCGACGAGACCTACGGGTCGTTGGCCGGCGTGGTCATCGTGATGCTGTGGGTGTTCCTGTCCACCTTCGCGCTGCTGTTCGGCGCGATGTTGAACGGCGAGGTGGAACGCCAGACCACGGTCGACACCACGATCGGTGGCGACCAGCCCAGGGGCGAACGCGAGGCCGCCATGGCCGACGCGGTGCCCGCCGAGTACGAGGCCCAGTCGCTCGAATGACCCGAACGACGCGACCCCGGCGATCCCGCGGCCGGCGAGACCCACGCGCGGGTCACATGACCGGTCGTCGGTGGCCATCGACGGGCGGACACGCCAACATGTGTCCAACTCCGGATGAAGGTTCCAGCCATGACACGCCAACTCGACGACGTCCAGCACCGCGTGACCAGCTCGGCCGGCAAGGTCGGCGCGGCGGTCGGCTCCGCGCTGGACGGCTTCCGTGATCGCACCGCGGACGTCGTGCGCGCCGACGGCGGGTCGGTGTTCCGCGAACTGCACGGACTCGGTCAGCGCATCGACGACGTCGAGGTGGCGGTCGGCGACCGGCTCGAGGTGACGACCTCCGGGCTCGAGTCGAAGCTCGACGCCGCACTGGCGGCCTCCAAGCGGACCACCTGGCCACGCCGACTGCTGTGGATCACCGTCGGCATGGCCTTCGGGGCGGCCGCGGCCTACCTCGCCGACCCGGATCGCGGCAAGCAGCGCCGTTCGCAGCTCAGCGACCAGGCGGTCGCCCGCGGGCGTGAGCTCGTCGATGATGCCGGTCAGCAGGCCAAGGGTGCGGTCGAGCGCGCGAAGGGCGAGGTCATCGAGGGCGTCAAGGACGCGCTGCCCGAGCAGCCCGAGTCCGATGCCGGGCTGCTCAAGCAGCGCATCGCCAGTGACGTCCTCGGCCGGCGCAACGACGTCAGCAAGGTCGTCGTCCGCGTCGACGGGCCCGGGAGCGTCGCGCTCAAGGGCACCGTGCCGACCAACCTCACCGAGCGCGAACTGCTGGCCGAGGTCGCCGAGGTCGACGGCGTGATCGACGTGCGCTCCGAGCTGTCGGTCAGTCCTTGACGGGCTGCGGCGCGAGTCGCAGGCCGACGTCCGCCAGCGCCTGCGGCTCGTAGCCGGCCGGGGCGTCGGTCAGCAGGCACGCGCCCGACTGGGTCTTGGGGAACGCGATCACGTCACGGATGTTGGTCGCGTCCGCGAGCAGCATCACCAGCCGGTCGAGCCCGAGTGCGATCCCACCGTGCGGCGGCGCGCCGTGCGACAGTCCGCGCAGCAGGAACCCGAAACGTTCCTCGGCGTCCTCGTCGCTGATCCCGAGGAACCGGAACACGCGCGCCTGCACGTCGCGGTCGTGGATACGGATCGACCCGCCGCCGAGCTCGTAGC
>CAYTLZ010000097.1:2909-13174 GCA_964438785.1 uncultured Actinomycetota bacterium | reverse complement strand
GCCGGGTCCGGCGCCGGGGGCGGGGCCACCTCGATGCCTTCGCGGGCCAGGGCGTCCAGGCCGCGCGCCAGCAGAGACGCCATCTGCGCGCGGGTCAGGGTGACCGACGGGGCGTAGGTGCGCGGCTCGGCGGTACCGAGGCTGATCGACAGCTCCCGGGACGCACCGATCGCCCGCTCGTGGGTGGTGTCGGCGATGTCGTCGAACCAGTTGCGCTCCGACACGTAGGTCTCGCCGGTGAGGTGTTCGACGGTGCGCACCAGGAACGCCGCCATCTGGCCACGGGTCACCTCGGCGGAGGGACGGAAGGTGCCGTCGCCGTAGCCCTGGGCGATCCCGATCGCCGACACGGCCTCGATGGTGGCGGCGTGGGTGGTGCCGAGGGTGTCGGTGAAGCTGACCTGGTCAGCCTCGGTCGGCACCGTCAGGGACGCCGGGTCCTCGAGCGCGCCCGCCCGCGCCAGGGTGCGGGCCAGGAAGGTCGCCATCTGTCCGCGGGTGACGGGCCGGTCGGGGGAGAACAGCCCGTCACCGGTGCCGGCCGCCAGCCCGTAGGCGGCGATGCAGTCGATGCTGCGGGCGTGGGTGGAGCCCTCGGCGACATCCGTGAACCCGGCCGGGCCCACCGCGTCGTCGCACACCGGCCGCTGGATGGCGGTCAGGAAGGCGGGGACATCGAGGATGCCGCCCGAGGTGACCTGGTCGGTGAAGGCCGGTACCGGGCGCGCGGTGCGGGTCAGCTCCGCGACCAGCTCCGAGGCGTCAGCGCGCGGCGCCAAGGTCGTCGCCAGCGCGAGCGCCCCGGCCACCTGCGGGGCGGCGAAGGAGGTGCCCCCGTGGTAGCGGTGGCCGCGTCCGGACCACGGCGCGAGGATCAGCTCCCCCGGTGCGGCGATGTCGACGTGGCGGACACCGAGGTTGGCGCCCACCCCCTCCCCCTCGCGCCACACCCCGTCGTCGAGGTTGGAGGCGGTGACGGTGATCAGGTTCGGCAGCCGCAGCATCGCCGGGAAGCGGCGCAGCTCCTCGTCAGGAGCGGAGAGGTCGACGTCGTCGTTGCCGGCGGCCACCACCACCGGCACCCCCGCCCCCGCGATGGCGTTGCGCAGTTGCACGCTGGGTTCCTGGCCGCCCCAGGTCAGCAGGATGACGTCGGCGCCGCGGGCGGTGGCCGCCTCGATGGCCTCGATCGCGGTGCCGTAGCCCGCGTTGAGGGTGGGTGCGGTCTCATCATCGACCGAGCCGTACACCTTGAAGACCTGGATGGAGACCTCGGGTGCGACACCGGCGATGCCGTAGCCGTCATCGGCGCGGGCGGCCAGCACGCCGGCGACGGCGGTGCCGTGCCAGTCCGCGGTGGAGGAGACGAAGGGGAACCGGGTGCCGTTCAGCAGGTCCAGGCCGTTGGTGCCGTCCACGGGGTCGCGCCAGAAGGACGCGGCGAGGTCGGGGTGGAAGGGGTCCACGCCCGTGTCCACCACCGCCACGGTGACCGCCGGGTCGCCGCGGGTCAGCCGCCACGCCCGCGGGACCCCCGTGGCGCGCAGGTACCACTGGAGGTCGAAGAAGGTGTCATCGACGGTCACCGGCTCGAGATCGTCGGCGGTGAGGTCGAGCACGCCCAACTCGTCGTCGCTGCGTCGGAGCGGGGCGTCCTCCGTCGCGGAGAGACGCACCCGGTCGTGCTCGGCGCTGTCGGGCTCCGCGACGGTCGGCTGTGGTCCCACGAACTCCGCGGCACCGGGCTCCGCGGCACCCGGCTCCGCAACGGCAGCGCGGTGCGGCTCCAGGGTGGTCAGCGCGGCCAGCAGCCCGAGCACCACCACCACAGCGATCACCCGTCGTGCCTGCAAACCGCCCCCCTCGTCCGTGTGCCCTGTCAGCCGCTGCCCCGCCCGCTCAGCCACCCGCTCACCCGCGCTCACGGGCCAACGAGTCCACCAGGCGGGACAGGGTGCTGGCCATCTGGTCGCGTCGCGTGGTGGCGGACGGGCCGAAGGTGACCCTATCGCGCCCGCGGACCACCCCCAGGTCGCGCGCTACGGATATCGCCTCGGCGTGGGTGGTCCCGGGGGTGTCCTGGAACCACTCGCGGGACGGCTCACGGGCCACCTCGTCGACCACGGCGTGGGTGCGCACCAGCATGGCGGCCAGCTGGCCGCGGGTCACGGGTGCGCGGTGGCGGATCATGCCGTCGGTGTCACCGCGCAGTACCCCCACGGCCGCCAGGGCGTCGATCGCGGGCTCGTGGACGCTGCCGTCGTCGTCGGGGAAGGCGTCGGGGAAGGTGCCGAGGTCGGCCTCGTCGACCGCGCCGGCATCGACCAGGACCCCGGTCAGGAAGCTGGCCAGCTGCCCGCGGGTGACCTGCTCCGCCGGCCGGAAGGTCCCGTCAGGGAACCCGCTGGTGACCCCGAGGTCGGCGATGCAGTCGATGGCGCGGCCGTGGGTGCTGGTGGGCGACACGTCATCGAAGCGCGCCACCGGCAGCTCGTCGCGGCCACACACGGGTCGCTCGAGACCCGCCAGCAGCGCACCGGCATCCAGCCACCCACCGGTGGTGGACCGCCCCGCCAGCGACGGTGCCGCCGAGGTGGTCCGCAGCAGGGTGTCGATCAGGTCGGGCGTCGAGGTGGTGGGCTGCGCGGACAGCCCGAGCGCCAGCGCCGCCGACACGTAGGGGGTGGCGAAGGAGGTGCCGTTCACCGCGCCCTGCGCCAGGGTGGTGTGCCCGCCACCGGCGGTGGTGGTCACGACCGCCACGCCCGGTGCACCGAGGTCGATGGTGGTCGCACCGAAGGAGGAGAAGCCGGGGAGCTGGCCGCGTGGGTCGATCGCGGCCACCCCCAGCACGTTCGGCAGGTCGAAGGCGGCGGGGATCGCCGTGGCGGGACCGTCGAGGTCGAGCCCGCGGTTGCCCGCCGCGGCGACGACGGGGATGCCCGCGTCGGCGATGGCCCGCTCCAGCACCCGGCTGTCCGTCCCGGCCTCCCAGGAGGCGTTGATCACGTCCGCGCCGTTGTCCACCGCGTAGGCGATCGCCTCGACCAGGGTCGGGATGTCGCTGCGCCCGGCGGAAGCAGCGTCGAGCTGCTCGAAACCCCGCAGCGGCATGATGCGCACCCCGGGGGCGAGCCCCGTCACCCCGAAGGCGTCGTCGGTGCGGGCCGCGATCACCCCCGCCACCTGGGTGCCGTGCGCCTCCGCCGGCAGGCTCGTCGGATCCTGGGCGATCACCGGCGCACCGGCGATGACGTCCCAGCCGTTCACATCGTCCACGAAGCCGTTGCCGTTGGTGTCGGTGCCGTCCACCACCTCGCCGGGGTTCTCCCAGAAGGCCCCGTCGAGGTCGCGGTGGGCGAGATCCACCCCGGAGTCGATCACCGCGACGGTCACCTGCGCGCTGCCGAGGGTGGTGGCCCACGCCGGGCGGGCACCGACGTCCACGCCCGCGACGGAGGCGGGCTCACCGGTCAGCCCCGTGAGCTGGCCGGTGTTCTCCAACCCCCACTGCTCACGGAACAGCGGGTCGCGCGGTCGTGGTGCCAGGTCCGCGTCCTGGGTGCCGGTGGCGAGGTGGACGACGCGGTCGGGCTCGGCGGCCACCACCCCGTCGATGGCAGCCACCTGCTGCGCCACCACCTCGGCGTCGTCGGGGGCGACGGCGACCGTGTCGAGGTTGGCGCCCCGGGCCGTGCGCACCCCGTGGGGTGCCAGCGCCGCGGCGCGGGTGCCGTCGGCCACGTCGGGCTCCCACAGCACGACGACGCGGCTGGCCGGCTCGTCCGGCTGCGCGGTGTGGCCCGCCGACGCCGCCTGGACCGGTGCGGCCAGGGCGGCGAGCGTCAAGGCGCCACCGACCACCAGGGCGGCGACCCCGCGCTGGCGTGACCGCCACCGCGACGCGGGGGCGGTGGGTCGTGGCCGCCACCTCGATGTCGGGGGCGTCACCGCCGTGCCGAGCGGTAGGTGAAGGTGGCCAACTGCCCGCGGCTGACCGGGTCCTCGGGGCAGAAGCGGTCCGCGGCGCAGCCCGCCGTGATCCCGGAGGCGGCCAGGGCCCGGATGTTCGCGTCGTGGGTCGAGCCCGCGGCCACGTCGGTGAAGGTGGCCGTGTCCCCGCCCTCCAGCAGCATCGCCCGGGTCAGGAAGGTGGCCATCTCCGCGCGGCTCACCGGCGCGTTCGGCCGGTAGGTGCCGTCGCCGTAGCCCAGGGTGATGCCGGCCTTGGCGATCGCCTCGATGGCGGCGTGGTGGGTGGAGCCCGCGGCCACGTCCGGGAAGGTGTCCGCGTCGCCCGGCGCGGTGGGCAGGGCGAAGGTGTTGTTGAGGAAGGTCGCCATCTGTGCCCGGGTGACGTCCCGCGAGGGACCGAAGGTGGTGTCGGTCAGGCCGGAGACGATGCCCGCTTCGGCCGCCCAGGTGATCGCGTACTCGTGGGTGGAGCCGTCGTCGTCGGTGAAGGGATCGAAGCCCATCACGGTGATCTGCGAGGAGGAGATCCGTCCGTTGGCGGCCTCGCCACCGGCGGTCAGGGCGAGCTCGCGGCGCAGCAGGGCGCCGGCGATCGGTCGCTGGATGGGCGCGCTGCGGGTCTCCGGCAGGACGCCGCGGTAGGTGAGCTCCGTGCGCTCACCGTCGATGGTGGTGGCGGTCAGGCGCAGGGTGCGCGGCGTGCCGCCGTCGGTGCGCTCACCGATCCGCACCCGCTCGATGCGTTCGAGCCGCGGCTCGCCGAGGGCGTCCCGCTCACGGTTGACCAGCCGGGTCAGCTCCGCGTTGGACGCGGTCGCGGTCCAGTCGCGGCGGCTGTTGCCCACCGCCTCGGAGACCGACCAGGGGTCGTCGACGCTGCGCAGGTAGGAGGGTGGCTGGGTCTGGGTCGGGTCGTCGATGCGCTGCCAGGCGAGGTAGTAGGCCCAGGAGTCCTCGACGTTCTCGCTGCGGCCCCCGTGGGAGGAGGAGTAGAAGGTCTGGGCCAGCTCCCCGTCGTAGGTCAGGACCTGGTCGCGGGTGGCGTCGATCGCCGCCTGCCACCGCTGCCCCTGCCACGCATCCACCATCGCCGTGCCGCGGAACACCTGGCTGGCCGGCGACGCCAGGATGTCGCACCGGCAGGCACCACCGATGCCGCTGCGCAGGGCGTAGGTCCGGCCGGTGATGACCTGGGCCTCCAGGGCCGCCGCGGGCCAGGAGGTGGGGACCTCCTGGAGGCCCTGGAGGTAGCGCTCGGTGTCGACGACGTCCTGGACCACCGCCAGGGCGTAGGAGACGTCGCCGTTGCTGACGCGCACGGTCAGGTGGAGGTCGCGCCAGCCGTGGGCGTAGGTGCGCTCGCGCTGCCCGTCGGCGTCGGTGGGGGCGCCGGTGTCGGTGGCGTAGGTCTGGGCGGCGATGCGGTCTCCACCGTGGACCGCGCGGGCGACGGGCAGCTGCGCGGCGCTGCGCCCGGCCGGGGTGGCGTAGGCGCGGTGGTTGCGCCAGGTCCCGCTGCTGTCGCGGCGTTGGACGAGCAACCCGCCGTCGGGGGCGGGCGCCACGTCGTCGCCCTCCGCCACCTCGACGTCGTCGAGGGTGGTCAGGTCGGCGCCGGAGTGGGTCTGGGTGCCGTTGGGGGTGGCCGCTCCCTCCAGCGGCAGGGGACGCACGCGCAGCTGCTCGTCGGGGGCCTGCTCGAACCAGTCCGCGCAGCGGTCGGCGGGCACGCGCCCGTCACGGGGTGGTGACGCCTCGGGCGTGCACACCTGCCAGGTGACGGTGTCGTCGAGGGCGCGCACGCTGCTGGCGGTCACGTCGCGGTCGATCCCGACCCGGATGCGCTCCTGGCTGGCACGGCTGTCGGTGGCCACCTCCGTGCCGGCGTAGTAGAAGGTCATGATCTCGCTGGCGGAGCGGCCCTCGAGGGCCTGGGCCTGCGCACCGATCTGGCTCATCCCGACCCCGTGCCCCCAACCGCGCCCCTGGATGCGGATGTCGGGGGCGATGTCGCCGGTGGCGCGGACCTGTGGGCGCAGGTCGAAGGCGGCGGCGGTGGTGACCCCGTCAGCGTCGCCGGTGCGTTCGTCGGCACGGTCGTCGGCTCGGTCGTCGGCACGGTCGTCGGCGACCGCGACGGCGCTGAAGGCCAACCCGCCCAGTGCCGTGAGTGCGGTGAGAAGGACGGCGGTGGTGCGTGTACGCAACGGTGCCTCCGGTACCCGGTCCGTCCGGTCCGCGCGGCCTGTCCGGTACGCGGGGGGGTGCGCCCTGGTGCAGGGCCCGCAGCGCCGCGGTGGACGCGCGGAGGGTGCGGACGTGGACGGTGTGGACGGTGTTGCTGTTGGGACTGTTGATGACTGTGGGCCACGACCGAGCCTACTCAGCACACCGCATCCCGCCCCGTAGCAACGGCGTGCACCGTTGCGACCTCCACCTGCCGAGCGGCGGTCGCACGTCCTGGCACGATCCACGACGACCGCGTGACACCCCGGCGGCGCTGCGGCGCAGCGGTGCCGGGTCAGTCACCGGCGGCGCTGCGCCGGCCGCGGCGCCGTGGCGCAGCCGGGTCAGTCACCAGCACCCGCGGCCGGCTGCATGCGGCGCAGGACCGGCAGCCACGGGTTGCCGCGCACGTCGTCGTAGGCGGAGGCGACGGCCAGGCAGTACTTGCTCACGCGGTCGGGTCGCAGGCCCAGCTCCCGCAGCGCCCGTACCCCCACACCGCGCAGGGTGGCCGCCTTGGACTCCACGACCGCCACCTGCGCACCGAGGTGGAGCTCGCGCCCCGCCGCCACGATCGTCAGGTCCTCGTCGATGGTCAGCCGCTCCCCCGCCGCGGTGTCCACCAGGGTGGTGCGGCGGTAGGCGGTGGAGACCGCCGGGACGAGCTCCCGGGGCAGGCCGCTGCCGTAGGCCGCGCGCAGCACCTCGTCCGCCCGCTGCCAGCCGGCCGCATCCAGCACCTCCGGGTGCGCCTCGTGGGGCCAGCGGTGCTTGATCGTCCGACCGCGCACACCCTTGCGCTTCAGTTCCAGCATCGCGTGGTCGGGGTCCCCGTAGTGGCGGGTGCGCAGCTTCCAGCGACGCCGCCGCCCCTGCACGTGCTCGTGGTAGGTCAGCAGCCCGGGGGTGTCGAAGTAGACGCTGGCGTAGGCCGTGCTGCGCCGCCCGTCCACGTCCAGCACCCGCGAGCGTGGCCCCAGCGCCTCCAGCAGCCGCGGCAGCGCGGAGCGGGCCACCACGTACTTCGCGTCATGCCGGCTGGTCAGCGCCGCGACGGCCGTGAGCCCCTCCAGGGAGATCGTGTCGAGGTGGTCGACGGGCAGGCTGGGGTGGCCGGCCGGGGCGGAGCGGCCCGGCCCGCCGGCCAGCGCCGTCGGGGTGTGCAGCACCACGGGCCGGCCGCTCACGGGTCGCGGTCCAGGTACGGCGCGTGCGGCTCGTACGGCGCGTGCGGCGCCTGCGGCGTCACGGCGGTGCCGGTCGCCGGCGTGCGGCCCGGCTCCGCGCGCAGCCGCACGTCGAGGCGCATGGTCTCGCGGACCTCGTCCACCTCGACGATGATCAGGTGCTTGACCCGGCCGGCGTAGCGGGACTCCAGGTCGGCCACCAGGCGGTCGTGGTCCAGCTCGATCCGGTCGAGGGTGACCCGGAACCTGCGGTGGACCCCCGCGGGCAGCACGGCATCGTGATCGATGATGTACATCGTGACCACCAGCAGCACCGCGAAGATGGCCTTGACCTCGAACTGCAGGCCCGGCAGGCCCATCAGCAGCCCCAGGACCAGGGAGACCATCGTGTAGCCGATCTCGGCCTGGGTGGACTCGTCCGAGCGCAGGCGCACGATCGACAGCACCGCGAACAGCCCGAACCCGACCCCGACGTTGAGGGGGCTGGAGCTGCCCAACGCCGCGGCCACGGCGAACAGGCTGACGTTGAAGGCCATGTAGCCCAGCACCAGGTCACGGCGGCGGTGCCGACGGAAGTAGATGCCGAACACCAGGATGGAGACCGCGACCAGGTTCAGCGCCAGGTCACGCAGCAGGTCGGGCAGCACCAGCTCGCCCACACCTACCTCCTCGATCGCGGACGCCTCGCCAGGATAGGGGCTGACCGGGCCCCACCCCCGCGACCCCGGCACCGCCGGGTGCCCCCGGCCGCGCCTGACGGGTCAGTCTCCCAGGTGCTGCTCGAGGTGGCGCCGGGCGTGCTCGGGCCGTTCGACCATGAACCGCCGCACCTCCTCGACGTGGTCCCGCCAGGCCTCGGCCGAGTCGGGATACCCCCAGCGCCCGCTGTGGCGCTGCATCTCCCCCGCGATCGCGCCCGCGCGCTCCTCCAGCAGGGCGACGGTGCGTTCCGGGGCGAAGGTCGTGTCGAGGTGGTGGTGGTAGCGGGCGACGAAGGCCTCCCGGTAGGCCGGCACCGCCAGCAGGGTCTCGGTCAGCAGCCGGATGTCCTGGGCCCACTCGGGGTGCTCGTCCGCGTCGAGGAAGCGTCCCAGGGCATCGACAGCCTCGTCCTTGGTCAGCGCGGTGGCGTGGCCCTCGCCGCCCTGCCCGAAGCCGTCACCGGCGTGGTCGAGGTCGAAGTTCATCCACCGCCACCGCCCGTCGTCGGCGCCCCAGGCGGGGCCACCGGGGCGGTCGGTCGGGGCCGGCTCCGCGAGGGAGTCCGGCCAGCCGCGGTCCTCGGCGCTGCCCGTCGGCTCGGTCCGCACCCGCCAGGTCCGCACGTTGGCGTGGGGCCAGTCGGTGTCGGCCACCACCGTGCGCGCGATGACGGTGTCGAACAGCCCCTCGATGTCCACCTCACGTTCCACCCGGGCGACGATCTCCGGATCACCGAGTGGCGCGGCCGCCACGGCGTCGATGAGGTCGAGGTAGTCCTGCCCGTCCTGCGGGAGCCCCTCGTCGACGTTGCCGGCCCGGGCGAGCATCACCACCTCGTCGCTGTCGACGTCGTGGGTGATGCCGAGGTAGTGGCGGTCGTAGCGCTCCCGCAGGTTCTGTACCCCCCAGTACTCACCGTTGATGAACACCACCGTGGGCTGGTCGGCCTGGGTGTCGAACTCCATCTCGCGGATCACCGTCTGCAGGTAGGCGTCCCACAGCATGGTCAGGCCCCAGTCGTTGCCGGACACCCGCAGGATCAACCGGCGGTGGCGGTCGGGGCCGGCGTCACCGAAGAAGGCGTGCTCGAGGTGGTCGTCGCCGTAGTGGTTGCGGGCGTACAGCCGCAGGTTCTTCTGGGGCAGCAGGCGGCTGAAGTTGCCGTGGACGCGCAGACCGACGTCCTGGCTCAGCTCGCACGGCGTCGTGTCCGGTCGGGTGCAGTACTCGAAGCGCACGGCGTTCAGCGGCTCGGTGAGCAGGGGCCGTTCCCACAGCCGGCCGCGCTGCACGGGGTTGGCCGGGATCCGGAAGCCGTGGTCGGGGTCGAACTCGGGGCTGGCCCGGTACTCCTCGTAGCGCCGCCCCGGCACGAACAGCCCGGTCTCCTCGTCCATCAGGTGCCCCGGATCGGCGACCAGGGCGACCACCGGCAGTTCGAGGGCGCGGAACCCCTCGCCCACGAGGTAGGTGGCGACACGCTCACGTCCGTCCGCGGGGCGGACCCGGACCGGGGTGCCCTGGAGCTCGACCTGAGGTTCAGCTCGCTGCGGGAAGCGCTGCTCGAGCCCGGTCCACACCGCGGAGAGCGGGGCGGCCTCGCCGCTGCGGTCGCTGATGGACAGGTCGAGGGGCCCGTCGGAGGCGGGATCGTGGGTCTGCGTCGCGTCCGGGTTGGCGTCGGGGTCGGGGTAGGAGCCGTCGAGGGTGTAGTACAGCGGTGACGGCTCGCGATCCGCGCCACTCACCGCCGCGGGCAGCACAGGGTCGACGCTGACCTCGAGGGGACCGGTGTGGACGCCAGTGGCCGCGGACAGGGTGGGAGCGCCGAGCCGCAGGTCCTCCCAGCAGCGCCCCGGGTTGGGTGCACCGGGGGTCCCGTGGTCGAACAGGCACGTCGTGGACGAGTCGTCGGGGTGGCGGCCGAGGGCGGCGTCACGCGGCAGCGGGATCGGCGGCAGCCGGTCGGCCACCACCCGCCCGTCGGGCTCGATCAACAGGATCGGCTCACCGTCCTGGCTGAGGGCGAAATCGGTGTGGACCTGCTCGCCCGGCTGCCCCGCGGCGGGGATCCGGTCACCGGGCCCCCCCGGCAACTGCTCGCGCAACAGCCGCGCGTCGCTGGGATCGTCGTCGACATCGAGGTCGTCGTCGTCTTCCGTCAGGTCCGCGGCG
>CAYTLZ010000097.1:0-2809 GCA_964438785.1 uncultured Actinomycetota bacterium | reverse complement strand
CGGCCGACAGGTCCGCCGCGACGGGTGTTGCGCCGGCGGCCGCGGACGCCGGTGCGGCCAGCTCCGGTGCCCGGCCCTTCCCCGAGGCGAACACGATCAGGTAGCCGCCCGGCTCGATGACCCGGGACGGCAGCTCGAAACGCTGCGGCTCGGCGTCGTCATCGGCGAGGTAGAAGCCACCCACGTCGATGGGCGTGTCGGTGGGGTTGTGCAGCTCGATCCAGTCCGAGGCGTCGCCGTCCTCATCGACCAGGGTCGAGCCGTTGGAGGCGACCACCTCGGAGAGCATCAGCCCCGTGGTGCCGGCCGGGTAGTGCGTGCCGTCGGGGGCGGGTGCCCGCAGGACCTCGGCGATCAGGTCGTGCTGCTCCTCCGGCGTCATCTGCGGCAGCAGCTCGCCCGGACGTGGCTGGCCGAGATCCGGGTCCACCCGGACGCTCAGCGCCACGATCGTCACGGCCGCGAGCAGACCGGTCACCGCCAGCAGCGCACGCTGGCGACCTCGGGAGGTCGCGGTGATGGCAGCGATCGCACAGCTCCTCGTCCGCGGCCGCCCCGCCCCTGCTGCTGCGATCGGGCCGTGCGGCGTCCGGGTCCGAGTCTACGACCCACCCGCTCCACCTCGACGCGCTCACTGCGGTCGTTGGACGACACCCCGGTCGCTGCGCGACGCCCGCGCCCAGCCAGCGACGCCCGCGGTCGCTGCGCGACGCCCCCGCCCAGCCAGCGATGCTCAGCGCACATCCGGCGCGCTTACTGCACGGTGGAGTGGGTGGTGCGACCGTTGGCCGCCGGGGCACGGGCGGCGATAGTGCCGACGGGACCGGACCGTGGGATCACCCACGACCGCAGGTACGGCCACACCGCGACCGCACACGAGCACCCAGCAGGTGTGGCCGTCCTCGACCGGGTCCCGGCGGCACCGATCGGTCAGGGGTAGCGCCGCTGACGGTCGTGGCCGCCGTCGCCATCAGCACGGCCGTGCCGCGTCCGACCGCGGGACCGTCACGGCCGCCAGGGGTTACACGCCGTCTCAGGGCAGCGGCCCACCGAGGAAGGGAGCCACGCGGATGCTCACCCACCAGACCTTCGCGCGCCGGAGCGGCGCGCTCGTCCTGGCCGCTGCCACGGCCCTGGCGCTCGCTGCGCCGGCCGTCGCCCAGACCGATGCCGGGCCCTGGCCCATGGCGGGCCAGGGGGCGGCCAACACCTCCCAGGCCGCCGCCGATGGCCCGTCCGACCCGGGCGTGCGATGGGCAACGGACCTCGAGCCGGGCAGCGACCTCAGCTTCGATACCGGCGCACTCGACGCCCCGATCCTGCACCCGGACGGGGTCCTGATCCGCCGCGCCACCGCCGGCGTCGGTGACGACCGCCTGGTCGGCATCGACGTCGACAACGGTGATCGGCTGTGGACCGCCGTCGGCATCGCGGACCGCTGCCTGCCGACGATCGACAGCCAGGGACGGCTGTGGGTGATGCGCACCGCCGACATGGACACCACCATCGACACCCGCTACGTCCACCAGATCAACCCCAACACCGGTGCGCCGGTACCCGGCACCGCCTTCGCCTTCGATCCCGACAGCAACGCCGAGGTGCCCCGGACCTCCGGGGGCGGCGATCTGTACTGCTGGGGCACCGGCCTGCAGGCCCTGGGCTCCGGAGCGAACGAACGCCTGATCGTGCTGGGCTCCGATGTGGCGGGACGCAGCAACAGCCACGTGGTGGCCCTCGACATCTCCGGCACGACACCGAGCCTGGCGTGGAGTATCGACGCCGATGACGCCGACTTCGACCGCATCCTCGCCGAGGTGCCGGGCAACCTGCAGAACGTCCCCCAGCCGCGGGTCGGTGCCGCCACCTCGACGGAGTGGCTGCTGCCGGTGCAGCGTGGTGACCAGCCGCACCTCGCCCGTCTGTCCCTGGCCACGGGCGCGCTCACCGCGAGCGTGCCCATCCCCGTCGTCGCCGACGACGGCTCCCCCATCGCCGCGTCGGACCCCTGGTCCGCACGCACGCTGATCGTCGGCAACCAGGTCGTGGTGGCGCCGCGCTTCGTCAGCGGCTTCTCCGCCTCGCGGGCGTTCCAGACCTCCGTGCACAGCTTCGCGCTGTCCAACCTGAACCTGACGTGGACCCGGAGCGTCGAACGTCGCCAGTCGACCTCGAACCCGGGTGCGACGCTGCTCGCCTCGACGGGCGGCACGGTGGTGTTCAACGCCGGCCTCGGCACCCTGCAGGCGGTTGCCGCCGCGACCGGTGCTCCCACCAGCTTCGACGGCGAGGTGGAACTGCGGGAGCTCGGTGCGAACGCGACGCCACAGGCCGTCGCCGACGCCAGCGGGAACCTGTATCTGTTCACCACCCGTGAGGACGGTGCGTTCATCCGGCTCTCGCCCGCCGGTGTCGAGCAGTGGCGGGTGACCAACAACGCCCTGGAGACGGAGACACGGATCGCGCCAGGGATCGATGCGCAGGCGGCGCTGATCGATGATGACGGCGTGCTCTACGTCTACAACGAGGGCCGGATGTTCGCCCTGGACAGCTCCGGCGGTCTGAGCGAGTGCATCCTGCCCTTCACCGACGTGTCGCCGACGGCGACGCACGCCGTCAACATCTGCCGGCTGGTCGCGGCCGAGATCACCGCCGGTCTGACCCCGACCACCTACGGCCCGCGGGGTGACGTCACCCGCGAGCAGATGGCCACCTTCCTCGCGCGGGCACTGGGCCTGCAACCGGTGGCGAACAACATCTTCGATGACGTGGTCACCGGCAGCACCCACGCCGGCAACATCAACGCCATCGC
>CAYTLZ010000096.1:0-13291 GCA_964438785.1 uncultured Actinomycetota bacterium | reverse complement strand
TCATGACCGAGCCGGACGTCGCGTCGTCGGACGCCCGCAACATCCGCTCGACCATCGTTCGTGACGGTGACGAGTACGTCATCAACGGTCGCAAGTGGTGGTCGACCGGCGCGGCGAGTGATCGCACGAAGGTGGGCATCTTCATGGGGGTCACCGACCCGGATGCGGATCCCTACCGCCAGCAGTCGATGATCCTGGTGCCGATGGACACCCCCGGTGTCGAGGTGGTCCGCGAGTTGCCCGTGTTCGGCCACTTCGACGGCCACGGCGGCCACCCCGAGGTGTCGTTCACCGACGTGCGGGTCCCGGCGAGCAACCTGCTCGCCAACGAGGGCGACGGGTTCATGATCGCCCAGGCGCGGCTCGGCCCCGGGCGGATCCACCACTGCATGCGCCTGATCGGTATGGCCGAGCGCGCCTTCGACCTGATGTGCGCGCGGGCGATCGAGCGGGAGCCGTTCGGCCGGCCCATCGCCCAGCAGGGCGTCTTCCAGCAGTGGGTCGCCCAGGCCCGGGTCAAGATCGAGCAGGCCCGGCTCCTGACGCTCAAGGCCGCACACCTGATGGACACGGTGGGCAACAAGGGCGCGCGGATGGAGATCTCCGCGATCAAGATCGCCGCACCCGAGATGGCGTTGTGGGTGCTCGACAAGGCGATTCAGACCCACGGTGGTGCCGGGGTCTCCGACGACGTGCCGTTGGCCATGATGTGGTCGCACGCGCGCACGCTGCGGCTCGCCGACGGGCCGGACGAGGTCCATGAGATGGCGTTGGCCCGTCGGGAGATGAAGCGCTTCCTGCCGCAGGACTGACCGCGGCGTGCTCCCGGCGGGTGCGGCGACGGCGGGGGCTTCAGGGGCC
This sequence comes from uncultured Actinomycetota bacterium, assembly GCA_964438785.1. Classification (GTDB taxonomy): domain Bacteria; phylum Actinomycetota; class Nitriliruptoria; order Nitriliruptorales; family Nitriliruptoraceae; genus PWLR01. The sequence goes on along the minus strand of CAYTLZ010000096.1, from coordinate 12,430 downwards.
GACGACCACGATCCGTCCGTCCATGAACGGGTGCAGGGTGCAGGTGTAGTCGTAGGTTCCGGGTGCCGCGAGCGTGCGCGCGTAGCGGCCGCGGTCGATGACCTCGGAGGCCGGGCCGTCGTCGAACACCACGTTGTGGTCGGACGCGTCGTCGTCCCACACGAAGGTCACCGTCGAGCCGGTGGGGACCTGGCTGACCGGCGGGGTGAACCACGAGTCGGTCACCACGACGGTGGTGGCTCCGACGACCGGCTCCTGGTTGCGGGCGTCCTGCAGGTAGCGCTCACCCCAGGGTCCGAGGAAGAAGCCGGCGGCGAGCATGGCCGCAGTGGTCAGGACGGCGGCCAGGGCGCGCACCGAGCGTTGCCGCGTCATGCGGCCACCGCCTTCGTGGTGCGACGGCCGTCGGCTGCCGCGATCCGGTCGCGTTCCCAGGCGACCGTCGCCGCCAGCGCCGTGGTGTGATCGGTCACCGGCAGCGGCCCGAACGTGGCCTCGAAGGCGCTCGCATCGGTGACGTAGGGCCGATCGAACTGGGCGACGACCTCCCGGGCCTCACGCATCTGGGCGTTGACCAGTCCGAGCGTCCACAGCATCCGGGCGGAGACGTTCCCGATCTTCACCGGCCGGCCCACGACCGCGCCGAGTCGGCCGTAGAGCTCGCGCTGGGTCTCGGCCGGTGCCCCCGGCAGGATCCAGGCGCGACCGTCCGCCGCGTCCTGTTCGACCAGCGTCGCGAACCCGCGTGCGGCGTCGGGCAGGTAGTGGAAGGTGTGCGGCTGGTCGCCGCTGATGAAGGTCCTCGCGGTGCGGCCGACCACCGCGGGCCTGACACCCAGACCGCCGAGCAGCGAGTTCCCGCCACCGGGGCCGTAGTAGTCGCTGAACCGTCCGATCGTCACGCGGCAGCGTCCCTGGTCGTGGGCGGTGAGCATGCGCTGTCCGAGGCGCGCGCGGAGTCGCCCCTTGCGGGTCGTGGCCGCCTCCGGTGTCGCCTCGGTGATCGGCGACCCGGGCGAGCCGTAGGCGTAGAGGTTGTCGACCACCACGAGTTTGGCACCGGTGTCCGCGGCGGCATCGACCGCGGTGTCGAACATGGGGACGAGTTCGGTCGCCCATCCGGTGTAGGGGACCTGAGCGGCCATCACGACCACGTCCGTGTCCCGGCAGGCATCGATGGCGGCCGCCCGATCGCGGAGATCGACGGTCAACGCACGGACACCGGCGGGCCAGATGGTTCCGGCGGCGTGGCGACTGGCGGCGGTGACCCGGTGGTCGCGGCTGACGAGTTCGTCGACGATGCCCCGGCCGATGCCGCCGGTTGCGCCGAGCACGGTGATCTGCATGGGTTCCTCGAGCGTCGGCCGGCGGTGGGGTCGATGTGGTGTCGCACCGCCGGCGGTGAAGTGCGAACAGCGTTCGCACGTTTTGCATCATGAGCGAACGCTGTTCGCAACGCAAGGGCCGTTCGCTTTCGGTGGTAGGATGTGCGCCAGGCGTGACAGCGACACGACGTGACGTGATGTGACGCGCGACGAGCGGAGCGCGGATGACCGCCGAGACACCGACCCAGGGACGTCGGGCGCGGCTGCGTCAGGAGACGTGGCGCGAGCTGAAGTCGGCTGCCCTGGCCGAGGTCCGTGACGTCGGTGCCGCGGGGCTGGTGCTGCGTTCCGTCGCGCGCCGGCTGGGCATGAGTCCGGCCGGCCTGTACCGCTACGTCGATTCCCGTGAGGCACTGCTGACCGTGCTCATCGCGGACGGCTACCACGATCTCGCCGATCATCTCCAGGTCGCCCTCGGGGGCGATCCCGCCGGGGCCGTCGCCCAGGATCGTCCGCCGCCGACGGTCGCGACCATCGCGCCACCGTCGGACTCGCCGGCCGCACGCCTCGAGGCCGTCGCGCTCGCGTACCGCAGCTGGTCGGTGCAGCATCCCAACGAGTTCGGCCTGCTGTTCGGTGATCCGATCCCGGGCTATGCGGCCCCCGCGGGTGGGGTGACCGTCGACGCCATGCGTCGCATGGGACAGGCGCTGGCCACGCCGATCCTGGAACTTGCCGCCACCGGTGCGTTGCGTGTCCACGCGACGCTGAGCGCCCCCGCGGTCGCGGGGACGATGGGTCCCATGGTCGACCTCGGTGAGGACCTGCCCGGTGACGTCGCCGCACTGCTGCTGCTGTCCTGGGGGCGGCTGCACGGACAGGTCAGCCTGGAGGTCTTCGGCCACCACCACTGGCTGCTGCCGGAGGGCTGTGAGGACCTCTACCGCGCCGAGATCGCGCGGATGCTGGTCGACCTCGGTGCCGTGGACGGCCCACGGTGACGGGCCGTGCCATCGGCGTCGACGGGTGCCGGGACGGCTGGGTCGTCGTCACGCTCGACGACGGGGCACTGACCTCGATCGCGGTGGTCGAGACGCTCGCCGCGGTGGTCGCGGCGCAGGCCGTGACCCGGGACGGTGGACCGGCCGCGCCGATCGCCGTGGACATCCCGATCGGGCTGGTGGACCGCGACCGGGAGGCGGACGGTGCGGCCCGGCGGGCGCTGCCCGGCCGCGCGTCCAGCGTGTTCTCCGCTCCACCGCGTGCGGTCGTCGAGGGCTATCTCGACGGGTCGATCACCGACCACGCGCAGGCCTCCGCGACCGCGGTCGCGGTCACCGGCAAGGGCCTGTCGATGCAGTCGTGGCGGATCGTGCCCAAGATCGCCGAGGCCGACCGGTTGGTCGCCGTGGGCCACCGACTGTTCGAGGTCCATCCGGAGCTCGCGTTCACGACGGCCGTGGGCGACGTGCTGCCGCGCAAGGCGTCCTGGCCCGGAATCACGACCCGCCGCACGTTGCTGGCCGAGCTGGGCATCGACCTCCCGGACCGGTTCCCGGGGGACGAGCGTGCGGCTCCGGACGATGTCGTCGACGCGGCGATCTGTGCCTGGGTGGCAGCCGGTGCGGCGGCCGGCGAGTCGCTGCGCACCGTGCCCGAGCACACCGAGCAGACCGACCGCGGCCACCCCGTGGTCATCCGCGCGCGCTGGCGGTGACCCGGCGGGACCGGCGAGCGTCCGGGTCCCGGTGCCCACCGGGGACGTCGATACCTTGGACCCATGACGTTCTCCACCCGTTCCTCGTCCGTCGCCGCGCTCGCGGTCGCACTGGTCCTCGCCGCCTGTGGTGGCGAGGACGACCCGCCGGTGGCCGACCCGCCACCGATCGTCGACGTCGAGCCCGACGTGCCCGACGGATCGGTCGACGACGAGCCCGAAGCCGAGGAACCGGACACCGACGTCGAGGTGGAGGAGCCCGAGCCGGAGCCCGAACCCGACCTGTCCGTCGCCTTGCAGTTGACCGAGATCGCGTCGCTGTCGCCGCCGACCGCCGGGGCCGTCGGACCGGACGGCACGTTGTTCGTCGCCACCCGGCTGGGCACGGTGCACCCGTTGACCGCTGACGGCGTCGGCGACGTCGTGGTGGACATCTCGTCGACGACCACCACCGACGGTGAACGGGGACTGCTCGGGCTCGCCTTCGCCGCCGACGGTACGGAGCTGTACCTGTCCTCGACCGACCGCAACGGCGACACCGTCATCTCGGCGGTGGCGGTCACCGACGGCACACCGGGCGGTGACCAGCGGACCGTCTACACGCTCGATCAGCCCTTCTCGAACCACAACGGCGGCGACATCGCCGTCGGTCCGGACGGGATGCTCTACATCGGCATGGGAGACGGCGGCCGGGCGGGCGATCCACTCGAGGCCGGTCAGGACCTGACCACGGCGCTCGGTGCCATGCTGCGCATCGATCCGCAGGGGGGTGACCCCTACGCGGTGCCGTCCGACAACCCCTTCCTCGACACCGACGGGGCCGCACCGGAGATCGTCGCCTACGGCCTGCGCAACCCGTGGCGGTTCTCGTTCGACCGCGAGACCGGCGAGCTGTGGATCGCCGATGTCGGTCAGGACACCCGGGAGGAGATCAACCGGGTCACCACCGACGCGGTGAAGGGCGCCAACTTCGGGTGGAACCTGATGGAGGGCACCATCGAGTTCGCCGGGAGCGAGCCCGACGATCACGTGCCACCGGTCTACGAGTACGACACCCGGGGACCGGAGGGCTGCTCGATCACCGGGGGCTACGTCTACCGGGGCACGGCCATCCCCGAGCTGACCGGGGCCTACCTCTACGCCGACTTCTGCAACGGCACGATCCGTGGCCTGCTCGTCGACGACGACGGCGAGGTGATCGAGCAGGCCGAACTCGGGATCGACGGCGGGTCCGTGGTGTCGTTCGCCGAGGACGACGACGGCGAGCTCTACGTCTTCGACCTCGACGGTCGCATCCTGCGCATCGACGCCGCCTGACCGCTACCGATCGACCGCTGCCGATCGGGGCGAGGCCGCGTTCGGGTCGCGGCGAGACGAGCGACGAAAGCCGGACATGCGCATCAATGTGATGATCGAGGGCCAGGAATCGGTCACCTGGCCCCAGTGGCGCGCGCTGGCCGAGGCCACGCAGGCGGCCGGACTCGAGGGCCTGTTCCGCTCCGACCACTACCAGTCGGTCGCGAGCCGAACGGAACGCAGCTCGCTGGACGCCTGGGCCACCCTGGCGGCGCTCGGGCCGGTCACCGAACGGATCCGACTCGGCACGATGGTGTCACCGAGTTCGTTCCGCCACCCCTCCGTGCTGGCCAAGAACGTGGTCACGGCCGACCACACCTCCGGCGGACGGGTCGAGCTCGGGATGGGGCCGGCTGGCACGGACTCGAACACCGGACCTACGGCTTCGACTTCCACGAACTCGGCGCGCGCTACGACGTGTTCGAGGAGCAGGTCGAGATCGTGTGGCGACAGTTCCGCGAGGAGCGCTTCGATCACCACGGGGCCCACTACACCCTCGAGGCGTGCGAGGCCCGACCGAAACCCGTCCAGGACCCGGCCGTGCCGCTGATCCTCGGGGGTCGGGCCGGGCCACGCTCCGCCACGCTCGCGGCCCGGTTCGCCGACGAGTACAACACCGTGTTCCCCTCGCCGCAGGTCGCCGGCGAGCGCAAGTCGAATCTCGACCGGGCCTGCGAGGCCGCCGGCCGCGCACCGCTGACCTACTCGATCATGACCGGCTGTCTGCTCGGCCGTGACGAGGCCGAGTTCCGCGACCGGGCGGCGCTGCTGCACGATCGCTCGGGTGCGGCGGACGACCTCGACAGCTGGCTCGACGGCCTGCGGGACGAGTGGATCCTGGGCACGCCCGACCAGGCGGCCGACCGGCTCGAGGAGTACGCCGCCGTCGGCGTCGAGCGGGTCATGCTGCAGCACCAGTTGCACGAGGACACCGACATGGTCGCACTGATGGCCGAGCTCACCTGACGGAGGCGACATGCAGCACCGGACACTCGGAACCAGTGGACAGCTGGTGTCCGTCTACAGCCTGGGCGCGATGACGTTCGGCGCGGAGACGCCCGAGTCGGATGCGTTCGCGATCCTGGACGCCTACGTGGCCGCCGGCGGGAACTTCATCGACCTGGCCGACGTGTACGCCGCGGGGGAGAGCGAGCGGATCGTCGGTCGCTGGCTGGCCGACCGCGGCCTCCGCGACCAGCTCGTGCTCGCCAGCAAGGCGCGCTTTCCGGTTGGTGACGCGGCCGGTCCCAACGACCAGGGTCTCTCGCGCGGTCACCTGCACCGGGCGCTGGACGCCAGTCTGGCCCGGCTCGGGGTCGAGCATCTGGATCTCTACATCGCCCACGCCAGCGACCCGGTGACCCCGATGGACGAGTGGCTGGCCACCCTGGACGGCTTCGTGCGGGCCGGCAAGGTGCACGCCGTGGGTGTCTCGAACCTGCGTGGCTACCAACTCCAGCGCGCCATCGACATCACCCGCGTGGAGGGGCTCACCCCGATCGTCAGCCTGCAGCCGCAGTACAACCTGTTGGCGAGGGAGATCGAGTGGGAGTTGATCCCGTGCTGTGAGGAGGAGGGTGTCGGGCTCACGCCGTGGTCACCACTCGGTGGGGGTTGGCTGACCGGCAAGTACCGCCGCGACGAGCGGCCGACCGGATCCAGCCGGCTCGGTGAGGATCCCGACCGGGGGGTCGAGGCCTACGACGTCCGCTCGTCCCGCGACCAGACGTGGGCGATCCTCGACGCGCTGGGGGCCATCGCCGGGGAGCACGGGGCCTCCATGAGCCAGATCGCCCTGGCCTGGGTCACCGCACAGCCGACCGTCAGCAGCACGATCCTGGGCGTCCGCACCCTGGCACAGCTCGAGGACAACCTCGGTGCCGTCGACCTCGAGCTGTCCGTCGAGCAGCTCGCCCGGCTCGACGAGGTGTCGACGCCACCGACCCCCGACTATCCCTACGCCCTGCTCGACCGGATCGACGCGACCCGGCTCGACGGGCTGCGCTGAACCGCCGCGCCCCGATCCGGGTCCCGCTCAGACGCGCGCGACACCGACGTCGAGCTGGCGCAGGTGCAGGGGCCCCTCGGTCGTGCCCCAGGCGATGTCGGCGGCGTCACGGCCGGTGGCGATGCGCACGAGCGTGCCGACCGGTGCCAGCCCGGTCGCGTCCAACAGTCGCCACCGGTGGCCGTCGTGCGCCTCGACCACGGCGTGGAAGTCGGGCGGCTGCAGCTCGAGCGCATAGGCGCTGACCAGCCGGGCCGGGATGCCGAGACCGCGCAGCAGGGTCGCGGTCAGGTGGGCCAGGTCACGGCACACCCCGGTGCGCCGCAGCATCGTCTCGTCGGCGGCGGTGTGCACGTTGCTGGTCCCGGGCACGTAGGCGATGTTGGTGCCGACCCAGGCGCGGATCTCCTCCAGCAGTGCGCCGTTGCGCTCCCGATCGCCGAACAGGTGCTCCGCGGTCGGTGCGAGCACGTCGGCCGGGCAGTAGCGGCTCGCCAGCGTCCAGCGCAGCAGATCCAGATCCAGCTCGGCCAGCGTCGGCAGCGACACCTCCGTGTCCGGCGTGGCGTCGTCGAGCGCCACCGTCGCCGCGTACCGAAGCCGCACGGGCCCCGCCGTCGTGTGCAGGCGAAGTGGCCTGGCCCCACCACCGTCCCATGGCCCGTGGTGCTCCACCTCGGTGCCCTCGACGTGGAGTTCCTCGTCGAGCACGCGCTGGCCGGCGAGCTGTGCCACGCGGAGCAGCAGCACCGCGGTCGCCGGCTCGTCGGCCTCCCAGTCGATGGCCGCATGGACGTGCAGGGTGGTCATGGGCGACCTTCGCGACGAGCGGGGTGGCGCGGTGAGCGGACCCGCCAACGTAGCTGCCGTGGTGTGGACCGACGTGGGCCGTCCGGCCGTCGACGACCGCGTGGTCGTGGGCGGATCGCCGTCGTCGTGCCAGGGGCGTTGGTCATGTGCCGTGATGACCGTGGACCGGTGAGCGACGGGCCGCAGGGTCGGTCCGTCGCCGGGCCGGTGTCGGCGGTACTCGGCGAGGGGATGCCGGTCGGTGGTTCGACCGATCGGTGGCGCAGCACGAGGTGAGCGAGGTGGACGACATGGATGTGATCGGTGCTGATGACCCGATGCCGATGGATCGCTCCCCGCGCGGGGATGCCCTTCTGCCGGCCGTCGAGTTCGATGCCGACCAGACGGCCGCCCTGCTCGACACGATGCAGGACGTCGCGGTCCTGGCCGTCGATGCCGATCTGCGCTATGTCGCCGCGGGCGGCTCCGGGCTGGCCCAGATCGGCTGGGACCCGGCGGAGCTGATCGGCCGCACCGTCCACGAGGTCGTGCCGGAGCCGGAGGCGTCGGCGCTGGCGACGCAGTACCTGGCGGCGCTGGCCGGTGCCAGCCGCTCGTTCCGGCACCGGGGGACCCGGTCGCCGGACCGGATCCACGCGGTGGACATCGTCCCGGTCCCCGAGGTCGACGGCACGGTGCAACGGGCGCTGATCGTCGCACGCGACATCACCGTCCAGGTGCGGGCCGAGCAGGCGCGACAGGCCACCGAGCAGCGGCTGCGCGAGCTGTCCGCCAGTTCGCCGGACATGCTCGCGCTGTACTCGCCCGACGGCGTGTACCTGGAGGTCTCGGGCAGCGTGCGCGAGCTCTTCGGCTGGGATCCGGACGAGCTCGTCGGGACCTCGTCCTACGACTACTTCCACCCCGACGACATCGCGGCGATCCGTGCGACCCACCGGGCGGTCATCGACACGCCCGAACCGGGCATCGTGGACTACCGGCTGCGGCGCAAGGACGGTAGCTACTGCTGGGTGGAGGTGACCGGTCGGACCCTGACCGACGCGGCGACCGGACAGGTGCACGCGATCCAGTGCACGACCCGCGACATCACGCGACGGCGCGAGGCCGAGGAGGCGCTCACCATCGCGAACCGTGCGCTCGCGGCCAGCAATGCCGAGCTCGAGCGGGTGGCCGCCGTCGCCAGTCACGATCTGCGCAGCCCGCTGGCCACGACCCGCAATCTGCTCGACCTGATCCCCGATCGCCTCGGCGACGATCACGATCCGCTCGTCGAGGATCTGCTCACCCGTGCCAGCCGGCAACTCGACCGGATGACCGAGACCGTGGATGCGCTCCTCGGGCTCGCGCGGTTGGGGTCGCAGGAGCTGGAGCCCGTCGAGATGCTCGCGGTCGAACTGCTCGCCGACGTCCTCGACGCCATCGGTGCCGAACTCGCCGCCGCCGACGTCGACGTGCGGCTGACGGGTGACGCGGTGATCCGTGGCGATCGTCGCCAGCTGCGTGTGCTGCTGCAGAACCTGTTGAGCAACACGACGTGAGCCGCGCGCACGCCCCGACCGGTCACCGTGCAGGTCGCCGCGTCGGCTGACGCCGACGGCGGGTGGTCACTGACCGTGTGCGACGACGGCGACGGCATCCCGCCCGAGCTCCGTGACGGCCTGCTCGACCCGCGCCGCGCACACGCGCGGGGCCGCGACCGGAACTCGACCGGCCTGGGCTTCGGATTGGCGACCTGCAGCCGGATCGCGCAACGCCACGGCGGCACGCTCACGGTCGAACACCGCGACCCGGGCACCTGCTTCACGCTGGAGGTCCCCGCAGCACGCGACGACGGCCTCAGCTCGTGACCAACAGTCCGATCGCGGCCATCGCCGCGGCGACGCCGACGAGCTGCGTCCGCCGCAGCCGTTCGCCGAGGAAGACGCGGGCCGTCAGCAGCGCGACCACCGGGTACAGCGACGACAACAGCGCGACCAGGCTGAGCAGCCCACTGCGGGTGGCCAGCAGCAGCGTGATGTTGGCGACGACGTCCAGCGCCCCCGCCACGATCGTCAGGCCGACGGCCGTGCGTTGCAGCACCATGCTGCGCCCGGTGGCGATCGCGAACACGACCACCGGGACGACGCCACTGATGCGGGCACCCACGATCGGCCACAGTCCGGAGTCCGTCGGGGTGGCGTCGAGCGCGACGATGAACAGCCCGAAGCCGAGCCCGGCGAGGATCGCCGCGAGCGGTCCGCGACTGCCGGCCGATCGCAGGGACACCCCCGGCACGTAGGCCACGGCCACCACCGCGATGACGCCCAGCACGATGCCGGCGAGTTGCCCCGGGCTGAGGACGTCACCCGCGACCACCACGCCGAAGGTGACGGGGACCGACACGCCGATGACGGCCGCGATCGGGGAGATCACGCCGATGGGACCGAGCGCGAGTGCACGCAGGTAGACCAGCAGCGAGGTGCTGCCGGCCACACCGGCCAGCGCGCCGAGTCCGAGGGCGGCCACCGACGGCTGGCCGGGCAGCACCAGCAGCGCGGGCAGCAGGACCAGTCCGCCGGCCAGCAGCATCCCGATGGCCACCGCGGTGGCCGTCGATCGCCGGGTGGCGACGGCCCCGGCGACGTCCGAGGTGCCGAACGCCACGCTGGTCAGCAGCGCGAGCAGGATGGCCATGAGAACGTCCGATCCCAGGGGGACGGCCCGGGTCCGGGCGTGTGGTCGGTGCGGGCCGGAGCGGCGTACGGGCGGTACTACGCTCGCGCTCGAAGGGCCGGTAGCTCAGCTGGTCAGAGCAGCGGACTCATAATCCGTCAGGCGCGGGTTCGAGCCCCGCCCGGCCCACCGGAACCGACCGCGCGCGTCGTGCAGGTGGTCGGTGGCGGACCGTCGGACGAGGGAGCTTGCGCATGTCGTGGTCGGAACGCAAACGACGGGCGCTGGTGGGTGACGGCCTCGAGATGGCCTACGTCGACGAGGGCAGCGGGCCGACGGTCGTGCTGCTGCACGGGAATCCGACCTCGTCGTATCTGTGGCGGGAGGTGATGCCACCGCTCGTCGAAGCCGGTGCCCGTTGCGTCGCACCCGACCTGATCGGGATGGGGGACTCGGACGTGCTGCCCGACAGCGGCCCGGGGCGCTACACCTTCGCCGAACACGCGCGCTACCTCGATGCCTTCATGGACGCCGTCGTCGGTGAGGGGCCGGTCACGCTGGTGGTGCACGACTGGGGGTCGGGGCTCGGCTTCCACTGGGCCGAGCGTCACCGCGACCGGGTCGCGGCGATCGCGTACATGGAGGCGCTCGTCGCGCCGGTCACCTGGGACGACTGGCCCGAGGCGGCCCGGGGGCTGTTCCAGGCCATGCGGGGTGAGGCCGGCGAGGATCTCGTGCTGCAGCGCAACGTCTTCGTCGAGAAGATCCTGCCGGCCAGTGTGCTCGGCGGGCTGTCCGAGGAGGTGATGGCGGAGTACCGCCGGCCGTACCTCGAGCCCGGCGAGTCACGTCGACCGACGCTCGCCTGGCCGCGGATGATCCCGATCGAGGGCGAGCCACCGGACGTGCACGAGGCGATCGTCGCCTACGCCGACTGGCTGGCCGGGTCGGCATCGCTCCCCAAGCTGTTCGTCGACGCCGAGCCGGGCTCGATCCTGATCGGCCAGCAGCGTCTGTTCGCGTTGAGCTGGCCGAACCAGCAGGTGGTCACCGTCGCGGGATCGCACTTCGTGCAGGAGGACAGCGGCAGGCAGATCGGCACCGCCGTGGCCGGCTGGCTGGCCGAGCTCGGCATCCTGCGGCCCGCCGGCCAGCCGTGATCGCCAGGGTCCTCTAGACGGGGGCGCCGCCACCCTTGGCGCGCTTCGCCGCCCGACCGCGGGTGGTGGCGTCCAGGTTCACCTTGCGCAGCCGGACCGAGGTCGGGGTGACCTCGACGGCCTCGTCCTCGCGGATGAACTCCAGCGCCTGGTCCAACGACATCGCGCGCGGTGGGGCGAGCCGGACCAGCTCGTCCGAGGTCGCCGAGCGGATGTTGTTGAGCTTCTTCTCCTTGGTCGGGTTGATGTCCATGTCCTCGGAGCGCGAGTTCTCCCCGACGATCATGCCCTCGTAGACATCGGCCCCCGGGGAGATGAACAGCTGCCCGCGGTCCTGCAGGTTCATCAGCGCGAACTGGGTCGCCGAACCTGTGCGGTCACCGACCAGCGAACCGTTCGGACGGGTGCGCAGCTCACCGACCCACGGCTCGTAGCCGTCGAAGGTGTGGTGGATGATCCCGGTGCCGCGCGTCTCCGTGAGGAATTCGGTGCGGAAGCCGATCAGGCCCCGGGCGGGCACCCGGAACTCGAGCCGGGTCCAGCCCTCGTCGCCCTGGGCGCCGGAGTTGACCATCTGCTCCATGCGGCCCTTGCGCAGCCCGAGCAGCTGCGTGACGACGCCGACATAGGCCTCGGGCACGTCGATGGACAGGCGTTCGAACGGCTCGTGGACGACGCCGTCGATCTCCTTGGTGACCACCTGCGGCTTGCCGACGGTCAGCTCGAAGCCCTCGCGGCGCATGGTCTCGACCAGCACCGCCAACTGGAGCTCACCGCGCCCCTGCACCTCCCAGGTGTCGGGCCGCTCCGTCGGGTTGACCCGGATGGACACGTTGCCGATCAGTTCCTGGTCGAGCCGGTTCTCGATCTGCCGGGCCGTGAGCTTCTTGCCGTCCTTGCCGGCGAGCGGCGAGGTGTTCACCCCCAGCGTCATGCCGAGCGACGGCTCGTCGACGGTCAGAACGGGCAGTGGGCGCGGGTCCTCGGCGTCGGCCAGCGTCTCGCCGATGGTGACGTCGTCGATCCCGGCGACGGCGATCAGATCCCCCGGACCCGCCGATTCGGCCGGGACGCGGTCGAGCGCCTCGGTCAGGAACAGTTCCCCGAGCTTGACCTTCTCGGTCGTGCCGTCGGCCCTGCACCATGCCACCGTCTGGCCGCGTCGGACCTCGCCGTGCTGGATGCGGCACAGGGCGAGGCGACCGAGGTAGGCGGAGGCGTCGAGGTTGGTGACCAGCGCCTGGAAGGGGTGCTCCGGGTCGTGCTCGGGGGCCGGGATGTGATCCAGGATGGTGCGGAACAGCGGCAGCAGGTTCTCACCGGGCTCGGCGGGGTCCAGGGTGGCGGTCCCGGCCAGGATGCGCCGGGCCCCGTCCCGATCTTCCCGGGCCCAGCGACCCAC
>CAYTLZ010000095.1:5031-13386 GCA_964438785.1 uncultured Actinomycetota bacterium | reverse complement strand
TCACGCACGGGTGATGCTCCCGCCAAGCCTCTTCAGATCGTGGCATCACGGGCGTGTTGTCTTGGCCGGCTGGTGGCGAGTTGCTGTCACCACGAACAGCTTCTGGTCGGTCGGGGCGGCTGGGAGGCCGCCGCTCGCGCGCAGCGTGCGAGTTGCTGTCACCACGAACAGCTTCTGGCACCCGACGGGCGACGACGCAGCTGAACCTGTGAACAACCGCCGTATGTGCACGATGCTCGCGAGCGCCTGAAGGACAGCACTGCTGCCGCATTGGTCTGGCTCTAGCTGTAATGCCCACGGAGGTTGTTGACAGTAGGTGAGGGCCTCGCCTGAAGTTCGGAGTGTCTGACGCTTCGAACGCAAGGAGGCCCTCGTAGCTCATCGTAATGCTCGTCTGACCGTGCACGGCAGGCGTCTGAGGAACAAGGCGGTTGCGGACATCCACCCGTCTGGCAGGAGCACTGACCGCAACGTCGTGGTCGAGGGCAAGCACAGCCGTGAGCCGAAAAGGCTCACTTGGACCACAGGGACGGAGCCGAGCTCAGGCCAGGTAGGCCCGCAAGGCCTCACGGACGATGTCTGACTTGTTGACCCCGTCGCGATCGGCGCGCTGCTCGAGCCGGTCAGCGAGCTGGTCGTCGAGCCGGGCGTTTGCTGTCGGGGATGGCCCCTCACGCGTCGCAAGGCGCGGACGGCCCCTCCCGATCGGGCGCACGTGAACCTGGCTGGGCGAATACCCCGCTTCGGCGTCATCTGCGAGATGCTCTGCAACCTCGTCGGTGACCTTGACTCTGCTGCGTCGGTGCTTGGACTTGTTCATGGTCTGGCCTCCCTTGGGAGGTAGCGCTCGTAGGCCTTGCGGAGCCTCCTTGCATGGATGACGATCTCGCCGTCATCGAGATCGTCGACGGTGATGACCTCCAACATCCGACCGGTGCGGTCGGGGCCGATGTAGCGCACGCCGTCGATGTGGTCCACGTTGGTCTCGACCGGACCGGCGGCCACCGCGTTGTCGATCGCGTGGAGTGTGTCCCGGTCAGCGATCCCGTGACGACGGGCGCTTTCCCTGATCTCCACCCTCTACCTGTCTCACACAAATCTCTTTCCGGATTGCCATCGGACCCTGAGTCCTGAAGCGTCTCGTCCAGGCGGGGCGAAGTCAGGCTGCGACAGCACAGCGGTTGCCGGCATACTGCAGCGGTCGAACACCGGCCGCCATCGAGCCTCTGTATGGGTGCCACCAATCCGCTGGTTCCCGAATGTGGGAGTCCGTGCCAGCTCGGTCGTGGCTGCGTCGCCCGGCGTCATCTCGGTCGGCTCCATCGCCCTGCCCTTCGCTCGTCTCCGGGCGCAACGCCGGGCACCCCGGCGGTCTTCCGGACCGTCGACCCGACCCACGACGGGGCCGGCGGGGAAGCTGGCGTGCACCGGACGGGTTGCCGTGCATGTCGGCGTGGCTGCGGCAGGCTGTCACACGATCGTGCCGATCCGTCCGTCCACCTGGGAGGCACCATGACCCGATCGACGACCTGCACGTTCACCAATGCACGCGACCAGCAGCTGGCGGCGCGGATCGAGCACCCCGACGGACCGGTGCGGGCCACGGCGGTGTTCGCGCACTGCTTCACCTGTTCCAAGGACCTGCGAGCCGCCCGCCGTCTGGCCCGGGCGCTGGCCGAACGGGGCATCGCCGTGCTGTCCTTCGACTTCGCGGGGCTCGGCTCCAGCGAGGGGGACTTCACCGCGAGCACCTTCTCCTCAGATGTGGACGACCTGGTCGCGGCAGCCGGCTACCTCGCCGACACCATCCGGGCTCCCAGCCTGCTGGTCGGCCACTCGCTCGGGGGAGCGGCGGTACTGACGGCGGCGTCCCGACTCGATGGCATCGAGGCCGTCGCGACCATCGGAGCGCCGGCCGACGTCAGCCACATCATCCACCTGTTCACCGACGACCTCGACACCATCCGCGAGCATGGCGAAGCGGAGGTCAGCCTCGCAGGGCGGCCCTTCACCATCGCGTCGAGCTTCGTCGACGACGTGTGCGACCAGCGGCTCAGCGCCACCGTGGGCCAACTCGACGCGGCGCTGCTGTTCCTGCACTCCCCGCTCGACAACACCGTGGGCGTCGACAACGCCCGGAAGCTGTTCGAGGCGGCACGCCACCCGAAGAGCTTCGTGTCTCTGGCCGACGCCGACCATCTGCTCACCGACGAGGCCGACGCGCGCTACGCGGCGGAGGTCGTCGCCGCATGGGCGGGTCGCTACCTCGACGCCATCACCGTGGACGGCGACGCGGGTGCGGCCGGTGACGACGTCGCGGCAGGCGACGCGGCTGCGGCGCCGGCCGCCGCTGACCCCGCCGAGCCGACGCCGGACGGGTCACCGCAGGCCCTGCCCCGCGGCGCGGGCTCCTACGACGATGCCGGTGCCGTCGCGCGCACCGGCGCGGGGCTCACCACGGCGGTGGCGTCACGTGGCTTCGCGCTGCTCGCCGACGAACCGGCCTCGATGGGTGGCATCGAGTCCGGTCCCACCCCCTACGACTACCTCGCCGCCGGGCTGGCCGCGTGCACGTCGATGACCCTGCGGATGTACGCCGACCGCAAACAGCTCCCGCTCGACGACGTTGAGACCACGGTCACGTTCGAGCGCGTCCACGCGAAGGACTGTGCGGACTGCGAGCACACCGACGGGCGGATCGAACGCTTCACCCGCACCGTGGCGTTGCGCGGTGAGCTCGATCGTGCGACCCGTGAGCGGCTGTTGTCGATCGCCGACCGTTGCCCGGTCCACCGCACTCTCGAGGGCCAGATCGAGGTGCGGACCATCGAGGCCGACTGAGAGCCGGCGGCTCAGGCCTCGAGGTGGGCCTTGAGTCCCCGCAACCCCTCGGCCAACGCCCCGTTCATCTGCTCGGCCACCGCATCCGGGGTCACGTCGGTCGAATAGACGACCAGTGAGCCCGACCCGTCCTCGAGGACGTCGACCGTCCCGAGGTGGTGCTCCACCGGGATGTCGCCACCGGTGATGCGGTACTGGAAGCGTCGCAGTTCGTCATCGGAGGTCACGATCTCCTCCTCGAGCTTCCCGCCGCCCTGCATCGAGCAGAAGCGGGCACCGCCCTCCGCACGACTCTCCTCGATCAGGGGAAACCACGTCGAGATCGCACCGGCGTCGGCCACGACCTGCCAGACCTCGTCGGGCGTGCGGTCGATGCGGGCGTGGTGACGGATGGTGGCCATGGTCTTCCTCCGATGGACGCTGGTGGCGGGCCGATCACGGCCCGAGGGGGACAACCCGCCGGGCCGCCGTGCTGTTCCTGCACCCTAGGGCTCGCCCTCACGTCGATTCCCCGTGCCACCGGCCATGGAGCCGTGTGGACCGCCGATGGAAGGCCGCCACGGTCGGGTGTGTTGCCTCTGCCACGACCGGTTCTGGAGGCATCCATGAGACGCACGTTCGTAGCCCTCGCGACGGGCGCACTGCTCCTGGCCGCCTGCGCCGGCGCGGCGGGCCCCGACGAGGCCGACGACGTCGACGGCACGGCGACCACGGATGAGGCACCGGCGAACTCGACCCCGGCGAGCACCGTCAGCCCGGGCGAACCACGCGAGCCGATCCGCGCGACCGCGGAGGGCTGTGAGCCGGGCGCGTTCCACTTCGAGCAGTCCGACTGCGATCCGGCGCACTCGATCCCGCTCGACGAGCTGGTGTCCGGCGGTCCGCCGCCGGACGGGATCCCGCCGATCGACGAGCCGGTCTTCGAGTCGATCGAGGCGGCCGGCGAGTGGCTCGAGCCGACCAGCCCGGTGATGGTCGTCGACGTCGACGGCGACGCCCGGGCCTACCCGCTGGCGATCCTGACCTGGCACGAGATCGTCAACGACGAGGTGGCCGGTCAGCCGCTGGTGGTGACCTACTGCCCGCTGTGCAACTCGGCGCTGGTCTTCGACCGGACCGTCGAGGGGCCGGACGGTGAGGAGGTGCTCGACTTCGGCACCTCCGGGCGGCTGTATCTGTCGAACCTGGTCATGTACGACCGCCAGACCCGCAACCTGTGGACCCAGTTCGAGGGCGAGGGCGTCATCGGCGAGGAGTACCTCGGCACGCGACTCGACCGACTGCCGGCCTGGCTACTCGGCTTCGGGGAGTTCACCGAGCTGCACCCCGACGGCCAGGTGCTGTCCCGCGACACCGGCCACCGGCGCAACTACGGCCAGAACCCCTACGCCGGCTACGACGGCGAGGACAATCAGCCGTTCCTCTTCCAGGGCGAGGTCGACGACCGCTTCGCGCCCATGGCGCGCTTCGTCGGGGTCGGCGACGGCGACGACGCGACCGCGATCAGCCTGGAGCTGCTGGCCGAGGATCGCCTGGTGACCACCGAGCTCGGCGCCCGCGAGATCGTCACGCTGTGGGCTCCCGGGCAGGCCAGCGCGCTGGACACCGCCTCGATCGACGCCGGTCGCGACGTCGGCCAGACCGCCGTGTTCGACCTCGCGCTCGACGGCGTGGAACTCGAGCTCGACGCGACCGACGACGGCTTCGTGGATGCGGCGACCGGCTCGACGCTCGACCTGCGCGGCCGATTCGTCGACGGCCCGCTTCAGGGCCGGGCGCTTCAGGCCATCCCCCACGACGACACCTTCTGGTTCGTCTGGGTCGCCTTCCGACCCGACACCGAGGTGGTCGTGCCCTGAAGGACCGCGCCGGCCGGTCGGCTCCGTAGACTGCGGAACCGAGCACAGGAGCGGGCATGTCCACACGCCGGGTCGCACTGTTCGTCACCTGCCTGGCGGACACGCTCTTCCCGGACGTCGGTCGCGCGTCGGTCGCCGTCCTGGAGCGCGCCGGCTGCGAGGTGGTCTTCCCCCGGGCGCAGACGTGCTGCGGCCAGGCGCATGTGAACACCGGCTACGCACGCGATGCGCTGCCGCTGGTGCAGGGGTTCGTGGACACGTTCGAGCCGTTCGATGCGGTGGTCGCGCCATCGGGATCGTGTGTCGGCTCGATCCGCCACCAGCACGGCATGGTGGCTCGGCGGGCCGGCGACGAGGCCCTGGCCGAACGCGCGGAGGCGCTGGGTGAGCGGGTGTTCGAGTTGTCGGAGTTCCTGGTCGACGAGCTCGGCGTCACCGATCTGGGGGCCTCGTTCCCGCACCGGGTCACCTACCACCCGACGTGCCACTCGCTGCGGATGCTGGAGGTCGGGGACAAGCCGACCGCGCTGCTGCGCGACGTGGCCGGGCTGGAACTGCTGGAGCTGCCCGACGCGGAGGAGTGCTGCGGCTTCGGGGGCACGTTCGCGGTCAAGAACGCCGACACCTCGACCGCGATGCTGGCCGACAAGATGTCGGCGGTGCTGACCAGCGACGCCGAGGTGCTGGTCGCCTCCGACAGCTCGTGTCTCATGCACATCGGCGGGGGGCTGTCGCGGCTGCGTTCCGGGATCCGCACGATGCACCTCGCCGAGGTGCTCGCCGCGACCGACGGCGAGGTGCTGCGATGAGCGTCTCGCCCCAGGGCCGCACCCTGCTGCCGGTCGTTGCCCACGCTCCCGAGGGGGTCGGGCACCTGCGCGGTGCGCAGTCGTTCCCCGACGCGGCCCGCGGGGCGCTGGCCGACACCCAGCTGCGTCGCAACCTCGGGCACGCCACCGCGACGATCCGCGACAAGCGCACGGCGGTGGTCGGCGAGGTCACCGACTGGGAGGAGCTGCGCACCGCCGGCGAGGCCATCAAGGCCGACACGATGGCGCGGCTCGACGAGCTGCTGGTCGAACTCGAACAACGGGTCACCGACGCCGGCGGACAGGTGCACTGGGCCGCGGATGCCAACGAGGCCAATGCGATCGTCAGCCGCCTGGTGCGTGACACCGGCGCGGACGAGGTCGTCAAGGTCAAGTCGATGGCGACCCAGGAGATCGGCCTCAACGAGGCACTCGCCGATGCCGGGATCGCCGCCTACGAGACCGACCTGGCCGAGTTGATCGTGCAGCTCGGCCACGATCAGCCCTCCCACATCCTGGTGCCCGCGATCCACAAGAACCGGGCCGAGATCCGCGAGCTGTTCCTGCGCACCATCCCCGACGTCGACCCGGAGCTGACCGACGACCCGCGCGAGCTCGCCGCCACGGCCCGGCGGTATCTGCGCCAACGGTTCCTGTCCGCGAAGGTCGGGATCTCCGGGGCCAACTTCGCCGTCGCGGAGACCGGCACGCTGTCGGTGGTCGAGTCCGAGGGCAACGGCCGCATGTGTCTGACCCTGCCGGAGACGCTGATCACCGTCATGGGCATCGAGAAGCTCGTACCCACCTGGCGCGACCTGGAGGTGTTCCTGCAGCTACTGCCACGGTCGTCCACCGGTGAGCGGATGAACCCCTACACCTCGCTGTGGACCGGGGTGCACGAGAACGACGGGCCGGCGGCGTTCCACCTGGTGCTGCTCGACAACGGCCGCACCGCGGTGCTGTCCGACGAGGTCGGCCGCTCCGCGCTGCACTGCATCCGCTGCTCGGCGTGCCTGAACGTCTGCCCGGTCTACGAACGCGCCGGCGGACACGCCTACGGCTCGGTCTATCCCGGTCCGATCGGGGCGATCCTCTCCCCGCAGCTGACCGGCATCGAGGACAACGCCTCGCTGCCCTTCGCCTCGTCGCTGTGTGGCGCGTGCGAGGACGTGTGCCCCGTGAAGATCCCCATCCCGGAGATCCTCGTCCACCTGCGCACCGAGCACGTCGAGCAGCAACGCGAGTCCCGACGCATCCCGTCACCCGAGGCGATCGGGATGGCGGCCGCCGCCTGGACCATGGCGGATGCCGACCGGTGGGAGCGCGCCCAGTCCGCCTCGCGTGCCGGCCGACTGCTCGGCCGGCGCCACGACAAGCAGGCCGGCCGACTCACCCGGCTGCCCGGTCCGCTGGCGGCCTGGACCGCGGCCCGCGATGCGCCCCGACCCCCGGAGCGGACCTTCCGGCAGTGGTGGGCCGACACCCGCGGCCCCGACCCCACGTCGACCGGACGCGACCCACGGTCGAATGGCGGGTCGGACCACGGGACGGACCGGTCATGACCAGCCGTGAACGCGTCCTCGGACGGATCCGTGACGCCCACGCGGCGGCTCCACAGGGCGACATCGAGGTACCACGTACCTACCGCTCGGCGGGCGAGCTCGACGTCACGGGCGTGACCGAACTGTTCGCCGAACGGGTCGACGACTACCGCGCGACCGTGACCCGCACGCCTGCCGACGCGCTGCCCGCCACCATCGTGGGGATCGTGGCGTCCGCGGACGCGCGGCGGATCGTGGTGCCCGCCGGTCTGGACCGCGGCTGGCTCACCGGCCTGCCCGACGACATCGAGGTGGTGACGGACCCGCCCGCTCGCGAGGTCGACGACCTCGACACGGTCGACCTCGTCATCACCGCCGCAGCCGTCGGGATCGCGGAGACCGGCACCATCGTGCTCGACGGCGGCGACGACCAGGGCCGCCGCGCCATCACGCTGGTCCCCGACCACCACCTGTGCGTCATCCGTGCCGATCAGCTCGTCCAGACCGTGCCCGAGGCCATGCCGCGGTTGGATCCGACGCGACCGCTGACCTGGATCTCCGGGCCGTCGGCCACCTCCGACATCGAACTCGACCGCGTCGAGGGCGTCCATGGACCCCGCACGCTCGACGTGATCATCGTCGATCCGGCCGAGGAGCACTGACGCCACGATCCCGGACGTCCACCCGGGCCCGCGCAGGACCCCGCCGATCCACGTGCCACCGATCGACGGCGCACCACCACCGGCACGCCAACGTCCACCCGACAGGACCCTGCCATGGCCGTCGCCCCCGTCCGACTCAACCACGCCGTGCTGTTCGTCGCCGACCTCGACGTCTCCCTGGCGTTCTACACCTCGACGTTCGGCATGCAGGTCGCCGCCCGCGAACCGCGGGCGAACGCGGCGTTCCTGCGTCTGCCACGCTCGGGCAACCACCACGATCTCGGGCTGTTCGGCGTCGGCACCGGCGGGGGACCCAAGCGGCGCGGCGCGATCGGGCTGTATCACCTCGCCTGGCAGCTCGACACCGTCGACGAACTCGCCGACGCGCGACGGACGCTGGCCGAGGCCGACGCGTTCACCGGCGAGTCGAGCCACGGTGCCACCCTGAGCATCTACGGGGCCGATCCCGACGGCAACGAGTTCGAGCTGATGTGGATGCTGCCGCGGGACGAGTGGGGTGCCTACGAACACCAGGCACCCATCGAGCGACTCGACCTCGACGCGGAGATCGCCAAATGGTCGGGCGTCCGCACCGGCTGGGAGCTGCCCGACGACGTGGCGACCGATCACGCGTGACCGATCA
>CAYTLZ010000095.1:0-4931 GCA_964438785.1 uncultured Actinomycetota bacterium | reverse complement strand
GACCGATCACGCGTGACCGATCAGGCGTGACCGATCAGGCGTGACCGATCAGGGCGCGACCGATCAGGCGCGACCGTCGACGCGCGGCGCGCTGCCGGCCAGGACCCGGCCGATCGCGTCGTCGAGCTGGTCGGTGGCACGCCGGGCGGTCAGATGTCCGGTCCGCTCCAGCGACACGACACCGTGGACCACCGCCCACAGGCTGCGCGCCAGCGTCGAGGCATCCGCAGCATCGCCCCCGTTGGCCGCCAGCCAGGTGCGGGCCGCGCCGACCAGGTGCTCGAAGCTGACGAACGCGACCCGGCTGCTCGCGAGATCGCGGACGAACTCCGGGAACGGGTGCCCGAACATGACGTCGAAGAGCGCGGGTGCGTCCGACGCCGCCTCCCGGTAGCGGTGCGCCAACTGCCCGACGTGCTCGTCCGTGCCGACGGGTGCCGTCACCGCGGCGAGTGCCGCCTCGAGCCGCCCGAACCCCTCGTCGTGGAGCGCGCGGATGAGGCCGGCCTTGCCGCCGAACCGTGAGTACACGACCTGCCGGGACACACCGACCGCCTCGGCGACCCGGCGCACCGACACCGCCTCGGGCCCGTGCTGGAGCAGCAGTGCGACGGCCGCCGCCACCACGTCCTGTCGGCTGGGCGCGCCGGCCCGAGGTCCTCGGCGCTCCGCCATGGCCCTCGTCCCGTTCGCGTGTCGATATGACAGTGTCCTACCAAGGTCGCGGTCACGGGGCAAGGAGGCACCCGGTGACCTGCCGTGGCGGCGTCCCCGACGCCGGGCCCATGGCGCGGCCATGACACTGTCATGGCCCTTCTCCACCCGCGGGCCCCACGTACCGGTCGGGCCGGTCACCGAACTCACACCGGCCAGTACTCGATCTCCGTGGCCTTGACGGCCACCCACAGGGCGCTGCCCTCGGTCAATGCGAGGTCGGCCAGCGACGCGGCCGTGATCTGCGCCACGATCGGGATCGGGCCGTCGAGATGCACACGGACGCCGTCGTCGTGGATGTCGAGCGCGTCGATGGTCGCCCGCCAGGTGTTGCGCGGCGTGCCCTCGGGCCGGGTCGGGAACAGCGCCACCGCCCGCGGGTGGATGGCCACGAGCACCTCGCCCGGCTGCTCGGCGGCATCAGCGACGGCGAGCGACGCCCCGGATGACAGTGTCAGATCTCGGTCGTCCACCCGGCCCCGGTAGTGGTTCAGGCCGACGAGGCGTGCGGCCCACGGCGATCGGGGCCGACGCGCGACGATGGCCGGCGGTGCGTCCTGCACGACCCGGCCCTGCTCGAGGATGACGAGCCGGTCCGCGAGGTTGATCGCCTCGAGCGGCTCGTGGGTGATGAGCAGTACCGGCCCGGCGAAGTCGTCGAGGTGGCGGCGCAACTGCTGGCGCACCACCCGACGCGTGTCGACGTCGAGCGCGGACAGCGGCTCGTCGAGCAGCAGCAGCGCCGGTTCGGTCGCCAACGCGCGGGCGAGGGCGACGCGTTGGGCCTGCCCGCCGGACAGCGCGCCCGGCTTCACCCCGGCCTCGCCGTCGAGCCCGACACGCACGAGCCACTCGTGGGCACGTGCACGCGCCTCCTGCCGGGCGATCCCCCGGGAACGCAGTCCGAACGCGACGTTCTCCAGCACGGTCAGGTGCGGGAACAGCAGGTGCTGCTGGAACACGACCCCGACCGACCGCTGCTGCGGTGTCGAACGCACCCCCTGATCCGGGGCCTCAATGGTCGTGCCGTCGAGCGTGATCCGGCCACGGTCGACGGGCAGCAGCCCGGCCAGTGCGCGCAGCAGGGTGGTCTTGCCGGCACCGTTGGGACCCAGCACGGCGACGACCTCACCCGGCGCGGCGTGGATGCCGACGTCGAGGTCGAGCTCACCGAGACGCAGGGCGATCTCGGCGGTGAGCCCGCCCGGGGCGGGGGTCGCGAAGCCCGGTGCGGTCGCCGGGTCGGGCGTGGCCGCGCTCATGTGGTGGTGAGGAAGCGGTCGCGGAGTGCGACCAGCACCCCGACGGACACGGCCAGCAGCACGAAGCTGATGAGGTAGGCGGCCTCCGGGTTGCGTTCCAACTCGAGGTAGACGGCGAGCGGCATGGTCTGGGTGCGGCCGGGCAGGTTGCCCGCGAAGGTGATGGTGGCCCCGAACTCGCCCAGTGCCCGGGCCCAGCACAGCGCCATCCCCGCCGCCAACGAGGGCCACAGGGCGGGCAGCACCACGCGGCGCAGGATGGTCCACCGGTCGGCCCCGAGCGTGGCCGCCGCGTCCTCGAGCCGCGGGTCGACCATCCGCAGACCCGACTCGACGGTCACGATCAGAAACGGCATCGCCACGAAGGTCGCCGCCAGGACGACCGCCACCCAGGTGAACGGGACGGTGATGCCGGTCGCCGCGGCGAGCGGCTGGCCGACGAGCCCACGACGCCCGAACGCGGCGAGCAGCCCGACGCCACCGACGACCGGTGGCAGCACCATCGGCAGTACCGCCAACGCCCGGACGAACGGTTTGCCCGGGAAGTCGTAGCGGGCGAAGACCAGCGCGAGCGGGACGCCGAACACCACCGACACGACCAGTGCTGCCACCGACGAGGTGAGCGACAGTCGCAGCGCCTGCAGGACGACCGGGTCGGTGAGCAGTTCCCCGATCCGCGTCCAGGGTGTCCGGAGCGTCAGGCCGATCAGGGGCAGCACCAGCAGTGCGAAGCCGACGATCCCGAGGGCGACGGCGGTCCGCGGGGGCGTGACCCCCGACACCGGCGGCACGCCCGGCACCGTCGAGGTGGGCCGGTGCGCGGAGGTCGACGGTGGGGTCGATCGTGCGGAGGTGAGCTCGCTCATGGAGCGGTGAACCCGGCGTCGGCGAGGATCCGCTGACCGGCGTCGCTGCGCACGAATCCGACGAACGCCTCGGCCGCCGTCGGGTTCGAGGTGTCCGCCACCACGGCGATCGGATAGCGGGCCACGACGTTCTGATCCTCCGGTAGCACGACCTCGTCCGCTCGGCCGGCGGCGGCGAGGTCACTGGCGAACACGATGGCGGCGTCCGCCTCGCCGAGTTCGACCTTGGACAGCGCGGCCCGGACGCTCTGTTCGAGCGAGGCCGGATTCACCTCGACGGATGCGGCGTCCAGCACCTGGCGCGCGTAGCGGCCGGCGGGGACCTCCTCGGCAGCCAGGACGACGACCAGGTGCGGGTCGGCCAGGTCGGCCAAGCCGTCGATGTCGAGTGGGTTGCCGGACTCGACCGCGATCGCCAACCGGTTGGTCGCGAACACCGTCGGCTCCCCAGCGAGCTGGCCGGCGTCGCCGACCACGTCCATCTGCACCATGTCGGCCGAGGCGAACACATCGGCGGGTGCGCCCTCGACGATCTGCCCGGCGAGCGTCTGGCTCCCGGCGTTGTTGACCGCCACCTCGATGTCCGGGTGCTCGGCGACGAACGCGTCGACCATCGCGTCGAATGCATCGGTCAGGGAGGCGGTCGCGAACACGGTCAGCTCGCCCGAAACCGCATCGCCCTCACCACCCGCGTCGCGCCCGTCCGCCCCACCGCAGGCCGTGACCAGCATCGTGCCCACGACGGCGACCAGCCCTGCACGGACCCATCGGTGCCTGCCGCGGCCGTGGCTCCGGTGGTGATCGGGCCCCGCGCGGTCCGGGTCGGTGCCACGGTGGCGCGGGGCGATCACGCCGCGACCTCGGTGCCGTTGCCGGTCAGGTCGTAGCCGCCGATCGCGGCGAGCCGCCGGTGCACACGCTCGCCGGTGAGCTCGTCGATGAAGGCGTGCAGGATCGCATGGTCGGCGGTCGCGGTGACCACCCACAACTGCGAGACGTGCTCCTCCAGCGGGTGGAACGCGAGCCCGAGGGCGCGGGCCGCCGGCTCGATCGTGACCGCCGCGATGCCATCGGTCGCGGCCCGCCACGCCGCCTGCGCATGGCCGCGCACGCGCGGCCCCTCGACCGCCCCGTCGATGACGGTGTCATCCCCACGGGCGCGCTCGAACGCGGCCTGGCTGCCCGCGCCGGCCTCCCGCTGCGCCACCGGGAGCCGGCCGGCCAACGCGTCCTGGACCCAACCGCGGGGTAGGTCCGCCGGCGCCGCGAGCCCGACCTGCCACCGGGCGACGTGCCAGCGTCGGACCGGCACCGGTGGCTCGTGCAGCTTCCCCTCGGGGCCGTGCACCATCACCGCGTGACCACGCCCGTCGGCCAGGACGTCGACGGCGACGGCGCTCGAGGTCGCGACCGGAACCACGCGCGGGCCAGTGGTCGACTCGAGCAACCGGGACGCCAATCCGATGATCGGATCGCAGCCGGCCACGACCGCGGCCGGGCGCTCCACGTCGAACAGCTGCACCGCCCCGTCGCGCACCTGTCCATCGGCACTGGCCCAGCCTTCGCCCGATCCATCCGCCGGGACGCACACCAGCTGCTCACCCACCCGGCCGACCCGGACGAGCGCTCCCTGGACCGGCGCGTCGGTCACGCCGACGACGTCGCGGTGGTCGGGCGCGAGCAGTTCCTCGACCGTGGTCGCCAACGCCGCCGCCAACCGCACCGCCGCATCGACGCGCGGCAGGTGCCGATCCGCCTCGACCGCACCGATCAACTGACGGCTGACATCCGCCAGCCCGGCGAGCTGCGCCTGGGTCAGGCCGCGCGCCAACCGCAGATCGCGGATCCGATCACCCAGCACGCCGCCTCCCACTGGCACCACCACGCTGGTGCACGCGTGACAGGAAGCTAGCTTACAGCGGGTTTTCTGTCATTATTGCGAGCCAGTCGAACATCCCGCGTCCTTCGACGCGGCGGCGTGGCCGTGGGGGTCCTGCTGATCGTCGAAGCCGTGAAGGCCGTCCTGGTCCGCGCTGGTCGGCACCTGTCGTCGGCCCCATCGGCATCGGACTGACGAGCCCGACCTCAG
>CAYTLZ010000094.1:0-13398 GCA_964438785.1 uncultured Actinomycetota bacterium | reverse complement strand
ACGACCTGTCGGTGGTGCGCCACATCTCGGACCGGGTCGCGGTGATGTACCTCGGTCGGATCGTGGAGACCGGCGCACGCCGTGACGTCTACGACCGGCCGACCCATCCCTACACCCAGGCCCTGCTGTCCGCCGTCCCGCGCCCGGATCCGGACCTCACCCACGATCGCACCCGGATCGTGCTCACCGGCGACGTGCCGTCCCCGTCCAACCCGCCATCCGGTTGCCATTTCCGGACCCGGTGCTGGAAGGCCGAGGACCGCTGCGCCGAGGACGATCCGTCGCTGATCCAGCAGGACTCCGGGACGCTTGCCGCCTGCCACTTCGCGGAGCTGCTCGATGGGGCACCCTCGCGGTGAGGCCGTGTCCGTCCCGTGCGTCGGAGCCGGCACCGCGCGTGCTCGACCACCTGCTCGACGACGTCGCCGGCCTGGTCGGGCGCCTGGTCCTGCAGCGCGCGTGCGCCGGGGCGCGGGCCGGCAACCTTCAGGCCATCAGCCGGGCCTACGACATCCCGCCCGCGGCCCTACGACGCGTCTGACACCTGCGGCCCTACGGCGTGTCTGACGCCGGCGGCGCCTCGAGCGGCGTGGCGGCGTCGAGGTGGCGCAGCCGCCCGGCGATGACCACGGCCCCGAGTGCCGCCGCGATCGCGACGATCAGGGCGAGGCGTGGTCCGACGGCATCCGAGGCGGCACCGTCGATCGTGGCCGCCAGCGGCCGGTTGCCGAGGAAGGCGACGCTCCACAGCGCCATCACCCGTCCCCGGTAGGTGTCGGGCACCCGCCGTTGCAGCAGCGTCGTGAAGCCGGTGACGGCGAACACGAACCCGGCACCGGTGAGCCCGAAGCCGATCACCGCGACCGCCGCGACCGGCGCGAGGCCCACGGTCGCCAGCCCGAGCGCCACTCCGGATCCGCCGATGCCCGCGGTGCGTTGGCCGCCGAGCGTGCGGGCGACGCGGCCGGACACGGCCGCGGCCGGAACCGCGGCGATCCCGAAGGCGCTGACCAGGATGGCCGTCAGCGTCTGCCCGCCGCCGAGTTCGGCGGCCAACGGCGGGGTGAGGGTGATGGCCGGATCGGCGGCGAACCCGGTCGCGGCGATGCCCGCCAGCAGCAGCACGGTGACCCGGTCGGCGCGCACGAACCGCAGGCCGGCCCGCACCGACCCCGCGGCGCCGGTGGTCCGCTCGGCCGGCCGGACCCGGATGACGAGCAGCGCCGCGATCAGGGCGACGAAGCTCAGCCCGTTGGCCACGAAGGCGGCCTCCGCGCCGAGCGTGGCGAGCAGGATCCCCGACGTCGCCGGTCCGAGCGCCCGGCCGACGTTGAAGGTCACCGAGGTCAGCGCCACCGCGCCCTCGAGGTCGACGTCGTCGACCAGCGCGGGGACCAGGGCGTTCAGTGCCGGCGCGGCCACGGACTGGCCGACCCCGATGCCGAAGGCACACAGCACCACGGGCCAGGCCCCCGGGAAGTCGTCCACCCCGATGACCACCGCCGCGATTCCGAGTCCTCCGGCGGCGCTCGCCGAGAACGCCTGGGATCCGAGCAGCAGACGGCGCCGGTCGAAACGGTCGGACCACGCCCCGGCCAACGGTGACAGCAGCACCAGGGGCAGGAACTGGGCGACGGAGACGGTTCCGACCAGCAGGGCCGAGCCGGACAGCTGGAAGACGACCACCGCGGCGGTCACGTTGAACAGCCAGTTGCCGCTGTTGGAGACCACGTTGCCCCAGAACCACGGCCCGAAGGTCCGGTCGGTCAACAGCTGCGCGGTGCTGCGCGCCACTGGTGGTGCGGGGTGCCATGGCGTGGTCAGGGTCGCGGCTCCGGGTCACCGACCCGTGCCGCACGCAGCCGCGCGATCAGGTGATCGGCGGCCGCCTGGGCCGCACGTGCCACCTCGACGCTGCCGTCGGCGAGCCGGTGGGCGGAGTCCGTCATCTGCACGGCGACCTCGGCGTCGCCCCAGCGGCCACCACCGCCTCCGGCCTCCTGCTGACGGTCGGTGGCCTCACGGCGCCAGTAGACGGCCTCCTCCTGGGCGATGGACGCCACTATGACCAGGCGTTCGAGCAGCCGGTCGGCGTCGTCGAACGGGAGCGGTTCACGAATGGCCCGGTGCTGTTCGAGCACGGTCACCGCGTGCAGCACCGGGGCGGCATCGGCCGCGTCGAGGTAGACGTCCCACAGCGCGGTCATGGCGCCCACGGGGCGGGCCGTTCGTCGTGGGGGGGCTCCTCGGGCATCAGGAACCAGGCGATGAGGTAGGCGATCACCGACGGCCCGGGCAGGATCACGGTCAGCGCGGCCACGATCCGCACGATGGTGACGTCGATGTCGAAGTACCGCGCGAGCCCGCCGCACACTCCGGCGATCATGCGGTCGTCGCGGGAGCGTTCCGGGCGTCGCGGGCGGTGGCTGTCGCCGCTCATGCCCGCACCACGGCGACGAGGTGGGCCACGGCATCGCCGATCGCGACGTCCTGCCGATCGCCGCTGCGTCGGTCCTTGACCTCGATGGTGCCCTCGGCGAGGCCCTTGCCGACCACGACGATGGTCGGCACACCGATGAGCTCCGCGTCCTTGAACTTCACCCCGGGTCGCTCCTTGAGTCGGTCGTCGAACAGGACCGTCAGGCCGGCGTCGAGCAGATCCGCGGCCAGCTGCTCCGCGCCGGCCACGACGTCGTCGGACTTCCCGGCCAGAACCAGGTGGACGTCCGCCGGCGCGATGGCGCGGGGCCAGCACAGTCCGAGGTCGTCGACGGTGGTCTCCGCGATGGCGGCGACGGCGCGGGACACGCCGATGCCGTAGGAGCCCATCGTGACGGTCACCAGCTTGCCGTGCTCGTCCTGGACCTGCAGGTCCAGCGCCTCGGCGTACTTGCGACCGAGCTGGAAGATGTGGCCGATCTCGATGCCGCGGGCGAGCTCCAGTGGCCCGGAACCGTCGGGTGCCGGGTCGCCGTCCTTGATCTCGGCGGCCTCGATGGTGCCGTCGGGGGTGAAGTCGCGGCCGCACACCAGATCGAAGACGTGGTGGCCGTGCCGGTCGGCACCGGTGATCCACCGCGTACCCGTGACCACGCGCGGGTCGACCAGGTAGCGGATGCCGCTGGCATTGCCCTCGCCGAGCACGCCGGGCCCGATGTAGCCCTTGGTGAGGTCCGGGTGACGCTCGAAGTCGGCCTCGGTGAACGGCAGCACCTCGGCGGGTTCGAACTGCGCCTCGAGCCGCTTGAGGTCCACCTCGCGGTCACCGGCGAGCCCGATCGCCAGTGGGGTGCGGGTGCCGTCGGGGTACTGCACCGCGACGAGCACGTTCTTCAGCGTGTCCGCGGCGGTCCAGGGTCGGTCCGCGCGGGCGTGGTGCTCGTCGGCGAAGGCGACCAGCGTGTCGATCGTCGGCGTGTCGGGCGTGTCCTCGACGTGGGCGGCGGGCACGTCGTCGAAGTCCACCGGGTCCGGCACGGGCGTGGCCACGGCCTCCGCGTTGGCGGCGTAGCCCCCGGCGGAGCGCACGAACGTGTCCTCCCCGACGGGGGTGGGACACAGGAACTCCTCGCTGCGTGACCCGCCCATCGCGCCGGACATGGCGGCGACGATGACGTAGGGCAGTCCGAGCCGGTCGAAGGTGGCGATGTAGGCATCACGGTGGGCGCGGTAGGAGGCCTCCAGCCCGTCGTCGTCGAGGTCGAACGAGTACGAGTCCTTCATGAGGAACTCGCGGCCCCGCAGCAGGCCCGCACGGGGGCGGGCCTCGTCGCGGTACTTGGTCTGGATCTGGTAGATCGACAGCGGCAGGTCCTTGTAGGAGCTGTACAGATCCTTGACCAGCAGCGTGAACATCTCCTCGTGCGTCGGCGCGAGCAGGTGGTCGTTGCCGCGCCGGTCCTGCAGTCGGAACAGCGTGTCGCCGTACTCCGCCCACCGGCCGGATGCCTCATAGGGCTCGCGGGGCAGCAGCGCCGGGAAGTGCACCTCCTGCGCCCCCATGGCATCCATCTCCTCGCGGACGATGGCCTCCACCCGGCGCAGGACCTGCCACCCCAACGGCAGCCAGGTGTGCAGCCCGGAGCCGGCGCGGCGCACGTAGCCGGCCCGGACCAGTGCCTGGTGGCCCGGCAGTTCCGCGTCGGACGGCGCTTCACGCAGGGTGCGGACGAACAGCTTCGACATGCGCAGCAGCACGGGGGACCTCATCGGTGGTGCGACGACGACAGCGGGCGGGGCAGACGCTACTACGGCGCTCGCCGTCGCCGGTCGGTGGCGTGTCGCCGGGTGGTGGCGTGTCGCCGGGTGGCGGTTCAGGGGTGGCGGTTCAGGCGTGGCGCATCAGCGGTGTCGGATCCAGCCGGCGACCAGGCCGCGCAGCCGGTCGATGTTCACCCCGGTCTGGGCGCTGACCCACACGACGGCCTTCGGGTCGAGCTCGCACCCGGCCGCCAGGTCGCGCTTGCGCCGCTCGCGC
The DNA here is from genome assembly GCA_964438785.1 of uncultured Actinomycetota bacterium. Lineage (GTDB taxonomy): Bacteria > Actinomycetota > Nitriliruptoria > Nitriliruptorales > Nitriliruptoraceae > PWLR01. Next base: position 8,921 of record CAYTLZ010000094.1, on the reverse strand, counting down.
TTCGAGGAGCGCACCTTGTCGTGCTTGGTCGCCACCACGGTGAGCGGCAGTTCGTGGCGGCGCATCCAGTCGAGCATCTCGACGTCGAGCGCCGTGGGGCCGACCTCGCCGTCGACCAGCAGCAGCGTCATGACCAGCTGTTCACGTTCGACGAGGTAGGTCTCGCTGCGGCGTTGCCAGGCGGTCCGCTCGGTGGCGGAGACCTTGGCGTAGCCGTAGCCGGGCAGGTCCACCACGCTGCCGCCCGTCGGGCTCGAGAACACGTTGAGCAGCCGGGTGCGGCCGGGGGTCTTGGAGGTCTTGGCGAGTTTCTGCTGGCCGGCGAGGGCGTTGATCAGCGAGGACTTGCCCACGTTCGAGCGGCCGATGACCGCCACCTCGGCGGGGGAGTCGGGTAGTTGCCCGACGTGTTCGGCCGAGGTGGTGAAGCTCAGGCGCAGCGGTGGCATGGGTCCTCGCAGGTCGTCCGTCGGCGGAGCCTAGGCCTCCGAGGCCCGAGGGCTCAGAAGATCGACAGGTTGAGTCGTTCGGCGAGCTCGTGCAGCGCGAGCCGGCCGGCCACCGAGTTGCCCGAGGCGTCGAGCGGTGGCGACCACACCGCGATCGTCATCCGCTCCGGGACCAGGGCCACGATGCTGCCGGCGACCCCGCTCTTGCACGGCAGCCCGACGCTGTAGGCGAACTCGCCCGCGGCGTCGTAGGTCCCGCAGGTCAGCATGATCGCCGCCACCCGGCGTGCGAACGCCTTGCTCAGGATGCGGTCACCGGTCGCCGGGTCGACCCCGTCGTTGGCCAGGAAGCGGAACGCCCGGGCGAGCTGGCGGGTGTTCATCGCGATCGCGCAGGCGGCGACGTAGCTGTCGATGACGTCCTCGACGGGGTGGCGCAGATTGCCGAACGACGCCATCAGGTTGGCCAGAGCGAGGTTGCGCTGACCGGAGCCGAGTTCGGCCTGCAGGACCTCCTCGTCCAGCCCGACCGGTTCGCCGATGAGTCGCTCCACGAGCGCCAGGGTCGAGGTCGGGACGTGCTCGCAGTGGTCGAGCAGGACGTCGTCGACGACCAGCGCACCGGCGTTGATCATCGGGTTGCGTGGGATACCACGTTCCTTCTCGAGCTGGACCAGCGAGTTGAACGGGTCACCGGACGGTTCCCGTCCGACCCGGCTCCACAGCTCCGGACCGATCCCCTCGCCCTGCTCGGCCTTCTGCGCGGCGAGCACCAGCGACAGGACCTTGGAGACGGACTGGATCGGGAACATGGCGTCGGCGTCACCGACTGCGATCTCGCGACCGTCGAAGGTGGACACGACGAGCGCGAAGCTGTGCGGGTCGGCATCCGCCATCACCGGGATGTAGGACGCGACCTCGCCGTCGGCCGCCGACGAGCGCACCGAGTCGGCGACCTCGGTCAGGATCGCCTCGAGCTCATCGGTGTCGGGCAGGTCGGTGGTGGTGCTCATGGGCTGGCCGATCGGGTGGGATGACGACGGTGGTGCCGGGGAGGGCGACGACGATGGTCGCATCCTCGTCGCCGGGGATCACCCCGGCGACCGGCCGTCTGGCCGGACCACGACGTCCGAACTCCTGTCATCCTCGGGCCCGCGACCGCCCCGGCGAACGCAACCGGGCCCGGTCATCGACCCCACACGCCCCGCCAGGAGTTCGTCCATGCCCGTCCCCACCACCATGCAGGCCGCCCGGATCCACGCGTTCGGTGGGCCCGATCGGATCCGGATCGACACGCTCGACGTGCCCGAGCCCGGCCCCGGCGAGGTGCTCGTCGCCGTGCACGCCGCCAGTGTCAACGGCGCGGACCTGCAGCTGCGTGAGGACGGGTTCGACGGCTACTTCAGCCCGCCGTTCGTGCTCGGGATGGACCTCGCCGGCGTGGTCGTCGCCCGGGCCGCGGGCGTCGACGGTGTCGCGGTCGGCAGCCGCGTCCACGGCCGCCACGGCGGCGCGGCACGGGGCACGTTCGCCTCGTTCGTGGCCATGCCCGCCGACGAACTCGTCACCGTGCCCGACACCATCGACGACACCGTCGCCGCGGCCATCCCGGTCGTCGGCCTGGCCGCGTGGCAGTCGCTGTTCGATCTCGGTGACCTGCAGTCGGGACAGCGCGTGCTGATCCAGGGTGCCGGCGGCAGTGTCGGCCACCTCGCCGTCCAGCTCGCGACGGAGGCCGGCGCGTACGTCATCGCCTCCGACGGGGCGCACGCACTCGAACGGCTGCGTGCGCTCGGCGCGGACGAGGTCCACGACCACCGTCAGACCGACGTGGTCGCGACCATCGACCCGGTCGATCTGGTGCTCGACACCGTCGGTGGGCCGGTCACCGCCGCCTCGCTGCCCGCGGTCAAGGACGGCGGCCGGCTGGTCACCCTCGCGGGCGACCCCGACGAGGAGGCCGCGGCGGCCCGGAACATCACCGCCCGGATGATCGACTCGTGGATGGACCGCGAGGACCTCGTCGACCTCGACGCCCGGCTGGTCGACGGTCGGCTCACCATCGACATCGCCGAGGTGGTGCCGCTGGCCGACAGCGCCCGCGCCCACGAGCTCGCCGCACAGGGCCTCGGCAAGGTCGTGGTCGTCGTCGCGCACTGACGGTCGTGGCGCGACCGGCTCGTGCATGCGCACCCCGTCGCGGATCAGCGCGACCTCGCGGCCGGGACGGGTCCGTCACGCTCAGCGCATCGCGGCGCGCTTGTACTGCCGCACCGACAACGGCACGAAGATCGCCAGGATGATCCCGACCCAGATGAGCGCGTAGATCACCGGGTTCTGCAACGCCCAGGTCTCCGGCTCCGGGATCGTGCCGGGCGGCGCGGTGTTGCCGAACGCCTCCCGGGCGGCCTGGGTGACGGCGGACACCGGGTTCCACTCCGCGAAGGTGCGCAGCGGGCCGGGCAGGTTCTCGGAGGGCACGAAGGTGTTGGCGATGAACGTCGCCGGGAACAGCACCACGAAGCTCGCGTTGTTGATCACCTCGACGCTGGGCACCAGCAGCCCGATGAAGGCCATGATCCAGGAGAAGGCATAGGCGAACAGGATCAGCAGCAGGAATCCGCCGAGCGCGTCCAGGAACGAGCCGCGGATCCGCCAGCCGACCAACAGGCCCGTCAGCGACATGATACTGCCCGACAGCACGTTGTAGATGATGTCGCTGGAGGTGCGTCCGACCAGCACCGCCGAGCGCGAAATCGGCAACGACCGGAAGCGGTCGATGATGCCCTTCTGCATGTCCTCGGCGAGCCCGGCCCCGGTGAACGTGGAACCGAGGATGACCGTCTGGGTGAAGATCCCGGCCATGAGGAACTCGCGGTAGTCGACCCCCGGGATCGGGATCGAGTCACCGAAGACGTAGGCGAACAGCAGCACGAACATGATCGGGCTGATCAGGACGAAGACCAGCACCTCGGGAACGCGCTTGATCTTGATGACGTTGCGTTTGGCGACGGCGGTGCCATCGCCCAGGGCGGCGATCAGGGCGCTCATCAAGCCACCTCGTGGTCGTCGGCGGTGTCGTCGGCCTGTTCGGCCGCGTGCCCGGTCAGGATCAGGAACACGTCGTCGAGCGTCGGGCGGCGCAGACCCACGTCGAGCAGGGCGATGTCGGCCTCGTCGAGCCGCCGGAGCGCGGTCATGAGCAGATCGGCCCCGCCGCGGACGGGCACGGTCAGCTGGCCCCGGTGCACGTCGTGCTGCACCTCGCCGACGGCGAGGTCCCGCACGAGTCGTTCCGCGGCGTCGAGCTGGGTCGCGTCGCGCAGCGCGAGTTCGAGCCGCTCACCCCCGACCTGCGCCTTCAGCTGGTCCGCGGTCCCGTGCGCGATCGCGCGGCCCTGGTCGATGACCATGATGTCGTCGGCGAGGCGGTCCGCCTCCTCGAGGTACTGCGTGGTCAGCAGCAGGGTGGTGCCGGTCGCCACCAGTTCCCGGATGACGTCCCACATGCCCGTACGGCTGCGCGGATCGAGCCCGGTCGTCGGTTCGTCGAGGAAGAGCACACCGGGAGCGGCGACGAGCGCACCGGCGAGGTCGAGTCGCCGACGCATGCCGCCCGAGTAGGTCTTGACCGGCCGGCCGCCCGCCGCGGCCAGGTCGAACCGCTCGAGCAGCTCGTGCGCGCGGGCCCGCGACCGCTTGCGGCCGAGCCGGTAGAGCCGCCCGATCATGTCGAGGTTCTCGAAGCCGGTCAGCTGCTCGTCGACCGCGGCGTACTGGCCGGACAGGCCGATCCGACGGCGCACCCCGGCCGGATCCGCGACGACGTCGATACCGGCCACCTCGGCGCGGCCGGCGTCGGGGATCAACAGGGTGGTCAGGACCCGGACCGCGGTGGTCTTGCCCGCACCGTTCGGTCCGAGCAGGCCCATGACGCTGCCCTCCGGGACGGCCAGATCCAGACCGTCGAGGGCGACCACGCCGCCGTAGCGTTTCACCAGGCCCTCGGCCCGGATGGGCGTGGTGGTGCGTGACGACGTCGGCGCGGCGACGGACATGGAAGACCTCGGTGGGAGGAGCGTGGAGGTGGGGGCGACGGCGCGACGGGGGGACCGGAATCGACGCGTGGTGCCCGACAGGATCCGGGATTCGTCGGAAGCTAACCCCGGCCGGGGCCGTTCGGCGACCGCCCGTGCGCTGCAGCGGCCAGGGTCGCGGCCGATGGATGCCGTACCGTCTGAGGACCCTTTCCCCGTCAGGAACGCTCCTGCGCGCGCTCGTCCGCTCCCTTGCCGCTGTCGTGACCCGAACCCCCTGGTTCGTGCTGCTCGGCACGCTGCTGCTGACCGGGGTGTTCGGATACCTCGCGACGACGCTCGAGACCGGTGCGGGGCAGGACGGGTTCGCACCCGAGTCCGAGGAGATCCTGGCCGCCGAACGCATCAGCGAGCTGTTCGGGGAGACCGCGACCACCACGGTCATGCAGGTCGTGGTGCGGTCGGCCACCGGTGACGTCCTGACCACCGAGGCGCTCGACGCCACCCGCGAGGTCGCCGAGGCGATCGCGGCCAGCGACGCCGCGGCGGCGGTGTCGGACGACCCGACCCAACCCGGGGTCGTCTCCTTCCTGGCCCCCGTCGAACAGCAACTGGCCATGGAGGGGATCGACCCGGCGACGATCGACGACGACGAACTCCGGGCGCGCTATGCGGCCGCCATCGAGCAGGCCGGTCCCGAGCTCGGCTTCGCCGCCTCGCTCGTGCCCGAGGACGCCGGTGCCACCCCCGACGTCGGCCTGTTGCTCGTGTTCATCGACACGTCGGCCGACATCGATGCGCAGATCGGGCGGGAGTCGGCCATCGCCGAGGCGGTCCGTGGCGTGGACGTCGGCGCGGACCTCGAGCTGCTGCCGTTCAGCTTCTCGCTGCTGTTCGAGGACGCGGACGACTTCGCCGGCGAGGTCGCGACGCTGTTCGCCGCGGCGTTCGTGATCATCATCGGCGTACTGCTGTTCGTCTACTGGCTCAAGCCCCGCGGCACGACCCGCCGATGGGAGGCGGTGCGTCGCACGGTGGCCGACACCGGCGTCACGATGCTCACCATCGTGCTCGTGGTGCTGTGGATGAACGGCATCGGGGCGCTGCTGCAGTCGGCCGGGGTGCTCGGTCCGCTGACCGAGGTCGCCCAGATCGTGCCGATCCTGCTCGTCGGGCTCGGGGTGGACTACGGCATCCACCTGACCTCGCGCTACCGCGACGAGGTCGGGGCCGGTGCCAGCGTGGCGGTCGCGATCCGAACCGCGATCGGCACGGTCGGTGTCGCGCTGGTGCTCGCCACCGTCACCACGGCGATCGGGTTCCTGACCAACGTCGTCAACCCCATCCCCGCGCTGTCGGACTTCGGCATCCTCGCCTCGGTGGGCATCGTGGTCGCCTTCGTGCTGATGCTGACGTTCGTCCCGGCGCTGCGCCTGCTGCTGGACCGGCGGGCCGAGTCGGCCGGCCGACTGCCGACCGATGGCATGAACGCCACCCGGGAGCGGCTGTTCCCGGCCGTCGCGGCCCGGACCTCGATCCTCGCCGAGAAGGCACCGGTGCCGACGCTGATCGTCATGGCCCTGCTCGGGGGCGCGGGCTGGCTGGGGCTGAGCAACATCTCCACCGAGTTCTCGTTCACCGACTTCCTGCCCGAGGACGCGCCGGTGGTGCAGACCCTCGAGCTCATCGAGGACCGGTTCGGCGGCGGGTTCGGGGAGTCGACGCAGGTGCTGGTCGAGGACGCCGACCTGGCGACGCCCGCGGGCTTCAATGCGCTCGTGGACGCCACCCGCGCCATGGCCGACACCCCTGACGTGCTGACCGTGCCGGGACCGGACGGAGCCGTCGCATCCGCCACCTCGCCGACCACGCTCGTCCGCGATCTGCTCGCGCCGGTGCCCGGTGGCGACGGGCCCGACGAGACGTTGCTGGCCACGCTCACGCAGGCCGGCTACGACCCGGAGACCGGGCGGGTGGCCACCGACGGCGACGTCGATGCCCTGTTCGACACCGTCGCGGCCGTGGTCCCTGGTGCACTCGATGCGGTGCTGGTGCGCGAGGACGGGGTGGCGAGCGCCGCGCTGATCGAGATCAACACCCAGGCCGGTGACGACCGTGCGCTGGCACTGCGCGACGCTCTGCTCGATGACCTCGCACCGCTGACGGCCATCGGGGCCGGTGTCGCGGTCACCTCGAACGCGATCATCACCGGGTCGATCGTCGATTCGCTGTCCGCCTCGCAGGTCCAGTCGCTGCTGATCACGCTGATCGCGGCGACCCTGGTGCTGTCGCTGAGCTTCTGGATCGAGAACCGGCGCCCGTTCCTCGGGGTGCTGACCATGATCCCGGTGGCGTTGGTGGTGCTGTGGACCTTCGGGCTGATGTACCTGTCCGGTATCCCGTTCGGTCCCGTGACCGCGACGCTGACCGGGCTGGCCGTCGGGATCGGGGTGCCGTACACGATCCACATGGCACGGCGGTTCGAAGAGGATCGAAGCCGATTCGACACCATCGAGGAAGCGATCCGCGAGACGACCCGCAACACCGGTGGGGCGCTCGCCGGCTCCGCGGTCACGACCGCGGCCGGGTTCGGGGTGCTCATCACCTCGACGCTGGTGCCCTTCCAGCAGATGGGCTTCGTCACCGCCTACGCGATCATCCTGTCGCTGTTCGGTGCCCTGCTGGTGCTGCCGTCGCTGCTCGTGCTGTGGGAGCGGTGGCACCGCCGTCGCGGTCAACCGATCGTCGAGCGCGAGACGGTGTCGGTCGTATGACGGCCGTGCGTGCGCTGCTGAGCAGGAAACCCGCGACCCATGATCTCCCGTTCGCGGTGGACCGGCCCCGGCTGCGGGGCTGGGTGCACGCCGCGTCGGTCCCCGGTGCGGTCGTCATCGCGGTGTTCCTGGCCCGGGCGGCGAGCCCCGGTCTGCCCCGCGTGAGTGCCGTGGCGTTCGGCGTCGCACTGGTCGCGCTGTTCGCGACCTCGGGGACCTACCACCTGTGGCGCTGGTCGTCGCGCGTCCGGTACTGGCTCTCCCGGGCCGACGTGGCGATGATCCAGTTGTTCATCGTGGCGTCGTTCACCCCGGTCGCCGTCCACACCCTCAGTGGGGCATGGAAGACGTGGAGTCTGGCCGTGGCCTGGGGCGTCGGCATCATCGGTGCCGTCGTCGCCGCCTCGCCCATCACCGGTCCGAAATGGCTGTCGGTGCTCGGCTACACCTCCACCGCCGCACTGGCGATCGTCCCGATCACCCGCATCATCAGTGCGCTGTCCTGGCAGGGCATGGCGCTCATCGCCCTGAGCGTGGTTCTGTACCTCGCGGGCGGCGTCGTGTACGCGCAGGGGCGTCCCAACCCGTGGCCCGGCTGGTTCGGCTTCCACGAGGTGTTCCACGTCCTGGTCGTGCTCGGCGGCGCGGTCCACGTGGGCGCGGTGTGGGAGCACGTCCTGCCGCTGCGCTGACGGCCCGCCCGGCGAGCCGCAGGGCGACGAACCAACCACTGACGCCCCGAACCTCCACGCCCCGCACCTCGAGACGAGTGATCATGGCCATCGACGATCCGCGTGACACCGACAGCTACATCGAGGACGAGTACGACCGCGACACCGACTACGTCGAGGACCGGATCACGCGCGACGGCTCGCACGGCTGGCCGGTCGAGGCCGGGCGCTACCGACTCGTCGCCGCCCGCGCCTGCCCGTGGGCGAACCGCACCATCATCGTGCGTCGCCTGCTCGGGCTCGAGGACGCCCTGTCGATGGGCATCTGCGGCCCGACCCACGACGCCGACAGCTGGACGTTCGACAAGGACCCCGGCGAGGTCGACCCGGTGCTCGGCATCCCGCGGCTGAAGGACGCCTACGAGGCCCGGTTCCCCGGTTACCCCAAGGGCATCACCGTGCCCGCGATCGTGGAGGTCGACTCGGGGAAGCTCGTGACCAACGACTTTCCGCAGATCACGCTCGACTTCTCCACCGAGTGGAGCGACCACCACCGTGACGGTGCCCCGGATCTGTTCCCCGAGGCGCATCGCGACGAGATCCTCGAGGTGTCCGAACTCGTCTACACCGACGTGAACAATGCCGTCTACGAGGCCGGCTTCGCGGGCCGGGCGCGCAGCTACGAGCGGGCGTACCACAAGCTGTTCGACCGGCTCGACTGGCTCGAGGACCGGCTCGCGACGCAGCGCTACCTCGTGGGGGACACGATCACCGAGGCCGACGTGCGGCTGTTCACCACCCTGGCGCGCTTCGACACGGTCTACCACAACCACTTCAAGTGCAACCGCAACAAGCTGGCCGAGATGCCGGTGCTGTGGGCCTACACCCGTGACCTGTTCCAGACGCCCGGGTTCGGCGACACGATCGACTTCGTGGACATCAAGCGCCACTACTACGAGGTGCACCGCGACATCAACCCGACGGGCATCG
>CAYTLZ010000093.1:0-13441 GCA_964438785.1 uncultured Actinomycetota bacterium | reverse complement strand
GGTGCTGGTCGGGGCACCTGCCGGTCTGGCCATGCTCCCGGCCGCCTTCTGCGCAGCGACCAACCTCGTCCTGCTGCGCAGCGACCAACGAGCGCTGCGCCCCGACATCCCGGACACCATCCCGGCCGCCTGGTCCGGCATCACCGACGATGCAGGTGATGGGTCGACCGGCGCCGCCGGCTGACGCCGGCGAGGACCACGAGCGGTCCGCTACCCTTCCCGCATCGCGTCTCGGGGCCCACCTCTCGGCGCGTCATCACGTCCAGGACGATCCCCGCCCCACCGGCTTCTCGCCTCCAGCACGCGAGCCAGCAGCCCGTGCGGGTACCGGTCGTCACCACACCGCCACGCGCCTGCAGGCGCGTGCGCGCAGATGCATCCAGGAGCCACCATGGCCGTCAAGCTGCGCCTCCGTCGCGAGGGCACCGTCAAGCGTCCGCACTACCGCATCGTCGCCGCCGACTCCCGCTCGCCCCGGGACGGCCGCTTCATCGAGGTGCTCGGGCAGTACCACCCCCTCGAGAACCCCTCCCGCATCGAGCTCGACAACGAGCGCGCCCTCCACTGGCTGCGCCACGGCGCCCAGCCGACCGAGCCGGTGGAGAAGCTGCTGCGCATCACCGGGGTGTGGGAGGAGTTCAAGCCGGGCGACAAGCCCAAGCGCGACCGCTCCGGTGAGGAGAAGCAGCGGCTGTCGAAGAAGGCCAAGGCCAAGGCCGCCGAGGCCGGAGGTGACCAGTGAGATCCGAGGACGTCCTCGAGTTCGTCGCCAAGCAACTGGTCGACCACCCCGACGAGGTCCGCATCGAGGTGGACGAGGACGACCGCGAGACGATCCTCGAGCTGCATGTGAACGACGAGGACCTCGGCAAGGTGATCGGCAAGCGCGGTCGCACCGCCAAGGCGCTGCGCACGCTGGTCAAGGCCGCCGGCTCCCTCGACGACGAGAACGTCACCGTGGAGATCGTCGACTGACGTGACCGACGAACTGGTCACCATCGGACGGGTCGTCAAGGCCCACGGCATCCGCGGCGAGGTCGCCGTGGATGTCCAGAGCGACGTGCCCGGACGCTTCGACGCCGGCACCGCCGTCCAGCTGGCTGGCAAGCCCAACACCATCACGAGCAGCCGCCCCCACCAGGGCCGGTTGCTCGTGCTGTTCGAGGGCGTCACCGACCGTACGGGAGCCGAACTGCTGCGCGGCCAGCTCATCACCGCCCCGCGGGTACCGCTGGACGATTCCGAGCACTTCTTCGCCCACGAACTGGTCGGACTGGCGGTCGAGGCCGAGGACGGCCGCGACCTCGGGACCGTCAGCGCGCTCATCGAGCTGCCGCCCGCCGCCGGCTACGACCTGCTGGAGGTCCGCCGCGACGACGGTTCCACGTGGCTGTTGCCCGACGTCGACGACCACGTCGAGGTGGCACAGGACCCGGACGGCACGCTGCGCCTGATCGTGATCGACCCGCCCGAGGGGCTCATCGATGGCGAGCCGGAGAACGCCGCCCCGGACATCGAGCAATCCTCTTGAGCGCCTCCGATCGGCGACGCCCGTGAGGATGGACGTCCTCACCATCTTCCCCGACTGGTTCACGGGGCCGTTCTCGACCTCGCTGCTCGGCAAGGCCATCGCCGACGGCCGGCTCGACGTGCGCGTGCACGATCTGCGCGACTGGACCAACGACCGCCACCGGACGGTCGACGACGCGCCCTACGGCGGTGGTGCCGGCATGGTGATGCGCGCGGACGTGTGGGTGGCCGCGTGCGAAGCGGTGTGGAACGACCTGCCGGCCGATCGTGCGCGGCTCGGTGCCGCCGAGCCCCCCGCCGGAGCCCGTCATGTGGCCGGCGGCGACCGGCCCCGCACCATCCTGTTGACCCCCCGGGGGCGCCCGCTCACGCAGGCGCTGGCGGCCGAGTTGGCAGGCGAGGAGCGCATCGTGCTGCTGTGCGGCCGCTACGAGGGCATCGACGAACGGGTGCACGAACTCGTGGCCACCGACGAGGTCTCCGTGGGGGACTACGTGGTCTTCGGCGGCGAGGTGGCGGCGGCCACGGTCGTCGAGGCGGTCACCCGACTGGTGCCCGGCATCGTCGGCAACGCCGCCTCGCCGCAGGACGAGTCGTTCAGTTCCGGACTGCTCGAGTACCCCCAGTACACCCGGCCGGCCGATCTGCGCGGGCACGGCGTGCCGGCCGTGCTCAGCTCCGGGGACCACGGGGCCGTGGACGACTGGCGGCACGAGCGCGCCCTCGAGCTGACCCGGGCGCGTCGCCCCGATCTGCTCGACGGGCCGGTCGACGGGCCGGTCGACGGTGGTGCACCCCGACCCGCGAGCCGCGCCGCGGACCGGCCGTCGGAGTCCGGACGGGGTTGAGCGCGCCGGTCACGCCGCACGCTGGAGGCGGCCCGGTTGACCTCGGCCGTGCGGTGGTCGTATCCTCAGCCGCCGCAGCGCACGTCGCGTGCCTCTCATGAGCGCACTGCAGCGCATCCGCACGTGACACCGGCACATCCGGCCGCACCCGAGCGTCGGATCACCCGCCCACCGCTGCGGACCGAACGCGCCACCGAGCGCTCCCGAACCGCGATCCCGCCTGACCTGAAGGCTGTCCGATGAACAAGGTCGATGTCGTCGAATCGTCGCGCATGCGTGACGACCTCCCCGAGTTCTGGTCCGGTGACACCGTGAAGGTGAACGTGCGGGTCGTCGAGGGCACCCGCTCGCGCATCCAGGTGTTCGAGGGCGTCGTCATCGCCCGGCAGGGCGGTGGGCTGCGCGAGACCTTCACGGTCCGCAAGATCAGCTTCGGCGTCGGGGTCGAGCGCATCTTCCCGCTGCACAGCCCGGTGATCGAGTCGATCGAGGTCAGCCGCCGCGGCAAGGTCCGTCGCGCCAAGCTGTACTACCTGCGCGACCGCGTCGGCAAGAAGGCCCGCATCAAGGAGAAGCGCGACCTCGTCGGTTGACACCGGCGGGCCGACACCACCGACCCGTCGGTCGGTCCATCGTCGCCGCCCAGGCGGCCAACCGTGCGTCGCTAGGCTCGTCTGAGATGCCTGAGGACCGTGACCCCGCGCTCGATCCCACGTCCGAGCGTGGCGATCGACTCTTCCCGCCCGACGCGTCGGGCGGAGCCGAGCGGGGAGTCCGGCGGCAGGCTCCCGTCGATGACGGTGGGGACGACGATCGGCTCTTCCCGCCGCGCGACGGCGGTGAGGGCCGCCCGACCGGCGACGACACTGCCGACGCGAGCGCCCCGAGCGGGCCGGCCGACCCTCCGGCCACGCCCGACGCCGCGGCCACGCCCGACGGGCCGGCCGCGCCCGACGGCGCGAGCACCGCTGATGGTCCTGACGCCGCCGCGACGTCCGACGGCCGGGGCGCGGACGGCGGGGCGAACTCCGATGATGCGTCGGGCTCGCAGGGCGCGTCGGGCTCCGACGACGGGTCCGGGACCGCGTCGGGGGCCGGTCCGCCGGCACGCGGGCGACCCCGGGGTGCGAACTCGTTCATCCGGGAACTTCCGGTACTGCTGCTGATCGCATTCGTGCTCGCGTTCGTGCTGCGCACCTTCATCGTGCAGGTGTTCTACATCCCGTCCGGTTCGATGGAGCCGACGCTGCAGGTCGACGACCGCATGGTCGTGGAGAAGATCACCTACCGGTTCCGCGAGCCGGCCCGCGGCGAGGTCGCGGTCTTCGAGGGCGAATCCTTCGGCGAGGTCGATCCGAGCGCGACCGCGGGCGAACGGTTCGTGCGCGGCGTCGGTCAGTTCCTCGGGCTGGTCCCGGCCAGCGCCCGCGACTTCGTCAAGCGCGTCATCGGACTGCCGGGCGACGAAATCCTCATCGAGGAGGGAGTCGTGTTCGTCAACGGTGAGCCGCTCGACGAGCCCTATGTCGTCTTCGAGGACCCGACCGACTTCGGTCCGATCACCGTCCCCGACGGTCAATTGTTCTTCCTCGGCGACAACCGGCCGAATTCCTCGGATTCGCGCCGTTCGCTGGGCTACGTCCCGCTCGACCAGGTCGTGGGTCGCGCCGCCTACGTGATCTGGCCGCCGGACAACGCGGCGAGCCTGATGGGCACCGACTACCTCGACGTCGCCGACGGCTCCTGACCGGCGACGGGCCGTCGCGCGGGCGGGTCGGATGCGGGGTCCGCATGCCGACCCAGGACGCCATCGTGGCCGGGTGCCAGCCGTGCCGCGTGCCGGTGGTGCCTCAGACGTCCTCGAACAGCGAGGCTGCGGCGAGCGCACGGATCGGGGCCCACGAGTGGCGGTGTTCGGCGCACGGGCCGAACGCGGCGAGCGCCCGGCGGTGTTCGGCCGCCGCGTACCCCTTGTGGCGGGCGAACCCGTAGACGGGATGTCGCGGGTCGAGCGCCCGCATGTGGGCGTCCCGGGCGACCTTCGCGACGATGGACGCGGCCGCGATCGAGGCACTTCGGTCGTCGCCGCGCACGATGGTGGTCACCTCGTCGACGACCCCGGCGAGCAGATCCATGGTCCCGTCGATCAGGGCGACGTCCGGGTGCCGGGGCAGTGCCTCGACCGCCCGGCGGGCACCGAGCTGCAGCGCCACCGTCAGGCCGGTCGCGTCGATCTCGGCGGCGGTGACGTGGCCGAGCCCGACACCGGTGGCGTGCTGTCGGATGCGCGTGTCGAGCTGCTCGCGCACGGTCGGGGTCAGACGTTTGGAGTCGCGCAGCTTGTAGATCCGGCGGTCGGTCGGCAGGGCGACCGCCGCCACCGTGAGCGGCCCGGCCAGGGCACCCCGACCCACCTCGTCGATGCCGACCACGACCCGTCCGGCGGCCCAGTGGGGCCGTTCGTGGTCCAGCGAGGGCACCGGTTGGCGGGAGCGACGGGCAGGCATGGTCGCACGCTACCGCGGGCCGCCACGAGACCATCGAAGCGCAGCGCTAGGATCGGTCCCGAGCCGGTCGACGTCCACGGCCGTGCCGTCGAGTGCAAGGAGCGGCGTGAATCCCGAGGAACTCGACGCCTACGAATCCGACCTCGAACTGTCGCTCTACCGTGAGTACCGCGACGTGGTCCGGCTCTACCGCTACGTGGTCGAGACCGAGCGGCGCTTCTACCTCTGCAACGAGGTGGAGGTGACCCCGCACGAGGGCTCGGATCTGTGGTTCGAGCTGCATCTGCAGGACGCCTGGGTGTGGGACATGTTCCGCCCCGCGCGGTTCCTGCGTGATGTCCGGGTGCTGACCTTCCGTGACGTCAACGTCGAGGAACTGATCCACGACGAAGCGGATCTGCCCACGTTCCTCGAGCAGTAGCCCCACGGGTGGCGCTCCGGGGCCAGGTGGGTCACCCTGTCCCCGTCGGTCTGATCGGGCCCGGGCAACGAATCCAGCGACGACCACGTCCGCACAGGCGCAGCGAAAGGCGACCGAGGTGGGGTTCAACGCAACGCGTCGCTACCGCGACGACAAGCGCAACGACATCTGGCTGCTGGTGGCCGCCGGGGTGATCCTCGGGGGCGGCCTGCTGTGGGGGTTCGGGCTGTTCTGATCGGTCCACGCCGCACGGACGCCGCGCCGTTGTCCACAGGGCCGCCGACATCCGTAGCGGCCGCCCGACCGGGCACTCGTAGGTTGCGGTCATGGAACCCACGACGCATCGACAGCGACTGACACCCCGCGGCGGGGGCGGCGACGATCCGGGCACCACCCGCTCGACCGGCCGCTACGGCGAGGCGCTGGCCGCCCGGCACCTCACCGATGACGACGGCCTGGCGATCGTGGCCCGCAACTGGCGGATCAGTGCCGGTGAACTGCGCGGTGAGCTCGACATCGTCGCCCAGGCGCCCCACGGCACGCTGGTCGTGGTCGAGGTCAAGACCCGCCGTGACGCCGACCGTTTCGGCGGTGCGCTGGAGGCGTTGACCCCGCAGCAGGCGCGCCGGCTGCGGGCCCTGACCGGTGCGTTCGTCCGCGAGGCCGGGATGCGGGTGTCGGCCGTGCGGCTCGACCTGGTGGCCGTCGACCTCGGCCGGACGTCGACGCTCACCCATGTCGAGTCGGCGCTGTGAGCGCCGCGCACGGGGTGCTGGCGACGGTCCGCGGGGTGGCCCTGGTCGGACTCGAGGCCCGCGAGGTCCGGGTGGAGGCCAGTCTGGCTCCGGGGCTGCCGATCCTGCGCCTGATCGGGCTGCCGGACGCGGCCGTCCGGGAGGCAGGCGACCGGGTCCGCACCGGTCTGCAACGCAGCGGCTGCACCTGGCCCCAACAGCGGCTGGTCGTGAACCTCGCACCCGCGGATCTGCCCAAGGCCGGGACCGCCTTCGACCTGCCGTTGGCGCTGGCGGTGCTCGTGGCCACCAGGCAGGTACCGGCCGGTGCCGTCGACGGGTTGTGGGCCTGCGGCGAGGTCGGGCTCGACGGTCGGCTGCGGCCCGTGCCGGGGATCCTGCCGTTGGCGGCCGGAGCCCGGCGGCTCGGCGCGCGCCGGCTGCTGGTCCCCGATGCCGGGGCCGCGGAGGCCGCAGCGGTCGCGGAGCTGGAGGTCGTCCCGGCCCGTGACCTCGAGGAGGTCGTGGCCCTGCTGCGCGACGGGCGGACACCCCGTCCGGTGAACGCGCCGGCCGCGACCGTCCCGGCGGCACCCTCGATGGACCTCGCGGAGGTGCGTGGCCAGCCGATCGCACGGCGGGCCGTCGAACTCGCCGCGGCGGGCGGCCATCACCTGCTGCTCAGCGGGCCACCGGGTTGCGGCAAGACGCTGTTGGCCCACCGTCTCCACGGAATCCTCCCGGCGTTGACACCCGACCAGGCGCTCGAGGTCGCGGCGGTCCGCTCGATCGCGGGCGAACGTGACCCCGACGACCCGTTGTCGCTGGTACCGCCGCTGCGCGAACCGCACCACAGCGTGTCGACCGCCGGCCTGGTCGGTGGCGGATCGGGGATCCCGCGTCCCGGCGAGTTGGCGCTGGCCCATCACGGGGTCCTGATCCTCGACGAGCTGCTGGAGGCACCCCGGCACGTGCTCGACGCGTTGCGCCAGCCGCTGGAGCGGGGGCGGGTCGAACTGATCCGGTCCCGGGCGCGGGTGGTCTATCCGGCCCGGGTCCTGCTGGTGGCGGCGACCAACCCGTGTCCGTGTGGCGATCTCGGGCACCCCACACGCGCGTGTCGGTGTCGACCGGACCGCATCGAGCGCTACCGGGCCCGGCTGTCCGGACCGTTGCTGGATCGACTCGATCTGCAGGTGGCGCTGCAACCCGTCGAACGCGACCGGCTGCTCGGGCCCGCCGACGGGGAGTCGACCGCGGTGGTCGCGGCCCGGGTCGCGACGGCCCGGGCACTGGCCGCCGAGCGCGACGGTGTCGGCCGACTCAACCGGGACCTGGCCGCCACGGGGCTGCGCACCATGGCCCGACCGCGCGCCCTGCGCGTGCTGGGCGACGCGCTCGCCGAGCGGGGTGGCTCGGCACGGGCCTTCGACCGGTGCCTGCGGGTCGCGCGCACGATCGCGGACCTCGCGGGGCGCGGCTGCATCGAGCCGGACGACGTCGAGGAGGCGCTCGCCTACCGCCTGCCCGTGGTCACGGAGGTGGCATGAGCACGGCCGCGGCGCTGTCCCGGCTGGCCCCGGCGGTCGCCCCGATCGCCGCGACCGGCACGGATCCCGGTCACCTCGCTGCGGTGCTCGCCTGGGCGGTACGCCCGCGACGCACCACCGATGCGCTGCGCCGACAGGTCCGGGACGGACCCGGGCTCGACCCGTCGGCCGGGATGGTGCCAGCCGCGACCGGATCGCAGGGCTCGGTCATCGCAGCGCGGCTGGCCGCAGCCGCGCGGCCGGCGCTCCGCGCCGACGACATCGAAGCGGCGCGGGCGGTGGCCCGGCAGTGGTGGACGCTCGGTTGCCGGATCGCGCTGGTGGGCGATGCCGGCTACCCGTCCCGGTTGGCACTGGGCTGGCCCGACGTCGATGTCCCGGTCTGGCTGATCCGCCGGGGCACCGACGTCGGAACCCGGCCGGCGGTCGCCATCGTGGGGACACGCCGTCCGACCACCTACGGGACCGGCATCGCAGCCTGGCTGGCCGAGGCCGTGGGCCGGATCGGGGTCCGGGTGATCTCCGGCGGGGCGGTGGGCATCGACGCGGCCGCGCACCGGGCGGCCCTCGCCACGCCCGGTGGCACCACGGTCGTCCTCGGCTGCGGTCACGGCGTGACCTACCCCCGCCCGCATGCCCGTCGCGGCGGGCTGTTCGAGCAGATCCTCGACGATGACGGTGAGCTGGTGGGGGAGTTGTTCCCCGAGCAGCCCGCCAGGCCCGTCGCGGTCCGGGCCCGCAACCGGATCGTCGCCGGACTCGCGGATGCGGTCGTGGTCGTCGAGGGTGGGACGCGCTCCGGGGCGCTGTTGACCGCGGACGCCGCCGCGGGGCTCGGTCGACCGGTGCTGGCCGTCCCGGGGGATGTGCGGGCCCCGGGCTCGGTGGCACCGCACCGGTTGCTGCGTGAGGGTGCGAGCCCGTGTACCGAGCCGGCCGACGTGCTGGCCGCCATCCAGGGCATGGATCTGTCCGCGTCCGCCGCGGACCGCGGGGCGATGCCCGAGCACGGCTCCGGCCAGGCCGCGTTGCCGGCCACCGGCCCGGGGGACGGACCTGACGCACGCGCCCACCTGGCGTCGATCAGCGCGCTGCCCGCGGCCGCCGCGACGATCCTGCGTGACGCCTGGCCGCGGGCGGTCACCCTGGAGGACCTGGCGGTGCGCAGCGGGATCGCGGTCGGACCGCTGCTGGCCGCGGTGACGCGGGCGCGGTTGGCCGGGGAGTTGGCCGAGGACGCCAGCGGCGTACGGCTCCGTCGGGCGCCCACCGCCCCACCAGACGATCCTGGTCACACCAGCCACGGCACTTGACAGTCTGCGCGTCGCGCACGAGCCTGCGCGCATGCCGAAGCTGCCGCTGGTCACGCCGCTCGCTCCCGCCTGGGAGGAGGCGATCGCGGCCCTGGTGGACCACACCCGGCTCGAGCGCGGTCGTCGTGAGGCCACGGTGGCGGCCTACGCCGCCGATGCGCGCCACCTCGCCGGTTGCTGCATGTCCTGGGGCATCGACCATCCGGCCCAGGTCGACCTCGCGACCCTGCGGCGCTATCTCGCGACCCTGCACGCCGCCGGCTACGCCCGGAGCACGGCCGCACGGCGTGCGTCGACCGCTCGATCCTGGTTCGCCCTGCTCGCCCGTCGGGGTGAGGTGCCCCACGACCCGGCGGCGCTGCTCGCCACACCCCAGCAGGGACGGTCCCTGCCGAGGGTTCTGCGCGTCGATCAGGTCGAGCGGCTCCTGGCCGCGCCCGATCCCGCCACCGCGGTCGGTGTCCGTGACCGGCTCCTGCTCGAACTGCTGTATGCGACCGGTGCCCGGGTGGCCGAGCTGTGCGACCTGGATCTCGGTGGGCTCGACCTCGCCCAACAGCTGGTGCGGCTCGACGGCAAGGGCGGCAAACAGCGACTGGTGCCACTCGGGGTACCGGCGGTCGACGCCTGTCGGCGCTACCTCGATGGCCCTCGCGCGGCCCTCGCGGGAGGGACGAGCACCGATGCGCTGCTGCTCAATCAGCGCGGTGAACGACTCGGGACACGCGATGCGCGCACGGTGGTGACCCGGACCGCGGTGCAGGCCGGCCTGGGCCATGTGACGCCCCACACGCTGCGCCACTGCTACGCCACGCACCTTCTGGAGCACGGGGCGGACGTGCGTCAGGTCCAGGAACTGCTGGGTCACGCCTCACTCGCCACCACCCAACGCTACACCCACCTCTCCCGCGGCCGACTGCGGGAGATACACCGCGCGGCCCATCCGCGTGCGCGCGGCCGACGGACCATCGGGGGCGACGACGATGTGGTGCACGACCGTGAGTAGAGTGGTCACTGCATCGTTGTGTTCTGGGATGGCCCTGTCGGGCGGTTCACCAGACACGGTCCAGGTGCAGTGACGATGACCCCATTGGCGGCGAGGACGGAGGCAGGCGTGGAGCCTGAGGTCCTTGCGCTGTGGCAGGGGTACCGCGAGACCCACGACCCCGCGGTCCGCGAGCGGCTGATCCTGCACTACGCGCCGCTGGTCAAGTACGTCGCCGGTCGTGTCGCCGTCGGCATGCCCTCCAGCGTCGAGCACGCGGATCTCGTGTCCTACGGCATCTTCGGACTCATGGACGCGATCGAGAAGTTCGAGGTCGAGCGCGGGTTCAAGTTCGAGACCTACGCCATCACCCGGATCCGTGGTGCGATCATCGACGAGCTGCGCTCGGTCGACTGGGTCCCGCGTTCGGTCCGCGCCAAGGCCCGCAAGGTCGAGGCGGCGGTCCAGCGGCTCGAATCGGACCTGCGCCGCAGCCCCACCGACGAGGAACTCGCGACCGAGCTCGGCTGGTCCGTCGAGGAGCTCCAGGACACCCTCGCCCGGGTGTCGATGACCTCGATCGCGGCCCTCGACGAGGTGCTCGACGTCGGTGACGGTGACCGCATCACGCTCGTCGACACCCTGCAGGACCTGTCGATCGAGCTGCCGGAGGAGTCGTTCGACGACAAGGAGACCAAGGATCTGCTCCGCCAGACCATCACGCGTCTGACCGAACGCGAGCAGACGGTCCTTGGCCTGTACTACTTCGAGGGCATGACGCTCGCGCAGGTCGGTGACGTGCTCGGGGTGACCGAGTCGCGCATCTGCCAGATCCACACCAAGGCGGTCATGAGCCTGCGCGCCAAGCTGGCGGAGAAGCTGAAGGCCTGACCGACCGGGTCGGTCCGTGGTCCTGTCCACAGGCCGTCGATCCGGCGGGCCGGATGCGCCGTTCACGGCAGTAGGGTCGCGATCCGCCGTGGGGGCGGTGAGGATCTGTCATGGTCGTCGTCCGTGCCGCGGGCCGGCGCATCGGGGTGATCGGGGTCGGCGTCATCGCCCTGCTGGTGGCGTTGTCGACGCCGCCCGCATCCGCGCAGGGTGCAGCGCCGCTGCCGGTCGACCGGGAGCGCTACGAGCTGCCGGCTGACGGTGGGGTGCTGCGGGCGTTCGAGGCACCCCGGTCGAGTTTCGGCCCGGGCCATCGGGGAGTCGACCTCGAGCTCGGTGTCGGAGGCATCGTGCGGGCCGCGGCCCCGGGACGGGTGCGCCACGCGGGCCCGGTCGCCGGGATGAGTTGGGTGTCCATCGACCATGCGGACGGCATCACCACCAGCTACGGGCCGCTGAACCGGATCGCCGTCGAGGTCGGCACGCAGGTCGTCCGGGGGCAGCCACTGGCCCGACTCGCCGCCGGTGGCCACGGTGACGGTGGCACGGACCGGGGATTGCACTGGGGCGCACGGACCGCATGGGGCTACCTCGATCCGATGTCGCTGCTCGACGCCGGCATCGGGCGCCCCTCACTCATCGGCGCGGGTGGGTGGCGAGGCAGCGATCATGCGGTGCGTGGCTACGCCCCCTGGTCCGGCGGCCGGTGGGGTGGGTGGTCGACCGAACCGAGCCCGACGGCCGATCGGCCCGGCTACAGCGTGCCTCCCAGTGGCAACCACCTCGTGCTGCTTCCCGGTCTCGGCTCGACCAGTGCGACCCGGGTGATCGATCCCGACCACCTCGGCTACCCCCTCCAGCAGGTGACCAGGTTCTCCTATGCCGGACGCCATGACCACCATCCCGGGGAGCTGGGGCCGGACCGTGATCAGCACGGCTACGGCTCGATCGACACCTGGCCCGGGGCCGGTCCGGCGGCGGAACGGCTCGCGGCGCAGCTGCGCGCCCATGCCCGACGACATCCCGGACAGGCCGTCGACCTGCTCGGCCATTCGATGGGCGGCATCGTGGTGCTGCGGTACCTGCTCGAACACCACGATCCCTACGACCCCTCGCTGCCGCCGATCGGCCACATCGTGACCATCGCCTCGCCGGTGGACGGCTCGGATGCGGCCACCGTCGGCAAGGCGATCGACGACGGGATCGTGTCGGGCCCGATCGTGCGCTGGCTGCAGGCACGCGGCCACCTCGGCGGGGACCGTGTGCCGCTCGATGCCGCGGCCGTGGAGGAGCTGGCGGCACGCTCGGATGCCGTGCAGACGCTCGCGACGCAGTGGCTCGACGCCGTCGAGGACGGTACGGCCGGACCGCTGGCCATGGGCACCCGGGCGCTGTTCATCGGGGGTTCGCGGGACCTGATCGTCTCCGCGGACCGCGCGCGGGCACCCGATCTCGACACCTGGCTCGGCGAACCGGCCGGCGGGATGGAGCGCTTCCGGGAGCGACTCGCCGACGACCGGGGGCAGTTCGGCACACTGCCGCCCGATCCGGGCGTCGACCGATCGCTCGATCCTGACCAGCTCGTCACCGAGCGGGTGCTGCCGGGCGGGCACACCAGCGTGTTGGCGAGCGAGGCCGTCCGCGAGGTCACCTGGCGCTTTCTGGCCGGTGACGACCTGCCCGACGCGCCGGGCCGGGCGGCGACGGGTCCGATGAGCGCGCTCGCCGATTCGGTCGGCATCGCCACCGAGTTGTCCTCGAGGATGTCCCCCTGGAACCGTCTGGGTCGACTCGCCCGCTTCCGGGTGCCGACCACCGATCCCGACCGGTCGGGCGAGCACCAGGGTGACGACCGACCGCCGGACACCGGTGGACCCGACCACGAGTGACGCGCTACGATCGGTTCGGTACGGGCCCGCCTGTGACGGTGGGCCCGTCGTCACGTTCACCGAAGCTCATCACACACGCCCGCCGACGGGCGGCCCCGGTGCTTGATCGGACCCGAGCAGTTCGTCCGATGAAGTGGGCCGCGAGCCTGCGTTGCTCCACGCGACGCCGGCGACCCGGAGGACGCGGGCGGAGGCCTAACCGAACCCAAGGAGTTCAACCGTGGCTGTCGTCAGTATGCGTCAATTGCTCGAGGCTGGTGTCCACTTCGGCCACCAGACCCGTCGCTGGAATCCCAAGATGCGCCGCTTCATCTATGGCGAGCGCGGTGGGATCTACATCATCGATATCCGTCAGACCGTCGGGTACATCGAGAAGTCCTACACCTTCACCCGCGATCTGGTGGCCAAGGGCGGCACCGTGCTGTTCGTCGGCACGAAGAAGCAGGCCCGCGAGACCATCGAGTTCCAGGCCAACCGGGTCGGGATGCCGTATGTCACGGAACGCTGGATGGGCGGCATGCTCACCAACTTCCAGACGATCAAGGGACGCATCGCACGGCTGAAGGAACTCGAGGCCATGGAGTCCTCGGGCACCTTCGAACTGCTGCCCAAGAAGGAAGTGCTGCAGCTCAACCGTGAGCACGAGAAGCTGCAGACCAACCTCGGCGGCATCCGCGAGATGCAGAAGCTCCCCGACGCCATCTTCGTCGTGGACACCGTCATCGAGGAGATCGCGGTCAAGGAAGCCAACCGGCTCAACATCCCGGTCATCG
>CAYTLZ010000092.1:0-13570 GCA_964438785.1 uncultured Actinomycetota bacterium | reverse complement strand
GTTCGGGTACCGAAGCGTATCGTGGTGGCTTCGTGTATTCCATGGTGTGAGGGTTGACGAGGAGCCTCGGTGAGTGAGCAGCAGGCTCGGGGTGGTCAGCTGGCCTTCGGTGCGACGATGGTCTACGCCATGGCCGTCGCCGCGTACACCAGCTTTCTCCTTGGCATGCTTGGTCCGCTGATGATCGCTGATCTCGGTATCTCGCGGACCGAGTTCGGGTTGTTGAGCACGATGATCTTCGTCGTAGGTGGGCTCGGCGCTCCTCTGGTGGGGCCACTGGTCGACTCCCTGGGTGGCCGTCGCATGTTGTTGCTGCTGTTCCTGGCCGGTGCGATGGCCTGGACCTTGATGGGGTGGGCGCCTACCTATGTACTGCTGCTCGTGGGTGCGGTCTTCGCGGGTTTCGTTCGGGGCGTCTCTAATCCGATCGGTAACAAGCTGGTTGCTACGCATGCTGTGCCGCAGCGGCAGGGGCTGATCATGGGTATCAGCAAGTCCGGGGCGCAGGTGGGGGCGTTTGCGATCGGTGTGCTGGTGCCGCCGCTGGCTGTGGCGATCGGTTGGCGGGGGGTCCTGCTCTCCAGTGTGCTCCTGTCCGTGGTAGGTCTCCTGGCCACCCTGGTCGTCATCCCGCCCGACGGCAGCCGTGCACAACTGCGCGCACGTGCTGGCTCATCGTCGATCGCGGGCAACCGGCAGTTGGTCATCTGGCTGGGGCTGAACGCCGGGTTGATCGGTATGGGGGGTGGTCCGGTCAACGCCTACGTCCCGTTGTTCGCGGTCGAGGCGTTGGGGATGACCGTCGCCTCGGCTGGTGCGGTGGTCTCGACGATGGCGGCGTTCGGGATCGCGGGCCGCATCCTCTGGGGGCGTCTGGTCGACAGTTTCCCGACGCCGCAGGTCGCGCTGGTGACCTTGGGGGTGCTTGGTTCCTTGTCGATGGTGGCCATGGTTGCGGCGCCGGCTGTCTCGCCGGTGCTGTTGTGGGTCGGTGCGGTGGGTTTCGTGACGACCACGGGGTCGTGGATCACCGTTGGGATGCTGACGATCATCCGTGAGGCGCCTCTGGCGGTGGCGGGTCGTGTCTCTGGGTTGGTCCTGGCCTGTTTCTACGGTGGTCTGGCGTTCGGTCCCGTGGCGTTTGGCGCGGTCGTGGACCTCACCGGTTCCTACCCGCTTGCCTGGAGTATGGGCGCGGTGGCCTATCTCGGTTCCGCGCTCGCTGCGTGGTGGTGGGGCCGTATCCGCAGGGCGCAGCAGCCGGTGCAGGCCCCGGTCGGTCCCGGGTGAGCTGCGACCGGTCCACCGGCAGCACGCAGGGAGGAACATGACCACGATCGGCGTGGTGCACGCCACACCCATGAGCCTGACGGCGCTCAGGGGATCTCCTGCACGAGGACCCGTGGACGGGCCGGGTATCGCAGCCGCAGTAGGTCCTGTCTTCAATAGGACATAGGATATGTTCGGGTGCGTTGCCGCCACACCCGAACCGGAGGCTGGGAGTATGGACCGCATCGCGTCGGTGGAGACCTACTTGGTGGAGGTCCCGCTGGGGAAGACCTACTTCACCTCCAACCGCCCGATCGAACGGGCGTCGCAGATCATGGTGAAGGTGACCACCGAGGACGGGGTGGTCGGGTGGGGTGAGTCCCATGGCAGTCCGTTGCCGCAGGTTGCCAGCATCATCCAGGATGAGTTGGCCCCGTTGGCGATCGGTGAGAACCCGTTGGAGACCGAGCGTGTGTGGCAGAAGCTGTTCGAGCGGACCACGGCGCGTCGGGGGAGCCGGGCAGAGTTCTCCGGTGCCAGCCTGCCCAAGGGGGCGGGCAAGCCGCAGACGATGGCAGCCATCGCGGGGATCGATATCGCGTTGTGGGATATCGCCGGCAAGACCTTGGGTGCCCCCGTGTGGCGGTTGCTCGGTGGCTTCCGTGACCGGATCCCGACCTATGTGACCGGTGGCTACTACCCGGCTATGGGTGAGCCGGACCCGCTCGAGGAGGAGTTCGCGACCCTGGTCGAGGGTGGTTGGAAGGCCGTGAAGCTCAAGGCTGGGGGTGTGTCACCGGCGGAGGATGCCGAGCGGGCCCGCCGTGTGCGCGAGACCATCGGTGACGATGTCGAGCTCTACGTCGATGCGAGCCAGGGCTTCAGCGTGAGGGAGGCGATCGAGGTCGGTCGCGCCTACGAGGACCTCGGGGTCGTGTGGTTCGAGGAGCCGGTGCACTGGTACGACGACATCACCGGGCTCGGGATGGTTGCGGACGCGCTGCGTATCCCGATCACCTCAGGGGAGAGTGAGTACACCAAGAACGGTGTGCGTGATCTGATCACGCGCGGCAAGATCCAGATCTGCAACTACGATGTGACGAAGTCCGGCGGCCTGACCGATGGTCGCAAGATCGCGGCGCTGCTCGAGGCGTACCACGTGGAGTTCTCGCCGCACCACGCGGCCCACGTCCAGGCCTGTCTGGCTGCCGCGATCCCGAACGGCAAGAGCGTGGAGATGCACGCTGATCGGGACCGCGACCCGCTCTGGTTCGATCTGTTCAGTAACAAGCCCCGGTTCGAGGGTGGGGACCTGATCCTGGACGACACCCCCGGGCTCGGTTTCGACGTCGACGAGGACGCCCTCGCGCGCCTCGGGGAGAGGTACGGCGGATGAGTACGCTCCCACGCATCGCCATCGTCGGCGACTACGAAGGCGTGCAGGCCACCTCCCAGCCGGTGGAGGACCTCAGGGAACGCGCCGAGGTCACCATCTTCAGTGACCCCATCCCGGTGGAGCAGGTTGCGCACGTGCTGGCGGACTTCTCGGTGGTGATCGCCATCCGTGAGCGAACGCCGTTCCCTGCCGAGGTCCTTGACGCGTTGCCGGATCTTGAGCTGATCTCACAGAGTGGGACGCACGCCGCCCACGTCGATCTTGCCGCAGCTTCACGACAGGGTGTCGCAGTGGCCTGTGGTCCTGCGCAGCCGGGCAAGGCCCGTGACTCTCTCATGCCTGAGCTGGTCTTTGGGCTGCTGTTCGGACTGACGCGCGACCTCGCTGCACTCCAACCGGAGATGGCCCGAGGTGGGTGGCCAGCCAGCGTCGGGCGCAGCGTACGGGGCTTGACGCTCGGCATCCTGGGGCTCGGACGGCATGGTCAGGCGGTGGCTGCGGTCGCGAAGGCCTTCGGGATGCGGGTCATCGCCTGGGGGCCCACGCTCGACGACGAGCGTGCGTCTGCCCACGGGGTCGAACGCCGGGAGCAACCGGAGGATCTCCTGCCCGAGGTCGACGTCCTCAGCATCCACCTCAAGCTCTCCGAGCTGTCCCGTGATCTCCTCGACGCACGTCGCCTCGACCTGCTCCCCTCGCACGCCATCATCATCAACACCGCCCGGGGGGCCATCATCGACGAAGCGGCGATGGCCAGCCGACTCGCCGATGGACGCCTCGGTGGCGCAGGTCTCGACGTGTTCACCACCGAACCCCTGCCCGTCGACAGCCCGCTGCGGACGCTGGACAACGTCCTGCTCACCCCCCACGTGGGCTGGATCGTGGACCAGAACCTCGTGGAGTTCGCCGAAGACACCGTGGGTCACGCGCAGGCGTACCTCGACGGTGCTCTGCAGCCCTCCGCGCTGCTGAACGCCTCGTCGACGGCGGTGGAGCGTCAGCGCGTCGGGGGCTTCTCAGGGTGAGTTCGCGATGCCCGGCGGGGATGGTGTTTCCCTCCGTGGCGAACGGTGTGGTCGTCGCCCGCCCCACGGGGCCTTCCGCCGGGGGTGGTAGACGACCCACATCTCCAACACTGATACCCCCGGAGAGGTGCTCCCCCTCGGGGTTTCACGGTCGCGGTCTCACCGTCGACCGGCGAGTGTGAGGTCGTGTTCGATGGCCTGCGCCGTCTCCTGCAGCCGAGGCAACATCCGCGTGCGGAGCTCGTCCACGGTCACCCGGTGGCTATCGGTCGACACGTTGCAGGCAGCCTCTACCTCGCCGGAAGGCAGGCGGATCGGGACGGCGATCGAGCGGAGTCCGGGCTCGAGTTCCTGGTCGACGAGGGCGTACCCGTCGCGTCGGACCACATCGAGCACGCGAAGCAGCTGCTCGCGCTCGGCCTGGTGGTCGCCCTCGCTGCCGAGGCCGACCAGTGCGAGCTGCTGCGATAGCTGCTCTTCGGCTAGTCCGGCCAGCAGGACCCGACCCATGGAGGTGATGTGGGCCGGCAGGCGCGTCCCGATGTCGATGTCGATACGCATGATCCGGCTCGTCGCGACCCGGGCGATGTAGACGATCGCACCATCGGCGAGCATGGAGACCGATGCAGACTCCTGCACCGTTGCTGACAGCGACGCGAGGTGGGGTTCCGCGAGCCGGGGCAGCGGCACGCTCGACAGGTAGGCGTAGCCGAGCTCGAGGACCTGTGGCGTGAGCTCGAACCGGTGGTCGTGTACCCGCACGTAGCCGAGGTCCACGAGCGTGAGGAGGAACCTTCGGGCGGCTGCGCGGGTCATGCCAGTCGCCCGGGCAACCTCGCTGAGGGTCAGGTACGGGTGCTGCTTGTCGAAGCAGCGCAGGACCGAAAGTCCGCGACCGAGTGACCGCACGTGGTGCCGTGGAAGCTCGTCGGACTCCGGGCCGGTCGGCATCACGCGGGTTGGGACAGGTGCTCTTCGAGGAGGGTGTTCAGGGTGGCAGGGCGCTCGAGGCTGAGCAGGTGCCCGGCATCCGGGATCATCCGGAGCTTCGCGCCCGGTATCCGCGCGGCCAGGTCCTCGGAGTGGGCGGTTGGGATCGCCAGGTCCCGCTCTCCGGCCACGACCAGCGTGGGTGCCGTGATCCGGGTGACGTCCTCGCGCAGGTCCATCGAACCGAGGGCTTCGCAGCAGGCCGCGTAGCCCTCGTCGCTGGTCCCGACGAACCGGGCGATCAGGCGGTCGAGCACCTCATCCTCCGGCCGCTGGCTGCCACCGAACCAGCGGTGGACAGCCCCGTCCACGATCGCGACCGTGCCGTTCGAGCGCACGATCTGCGCGCGATCCGTCCAGGCGTCGGCGCTGTCCAGGTGGGCGGAAGCGCTGCACGCCACCAGGCGGTCAACCCGTGCCGGCTCGTTCGCCGCGACCCACAGCGCCGCCATCGCACCCAGCGAGGTACCCACCAGGTGCGCACGGGAGATCTCGAGGCGGTCGAGGAGCGCCACCAGGTCCCACCCGAGGTCCGAGATCGCGTAAGGACCCGCGGGTGCCGGTGACTCACCATGTCCGCGTTGATCGACGGCGATCACCCGGAAGCGCTCAGCGAGCAGCTCGATCTGCGGTGCCCACACGCGGTGATCGGTTCCAAGGGAGTGCGCCAGCACCACGGCGGGTGCGTCGGCGGCCCCGTGAACCCGCGCGTGGACGGCGACGACCGGCTCTGGCGCTCCCGGCACGGACCACTCCCTCCCTGGCGCTGCCCGCGATCACCGGCCGACGGTCACCGGGGTTCTGTGTTCGCACTGCGCATAACCGTTCGCAGACTACCCTACGGAGCCCGCGCAACGTGCGTCGACGCACGCCCGCGGCGGGTGCGTGTGGACCGAGTCGGAGGTTCGGGAGATTGGGGCAGTTCGACCGCATCGACGTGGCGGAGGTCCCCGAACCTGCGATCCTCCTACGCCCGGCCGTGCGGACGGACGTGCCTGCGATCGTCTCGTTGCTCGCCGATGATGCGATCGGTGCGACCCGTGAAGGACCGCTCTCGCCGCTCCCGGCTTCCTACCTGGCGGCCTTCGACGAGATCGAGGAGTCACCGGTCCACGAACTGGTGGTGGCTGCGGTCGATCGCCGGGTGGTGGGTGTCCTCCAACTGTCGTTCCTGCGGTACCTGACCTACCGGGGCGGTGTGCGGGCGCAGATCGAGGGTGTTCGCGTGGCACAGGATGCCCGCGGCGCGGGGATCGGCGGGATGCTGTTCCGCTGGGCGATCGCTCGCGCCGAGGAGTGTGGAGCGCACCTGGTACAGCTCACGACCGATCTCAGGCGGCCCGATGCCAAGCGTTTCTACCAGCAGCTTGGGTTCGAGGTCACCCACCACGGTATGAAGCTCCACCTCCCCGGCCAGCCGACAGGAGCTGGCGACGGCGCGGACGTGCCGGTCGACCATGACGCATCGGAGCCTGCATGATCACGACCCGACCGGAGTTGCTCGGCCACCACGGCATGGTGTCCTCCACCCATTGGCTTGCCAGCACGGTGGCGATGTCGATGCTCGACCGCGGAGGGAACGCCTTCGACGCAGCGGTCGCTGGTGGGCTGATGCTCCAGGTGGCGGAGCCCCACCTCAACGGACCCGCTGGCGAGGTTCCGGTCCTCACCTACGACGCGGCCACCGACGAGGTCGAGGTCCTGGCCGGCCAGGGGCCGGCGCCCGCGGCGGCCTCGATCACCCGGTTCGCCGAGCTTGGACTGGACCGCGTGCCGGGGACCGGCCTGCTCGCGGCCTGCGTGCCGGCGGCCTTCGACACCTGGATGCGCCTCGCGCAGGACCGTGGGCGCCTCCGGCTCCGTGAGCTCATGGAACCTGCGGTCACCTACGCGCGCCGTGGTGTGCCTGTGGTGGAGAAGTTGGCCGCGACCCTCGGTGCGGTGGAGGGCCTGTTCCGCGAGCACTGGTCGACCTCGGAGGCGCTCTGGTTGCGGGGAGGGCTCCCACGCAAGGGTGACTGGATCACCAACCCGATCCTCGCGGACACCTACGAGCGGATCCTGGCCGAGGCCGAGGCTGTGACCTCCGACCGGGACGGATGCTTCCAGGCCGCCCGTGACGTGTTCTACCGCGGTTTCGTCGCCGAGGAGATCGATCGCTGGTGCCGCACGACCGAACACGTGGACACCTCGGGCCGGGCGCACGGGGGCCTGCTCACCGGGGAGGACCTGTCAGGGTTCGTGGTCCCCGTGGAGGCGCCGCGCTCGGTCGAGTACCACGGGTGGACCGTCTACAAGCCCGATACCTGGAGCCAGGCACCGGTGTTCCTGCAGCAACTGCGGTTGCTCGAGGGCCTGGACCTGGACGGCACCGCTCCCGACGACCCGCGTTTCCTGCACCTGGTCATCGAAGCCGCCAAGCTGGCCTTCGCCGACCGGGAGTCGTGGTACGGCGACCCCCGCTTCGCCGACGTCCCGATCGACGCGTTGCTGAGCCGCGCGTACGCGGACGAGCGCCGAGCCCTGATCACCGACGAGGCGTCGATGGAGTTGCGACCCGGCCGCCCAGATGGCCGGGAGCCGATCCTGCCGCCCGATCTCCCTGAGGTCGAGGGCTCCGGCAGTGCCCTGGGCGGCGTCGGGGAGCCAACCGTCACGGCGAAGGGGCGGGTCACCGGCGACACCTGCCACATCGACGTGGTCGACGCCGAGGGCAACATGGTCTCCGCGACCCCCAGCGGTGGGTGGCTGCAGAGCTCCCCGGTCATCCCCTCCCTCGGCTTCGCGCTCGGGACACGCGGTCAGATGTTCTGGCTCGACCCCGACCATCCCAACGCGCTGGCTGGCGGGAAGCGGCCGCGCACGACCCTGACCTGCACCCTGGCGCGGCGTGACGGCCGCGTCCGGCTCGCCTTCGGGACGCCGGGGGGAGATCGCCAGGACCAGTGGTCGCTCATCTTCTTCCTGCGCCATGTCCACCATGGCTTGGACCTCCAGGAGGCGATCGACGCACCGACCTTCAACTCCGACCACGCCCCGAGCTCCTTCTTCCCACGGGGGAAGAGCCCCGGTCGGATGACCGTGGAGGACCGCTTCCCGACCTCGACCGTGGATGCGTTGGTCGAACGCGGGCACCGGGTGGCGCTGGCGGAACCGTGGTCCCTGGGTCGGATCTCGGCCGTCGGTGCCGATGGTGATCCAGCGCCGCTGAAGGCCGCGGCGAACCCCCGGGGCCGGCAGGGGTACGCCGTCGGGCGCTAGGTCACTCAGCTCGGGTCTTGTTGGCGCGGATCGACACCAGGGCACGTGTCACCTCGTCGGTGATCGTGCGCAGGTCCCGCGCCATCGTGGCCCGACGCTCCAGAGGGACGTCGACCAGCGATTGTTCCGCCATCGCACCGAGCAGGGTGGTGGCTCGTTCAAGGGCGCGCCGACCGGCGGCGGTGAGGGAGAGGTTCGATTCGCGCCGATCGCGCTGGTTCGCCGTCCGAACGAGCAGGCCCTTGGTCACGAGCCCGTCGACGCTCTCCGAGATCGCCGGGAGGGTGATCGTGGCGTGCGTGCCGAGCTGTGTGACCGTGGTGTGGCCCTGATCGACGCGCTCCAAGAGTCGGAACTGGCGGAAGGTGAGGGGAGGGTCGAGGTCCCGCAGGACCGCGTTCTCCAGCCGGGTCAATCGCGGAGCGAGCTCGAACAGTGCACGCCCGGCATCCAGGTCGGGACGGTCAGCCTCGATGGTGCTTCCTCCGCAGCGTTGGGCGCACATCATGCCCGACTGAGCGCTGACCTGCCCGGTTCAACGCGACAGGAACGCGGCGAGGCGGTCCTGTGCCTCCTCGCCGCCGATGCAGACGGCCTGGGCCAGCGCATCAACCAGGCGCCGGTGGTCGGGAGCAACGCGCATCGCCTCCTTCGCGAGCCGCTGGGCGCCGGGTGCCGGCGCGGTGAGCTCTCCGAGGAGGTCGTCAACGGCCTGGTCGAGCCCCTCCGGTTCGGCCAGCCGTGAGGCCAGTCGCAGCCGATGCGCCTCCTCACCGTCGATCCGGCGGCCGGTGAGGATCAGGTCCGTCGCCACGTCCCAGCCGACCAGGCGCGGCAGACGCCACAGGCCACCGCCGCTGGGGACCAAGCCCAGCCGAACCTCCGGAAGCCCCCACTTGGCACGTGGCGTCGTCACACGCAGGTCACAGGCCAGCGCGAGCTCACAGCCACCCCCCAGGGCGTAGCCATCGACGACCGCAACGGTCGGCCAGGGGTGCTCCTCCAGCCGCTGGAACAGGTCGCTGTTGAGCCGACCCAGGCTGTCCTCGACCGTCCGTTCCTTGAGGGCAGCGATGTCCGTGCCAGACACGAACATGCCCGGGACCGCACTCGCGACGACGAAGGGCTTCGGTGTCCGGTGGTGGGTCGTCAGGGCCTCGTCCAGGGCTGCGCTGACCGCCGGGCTCAGCGCGTTCCGTTTGTCCGGGCGGTCCAGGAGGAACCACACCGCGCGCTCGTCCTCGCGCAGGATCGTCGGTGCCATGGGTCGCGCTCCTCGTGGGGTCGGGTGGCCTTGCCGGCATCGGTGGGTGGGGGTCGAACCTATAGCGTGCAGGACGGCGAGCGAGACACGGTCGCCGTGGGAGCTCGGGGAGGGTGGGTCGTGACTGACGAGGTGTCCGCGCTGGATCCGGGGGATGCACGGATAGCCGGTGGAGGTCGGGAGGCCGCGGGTGCGACCTTCCTCGTCTTCACCGACAGTGCCGACATCGCCGCGGTCTATCGCCGTCAGCTCCCGGAGGGCTGGGCGATCGAGCACCTCGAGGATCGTCACGATCGTGACGAGCGGCGCGCCAAGCTCGAGCGGGCTGACGTGATGCTCCACGCCGATGTCGTGCTTGACGACCACGAGCTCGGTTACGCGACCCGGCTGCGGCTCATCCAGCGCCAGGGAGTGGGCTACGACAACCTGGAGGTCGAGGCAGCAGCGGCTCGCGGCATCGCGGTGTGCCTATGTCCGGTGGGGACGCCGGAGTCGGTGGCGGAGCACACGGTCCTGCTCATGCTGGCCGTGGCGCGTCACCTGCCGGAGATCCATCGGGACGTCGCGGCTGGTGCCTGGCCGAAGTGGGGCTATCGTGATCGATCGATGGGCCTGGACGGTACGCGCGTGACGATCGTGGGGTTCGGGCGCATCGGCCAGGCGGTCGCGGAGCGGCTGCTGGCCTTTGGCGCACGCCCGACCGCGGTGGTCCGGCCCGGCCGGACGCCTGACGAGGAGTGGAGGGTCCGCGGGGTCGACGTGGTCCACGACATCGACGAGGTCCTGGAGCGCTCCGAGATCCTCAGCCTCCACTGTCCCCTGACGGATGAGACCCGTGGGATGATCGATGCGGCGCGCCTGGCCCGGATGCCGCAGGGCTCGATCCTGGTCAACACCGCGCGCGGCGCCATGGTGGTCGAGGATGACCTGGTGGCCGCCGTGCGTGGTGGGCACCTGCTCGGGGCGGGGCTGGACGTGATGTCGGAGGAACCCCCGCCTGTGGAGCACCCGCTACGCACGCTGCCCGGCGTCGTCCTGACGTCCCACCTCGCCGCAGGCACGCGTACGACCCAGGAGCGCAAGGCCGAGGTCGTGATGGACAACGCGCGTGCGGTCATCGAGGGCCGCGAACCACGCTTCCGCCTGGCATGAGGACGGCACCGGATACTTGACAGGCGTCGACTCACCCGGAGAAGATGTGCGCCTTAAGAACTCTCGTTCGCGATGCGAACGCCTGGATACTCCGCGCAGCAGGAGGCCCCGTGGCTCGAATCATGGCGCTGCCGGATGCCGTCCGTGAGCTGGTGGACGATCGGGACGCGGTCGCCTTCGAGGGCTTCACACACCTGATCCCCTTCGCCGCCGCCCATGAGGTCATCCGTGCCGGACGTCGCGACCTCACCCTCATCCGGATGACCCCGGACCTGATCTATGACCAGTTGATCGGTGCCGGATGCGTTTCACGGCTGATCTTCTCGTGGGGTGGGAACCCCGGGGTCGGGTCACTGCACCGCTTCCGCGACGCGGTCGAGCGCGCCTGGCCCCGGCCGCTGGAGGTCGAGGAGCACAGCCACGCGGCCATGGCGGCCGCCTACCAGGCGGGCGCCAGTGGGCTGCCCTTCGCGGTGCTGCGCGGCTACGTCGGTACCGATCTCCCGAGCGTGACCCCGACGGTCCGCTCGATCACGTGCCCCTTCACCGGCGAGGTGCTCGCAGCCGTCCCGGCGCTGACACCCGACGTTGGCATCGTCCATGCCCAACGCGCTGACCGGGACGGCAACGTGCTGATCGAGGGGATCGTTGGAGTGCAGAAGGAGGTCGTGCTCGCCTCAGCCCGGTCCCTTGTCACGGTCGAGGAGATCGTCGACCAGCTGTCGGCGCCGAGCCCGAACTCGGTCGTCCTGCCGAGCTGGGCGGTGGACGTCGTGGTCGAGGTGCCACGCGGCGCGGCCCCCTCCTACGCTCACGGCTACTACGAGCGAGACAACGCCTTCTACGTCGCCTGGGACGCGATCTCCCGCGACCGCGAGGGGTTCCTCGTCTGGATGCGCGAGCACGTCGACCCGAACCTGGAGCCGGCATGACGACGCTGCAGGCCAGCTCGGACGAACTGATGACGGTGGTCGCGAGTCGGGCGCTGCGCAACGACGACGTCTGTTTCGTCGGTATCGGTGCACCCTCGGCGGCCTGCAACCTGGCCCGAGCCACGCACGCGCCGGAGCTCGTGCTGATCTACGAGTCCGGCACGCTCGAGACGCGCCCGGACAACCTGCCACTGTCGATCGGTGATGGCGAGCTGTGCGACACCGCGCTCACCACGGTCAGTGTGCCGGAACTCTTCGGCTACTGGCTGCAGTCCGGCCGCATCAGCAAAGGGTTCCTCGGCGGCGCACAGATCGACCGGTTCGCCAACATCAACAGCACGGTGATCGGACCGTATGATGAACCGATGGTCCGGCTGCCCGGTGGCGGTGGTGCACCGGAGATCGCTGCGAACTGCGGTGAGGTGTTCATCATCGCCAAGCATCAACCACGGGTGCTGGTCGAGCGCATCGACTTCATCACCTCTCTCGGACACGGAACGGGTGGCACCGCGCGGGCGGATGCCGGATTGGTCACCGCGGGGCCGACCCTGCTGGTCACCGATCTGTGCATGATGCGGCCCGAGGAGGACACGCGGGAGCTGGTGGTCAGCTCGATCCATCCAGGGTCCACGCGCGGGCAGATCCAGGAACGGACAGGGTGGGAGGTGAGGTTCGCGGAGGACGTCGCCGAGACCCCGCCGCCGACCGACGACGAGCTCCGCATCCTGCGTGAACTCCACGAGCGCACACGCCGGTCCCACGCTGGTGGCTGAACACCGGGTGAGGGCCAGCGATGGTGTCGAGCTGGCGTGCCTGGTGACCGGCGGGGAGGGGCCCGGACCACCCCTGGTCCTGCTCAACTCGCTGGGCACCGACCGGACCATGTGGGACGAGGTTCTTCCGGCGTTGACCGCCAGCCGCCCGGTGGTCCGGTTCGATGCCCGTGGCCACGGTGCGTCAGAGGTCCCGCCCGGTCCCTACACCCTCGAGCGGCTGGTGGACGACGTCCATGACGTGGCACGGGCCCTCCACCTCGATGCCGTGGACCTGTGCGGCTGCTCGCTGGGCGGCCTCGTCGCGCTCGGAGCCGTGGTCAGGCGTGCCTCGTGGGTGCGGCGCGTGGTCGTCTCCAACAGCGCGGCCCACTTCGGCACCGCCGAGGCTTGGGAGCAGCGCGCCCGTACGGTGGAGGCGAGTGGCATGACGACGATCGCTGACACGGTCCTTCAGCGTTTCCTCAGCCCGGCCTTCCGGGACACCGAGGTGGCCCGGGCTGACGAACTGCGGCAGCGACTGGTGGACACGCCGGTCGCGGGCTACGCGGCCAGCTGCCGGGCCCTGGCGCAAGCGGACCTCCGTCCGGGCTTGGCATCCGTTGCTGCCCCGGTCCTGGTCGTCGCCGGTCAGGACGATGTCGCGGTGCCGGCCGCCGTGTCACTGGAGGTCGCAGAGGCCGTCCAGGACGGCAGCGCCGTGCTGCTGCCGGGCGGGCACCTGAGCAGCGTCGAGCAGCCGGCTGCGTTCACCACCGCGGTCCTCGAGCACCTTGATGTCTACCAGCGGAACAGGAGCACCTGATGATCGACGCAGGCCAGCCAGCACCGCCGGTGCTGCTCACCGACCAGGACGGACATGTCGTCGACCTCGCCGAGCTGCGGGGGCGCCTGGTGGTGCTGTACTTCTACCCCCGTGATGAGGGGGTCGGGTGCACCGCCCAGGCCTGCGACATCCGGGATCGCTGGGCAGCGTTCGAAGAGCGGGGGGTCGCCGTCTTCGGTGTCTCCGCCGACGACGTCGACGCTCACGCGAGCTTCGCCGCCGCTCACGGTCTCCCGCATCGGCTGCTCGCCGATCCAGACCGGAGCGTCATCGAGGCCTACGGGTCGTGGGGTCTGCGGACGCGGCGGGACGGAACCCAGGCGATGTCGGTCCAGCGGAACACGTTCCTGATCGACCGGGAGGGACGCATCGCTGCCGCGTGGAAGGAGGTCGACCCCGCCGAGCACGCCCAGCTGGTCCTCGACGCCGTCGACCGGCTCGACCCGTCCTGACCCCGCGCTCGACACCTGGCCCGGCGACCGACGCCCAACCGGTCGTGAACCGACAGCCGCACGACGGGAGAACGGATAGGGCACCGAAGCGTTCTCGTGGTTACCCTACCCACAGCGGAGGGCCGTCCGGCCGAGGGACCGCACACGCGGCTCGGCCACAAGTCACAGCACGCCTTGGAGGCAGATGTGGAATCGTTCGAGTATGACGTGATCGTGGTGGGAGCTGGGAA
>CAYTLZ010000091.1:4604-13628 GCA_964438785.1 uncultured Actinomycetota bacterium | reverse complement strand
ACGTCGGTGGCACTGCCCATCGAGAGCACGCATCGCATGCTGAGCAGCGCTTCCGTGGGCGCGCTGCAACGAGGGCGTTGCGCATCGGTCGGCGACAGGCGTTTCGGGCTGCACGGATCGTGTCGTCGCGTGTAGGCTGCCTGCATGAGTAGCCAACGCTTGAACATCAGCCTCGACGGCGCACATGCGGCCAAGCTCGCGAGTCTCGCCGCCCGGGTCCACGTCAACGAGGGAACGCTGGCCCGCTCACTGTTGAGCACCGCCATCGATGACCTCGACCCCGATCCCGGGAACATCGTGTCGCTGCTCGACGGGATCGACGGTGCCTTCGAACGTGCGCAGCTCGGGGCCGAGCAGGCAGCCGCCGGCGACACCATCGCGCTCGACGAGCTGTAGTTCGTGGCGGCGCAGATCGAACTCGCACGCGCTGCGGTCGAGGACCTCGATCGGCTCATCCTCACGCACTCGCTACCGGACGACACCCGTCAACGCGTACGCAAGGCACTCGAGCCGCTGCACCAGTTCCCGCGACTCGGACCGGAGCTCACCGGCCGGTGGGAGGGCTTCCGATTCATCCTCGGCCCCTGGCGCTGGATGCTGCTCGTCTACACCTTCGACGAAACGCACGACCGCGTCGTGATCGTCACCATCCAAGACGCACGAACGGCAAGCTCAGCGACTGGCGGGTGACCCGACCGCATCGCTCCGTCAGCGATCCGCGCTGGCGCAGCGAAGGGCCGCGATGAACAACCCTGCACCTGGCACCGACCGCTCCCGAACTCGCGTCGCAGCAACGGCGTTGGTGCTCGGTCTCGGAACCCGGCAGGTGGGTGTCGTGCGTGGCAGGTCAGCTCGCGTTGGCGGTGACCTCGTGGTCGAGGCGGTCGCCGAGTAGGTCGGCTTGGGTGTCGAGGTCGTACTGGCCCTGGAGGTTGAGCCAGAAGCGTGGGGTCGTGCCGAAATAGCGGGCCAGCCGCAGTGCCGTGTCGGCAGTGACGGCCCGTTTGCCGTGGACGATCTCGTTGATGCGACGCGGCGGGACGCTGATGTCCTTGGCGAGCCGGTACTGCGACAACCCCACGGGTGCGAGGAACTCCTCGAGAAGGACCTCGCCGGGGTGGACGGGGGGCAGCTTCGTCATGCGTTTCACCTCCTCGTGGTAGTCCACGATCTCGACGTCGTAGGCGTTGCCGCCTTCGAAGCGGAAGCAGATGCGCCACTGGTCGTTGATGCGGATGCTGTACTGGCCGGCTCGATCGCCCTTGAGCCGCTCGAGCCGGTTACCGGGCGGGACCCGCAGATCGGCGAGTTCCTCGGCGGCGTCGAGCATGCGCAACTTGCGCAGCGCAGCCTTGCTGAGATCGGGTGACCACTTCTTGACCCGCTGCCGTCCGGCGAGGCGCTCGGTGTCGCGATCGCGGTAGGTACGGATCATGACCGAATAGTAACGGCACGCGTTATGCCTGGCAATGCTCGTCCACCAACCCACCGAGATCGCCTCGCCCGTCATCGACGTGCGCACGGTCGCGGCGACGCTCGACGTCGACAAGCGCACCGCGCAGGGTGGCATCGAACGGCTCACCAAAGCCGAGGTCCTGCGCGAGATCACCGGCTACCGACGCAACCGGGTATGGGCAGCCGACGAGCTGTTCGACGTACTCGACGGCGACCAGCCCCCTACCGGTCAGGTGGGGTGGTTGGCCCGCGGGTGGGCGCGCTCGTAGACCTCCCGCAGCACCTGCCGACTCACCAGCGTGTAGATCTGGGTCGTGGTGACGCTCGCATGGCCGAGCAGCTCCTGGACGGCCCGCACGTCCGCTCCCCCGTCCAGCAGGTGGGTGGCGAACGAGTGGCGCAGCGTGTGCGGTGAGACCCGATCGTCGAGGCCGACCGTCTGCGCATGGGCCTTCAGCCGCTTCCACGCGCCCTGGCGCGACAGCCGTCCGCCCCGCAGGTTGAGGAAGACGGCGGGCTGTTGCGGCCCAACGGCGGGCCGGCCGCGCACGAGCCAGGCCTCGAGTGCCTCCGCAGCCAGGTCACCGAAGGGCACCAGACGCTCCTTGTCGCCCTTGCCCTTCACGCGCACCAGCTGATCGATCTCGTCGACATCGTCGACGTCCAGGCCGATCGACTCACTGATCCGCAGGCCGGCCCCGTACAGCAACTCGAGCAGGGCGCGGTCCCGCAGTGCGGCGGGACGCCCACCGGTCGGCGCGCCGAGCAGTCGCTCGACGTCGTCGACGGACAGGGCCTTGGGCAGCGGCCGGGACGCCCGGGGCGGCTCGAGCTGGGCCGAGACGTCGTCGAGTGTGAGCTGTTCGCGAGCCAGGAACCGGTGGAAACCACGGACGGCGACGACCATGCGTGCGATCGACGAGGACGCGTAGGGCGCGGCCCCGTCCGGATCGGGGGTCCGCAGGCTGGCGACATACCGCTCGAGGTCCTCCTCGTGCACCTGCAGGGGCGAGTCGATACCGGTCTCGTCGAGGAACCGTGCGTAACGGGCGAGGTCGCGGCGGTAGGCACTGATGGTGTTGCGGGCCAGGCCGCGCTCCGCCAGCAGATGGTCGAGGTAGCGCTCGACGAGGACCGCCGTTCCGTCCCCGGTGCCCCTCACGGCCACCGCCGTGAGCCAGCGGACACACGCGACCAGGGACGGCCGGTCATATGACGAGCTTCTCTCGTCTCGTCGGGCAGGCGCGGACGCGTCGTCACGACACGCCGAGGACCGAGCCCGCCAGCAGCAGACCGACGAGCGACTTGGCGTCGACGATCTCGCCGGCCCGCGCCACCGCGACCGCGTCGTCCAACGGCAGGGCGACGATCTCCATGTCGGCCTCCTCCGCCTGCAGCTCGAAGCCCGCGGGCAGGTCCCCCGGGGTGCAACCCCGCGCGAGATAGAGGTGGATCCGTTCGGTGGTCCATCCACCCGAGCTGAGATAGGTGACCAGGTGCTGGAGGTCTCCGACGTCGTGCTGGACCTCCTCGGCCAGTTCGCGCCGCGCCGCGTCGGCCGGATCCTCGCCCGGCACATCGAGCACCCCGGCCGGGATCTCCAGCACGTAACCGCCGACGACCTGTCGGTACTGACGCAGCAGCAGGACCCTGTTGCGGGTGTCCACCGGGACCACGGCCACCGCATCGAACGCCTCGACGATCTCGCGTTCGACGTCCTGGCCGTCCGGGGTGCGCACCGCATCGAGCCGCACCCGGACCCGACCGTCGTAGACCGTCGTCGATCCGGTGGTGGCGAACCACGCGACCGCATCGGTGTCGTCGTCCCCAGGAGCGGATCCGGCCGGTCCCTCCGGTCCCGCCGAATCGGCCGGGTCGGTCGGGTCGGTCACGACGAGGTGCTCCAGTCCGTCAGATCGTCGATTCGGGTCGCATCCTGGATCTCGGACGCCGTCGGCTCGTCCAGATCCACCGGCAGCCGCCCGGACGCCTGCCGACGGTGGGTCCGCATGGCCGCGACGAAGGAGGCGAACAGCGGGTGTGGCCGCGTCGGGCGGGACTTGAGCTCCGGATGCGCCTGGGTGGCGACGAACCAGGGATGGTCGGCGAGTTCGATGAACTCCACCAGACGGTCGTTGGGCGAGACCCCGGCGAACACCAGCCCCGCAGCCTCGAGCGCCGGCCGGTAACGGTTGTTGACCTCGTAGCGGTGGCGGTGACGTTCGTAGACGACCGGTTCGTCGTCGTAGGCCAGACGGGTCCGGCTGCCGGGTGCCAGCTTGGCCGGGTACTCCCCCAGCCGCATGGTGCCGCCCTTGTCGGTGATCTCGCGTTGGTCGGGCATCAGGTCGATCACGGGATCGGCGCACCCCGGCTCGAACTCCGAGGAGTGCGCGTCAGGGAGGCCCAGCGCATTGCGCGCGAACTCGATCACGGCTGACTGCAGGCCGAGACACAGCCCGAGGAACGGCACCTCGTGGCGTCGCGCCCAGGTGATCGCCGCGATCTTGCCCTCGACGCCACGGATGCCGAAGCCGCCCGGGACCAGCACACCGTCGAGTCCCCGCAGCAGGCGATCGACCTGGCCGGTCGCGTCGTCGGTGTCGGGCCCCGGTTCCGGGGTCAGGTCGTCGGAGGCGATCCAGCTGATGTTCACCTCGACCCCGTGGGCGAGACCACCATGGCGCAGCGCCTCCACCACCGACAGATAGGCGTCGGGCAACTCGACGTACTTGCCGACGATGCCGACGGTGACGGTGTCGTGAGTCGCATCGACCCGGGACACCAGTTCCTCCCAGGCGGCGAGGTCCGGTTCCACGTCCGGCAGATCGAGCCGCCGGACCGCGACCCGGTCGAGGCCCTCCTCACGCATGTTCAGCGGCACCTGGTACAGCGAGCCCGCGTCGACGGCGGCGATCACGGCGTCGACCTCGACGTCGCACTGCATCGCGACCTTCCGACGCAGCCCCTCGTCCAGGTCGCGATCGCTGCGCAGGACGAGCACGTCGGGCTGGATACCGATGGAGCGCAACTCGCGCACCGAGTGCTGGGCCGGCTTGGTCTTCAACTCTCCCGATGCGGCGATGAACGGCACCAGGGCGCAGTGGATGTAGAGGATGTTCTCGCGGCCCACGTCGTAGCGCAGCTGGCGGATCGCCTCGAGGAACGGCAACCCCTCGATGTCCCCGACGGTGCCGCCGACCTCGGTGATGACGATGTCCGCGTCACCGGCGACCGCGACGATCCGGCGCTTGATCTCGTCGGTGATGTGCGGGATGACCTGGACGGTCTTGCCGAGGTAGTCCCCCCGCCGTTCCTTCTCGATGACCGACAGCCAGATCTGACCCGACGACACGCTCGAACCACGGTGCAGGTTCTCGTCGATGAACCGCTCGTAGTGACCGAGATCGAGATCGGTCTCCCCGCCGTCGTCGGTGACGAACACCTCACCGTGCTCGAACGGGTTCATCGTCCCGGGGTCGACGTTGATGTAGGGGTCGAGCTTCTGCATGGTGACCCGCAGGCCCCGCGCCTTGAGCAGCCGGCCCAGCGATGCGGCGGTGATCCCCTTGCCGAGCGCCGAGGCGACCCCACCGGTCACGAAGATGTGCTTGACGGGCCGGGCACGCCGGCCCGGCCCCGCACCGGTCGGCGCGTCGTTCGTCGAGCGCTGGTCGTTCGTCGTGTCGGCCACGCATGTCCCTCCACACCGGGACCGCCGCGTGGCGGTCCCATCGACCGTAGCCGTCGACCGCCGGCAAGGCCAAGGACCCGCCCGGCCCGGCCTCAACCGACCCGGGCGCGCGCCTGGGCCATCAACTCCCGGGCGTGCTCCACGCCGGCGGCCGCGGTCGCGTCGCCGCCCAGCATCCGTGACAGCTCCGCCACCCGGTCGTCCGCGGCGATCGCCCGGGTGGTCGTCACGGTCCGCCCGTCGGCGATCCCCTTCTCCACGACGTGGTGCACGTCGGCGAACGCGGCGAGTTGCGCCAGGTGGGTGACACACAGCACCTGACGGCGGTGCCGGCCGGAGCCGGCCGCCAATCGGGCGAGCTTCTCGCCGACGGCCATCGCGGTGGCACCGCCGATGCCCGCGTCGACCTCGTCGAACACCAGCACCCGCGCATCGTCGACGTCGGCGAGCGCGACCTCGATGGCCAACGACACCCGCGAGCGTTCCCCACCGGATGCGGCCTGCGCCAGCGAGCGCGCCGGTTCGCCCGGGTTGGCGGCCAGCAGGAAGGTGATCCGGTCCGCACCGTCCGCGGTGAGCTGCGCATCCGCGAGTGGTTCCACCGCCACCTCGAATCGGGCGTGGGGCATCCCGAGGTCGGCGAGATGGCCGTCCACGATGCCGGCCAGACGTTCACCGGCGGCCTGGCGGCCCCGCCGCAGATCCTCGGCCGCGCTGACGCACTGCTCGTGGGCCTCGGCGAGCTGCGCGTCGAGCGCGTCCGCATCGGCCTCCTGCCGCTCGAGATCCGCGAGTCGTTCGCGGGCCTCGTCGGCATAGGCCAGCACCGCGTCGACGTCGACCCCGTACTTGCGCGTCAGTCCGGCCACGGTGCGCTTGCGGTCCTGCAATGCCGCGAGCCGGTGCGGGTCGGCGGCGATGCCGTCCGCGAAGCCGCGGACGTCGGCGGCGAGCTCCGTGACCTCGGCCGCCAACGACTCCGCCCGGTCGCGCAGCTGCTGCAGCGTCGCGTCCTCGACCGGCAGTCGCCGCAGGGCGTCGACCGCGACCCCGAGTGGATCCTGGACGCCACCGGCCCCGAGCGCGTCGACGGCCGTGCGCGTCCCGGTCAGCAGCTCCTCGGCGTGACCG
Organism: uncultured Actinomycetota bacterium; assembly: GCA_964438785.1. Classification (GTDB taxonomy): domain Bacteria; phylum Actinomycetota; class Nitriliruptoria; order Nitriliruptorales; family Nitriliruptoraceae; genus PWLR01. The sequence goes on along the minus strand of CAYTLZ010000091.1, from coordinate 7,348 downwards.
AGCAGTTCGAGTTCCTGATCGAGCGCCCCGTCGTCGTCCGGGTCGAGCTCGGCGGCGTCGATCTCGTCGATCTCCGCCCGGAGCCGATCGAGCTCGCGGGCACGCTCCCGGGCGTCGTCGTGCAGGGTCTGGCGCCGGACGTCCAGTTCGCGCCAGCGGCCGTAGGCCTCCCGGTAGCGGGTCACGATGCGATCGTGCGGCTCACCGGCGAACCGGTCGAGCAGCCCACGCTGCACCTCGGGTCGGGCGAGCCGGACGTGTTCGTGCTGGGCGTGGACCTCCACGTGGCGACCCAGCACGTCCGCGAGCGCGGCGACGGGGGCGAGCCGTCCGGAGATCCGGGCCCGCGAGCGTCCGTCCGCGGGGATCTCGCGCGACACGATCAACAACTCGTCGTCGGCAGCGAGCCATTCGGCCGCCTCCGCCGGCGGTGGCGAGATGACCGCGTCGATGCTGGCCGACGTCGAGCCGGTCCGGACCAGGTTGGTGTCGGCGCGGGCCCCGAGCAGCAGCGACAGTGCGGTCACGAGCATGGTCTTGCCGGCGCCGGTCTCACCGCTGACCACCGTCAGACCGGGCGCGAAGGTCAGCCGGGCGTCCTCGATCACCCCCAGCCCACGGATGGACAGCTCCTCGATCATCCGCACTCCTCGCTGATCGATCGCTGATCGATGGGCACGCCGCGGCAGGCTACCGCCGCGCTCCCGCCACCCGGCCGAGGACCGACCCCGTCCTGTGGATGACGGCGGACCGCCCGGGGCTCACTGGAGCCCGAACTTGCGGCGCACCACCGTGGCGAGGTCGAGCGGGTTCACCCGGGCCAGTAGCACCGGGCGCCCACCGCCCTGGGCGGTCACCGACGACCCGGCGGGGACCTCCATGGGCTCGCGCCCGTCGCAGGACACCACGGCGGGGGCCTGCTCCTCGCGCAGTTCGACGCGGATCTGTTCGTCCGGACCGGCGACGATGGTCCGATCGAACAGGGTGTGGGGGGCCACGGGCACCACGAGCGTCGCCTCGAGCCGGGGCGAGACGATCGGTCCCCCGGCCGACAGGGCGTAGGCGGTCGAGCCGGTCGACGTTGCGAGCACGAGCGCATCGGCGGGGACCTGGGCGAACAGAGCCCCGTTGAGGTGGACCTCCATCAGCAGCAGTCGCTGCCGCGCCGACTTCTCGATCGCCACCTCGTTGAGCGCCCAGCCGTGCACGGGCGGTGTGCCGTCGCCGGGCGTGATCTGCACCTCGAGCGTCGCGCGATGTTCGTAGCGCAGCTCGCCGCGACTGACGGCGGCCATCGCGTCCTCGAGGGCGTCGACCTCGACCTCGGCGAGGAAGCCGAGCCGGCCGAGGTTCACGCCGAGCACGGGCACCCCGGCGTCGCGGCACAGGTGCGCAGCCCGCAGGAACGTGCCGTCGCCCCCGAAGGAGATGGCCAGGTCGAGTCCGGCCGCGAACGCCTCGCCGCTGCGGTACTCGAGATCGCCACCGAGCACACCCGACCGACTGTCGTTCGGTTCCTGGCCGTGGGCGACCACCACCTCGACGCCCGCCGCGCTCAGTAGCGCCGCCGCTTTGCCGGCGGCGATCACCGAACGGTCCCGTCCGGCGTGGATGACCAGGCCGACCCTCATGGGCGCGTCCCGCGTCGACGGGCCACACCCTGCTCCACCGCGGTGTCGAGTTGCGCCGCCACCGTGCCGGGCGCATGACCGGCGTCCGTCTCGCCCGGGCCGGAACCGGCGTCCGTCGCGCCCGGGCCGGGACTGGCGGTCAGCTGCATCAGGAACTCCACGTTGCCGGCCGGGCCGAGCAGCGGCGAGGCGATGGCGTCGACGACACCCCAACCCAGTGGCGGCACGATATCGGCCACCTGCTGCAGACACCGGCGCCACACCGTCGGGTCCCGCACGACACCGCCCTTGCCGACCTCGTGGCGTCGCGCCTCGAACTGCGGCTTGACGAGCACGACCGCCGTGTCGGTGACCAGCGTCAGCAGCCCGGGCAACACCGTGCCGAGCGCGATGAAGGACAGGTCGGCGACCAGCAGCGCCGGCGGGGGCGGCGTCAGATCGGCCGGCGTGAGATCGCGGACGTTGGTGCGTTCGTGCACCTCGACGCGGGGGTCGGTCCGGATCCGGTCGTGCACCTGGCCGTAGCCGACGTCGTAGGCGAGCACGGACGCGGCCCCGCGCTGCAGCAGACAGTCGGTGAACCCACCGGTCGACACCCCGGCATCGAGGCAGCGCACCCCGGTCACGTCGAGCGCGAACGCCTCGAGCGCGTGCAGCAGCTTCTCGCCGCCACGTGACACGAACCGACGCGGCGGGGCGGCGACGACCAGATCCTGCGCGCCGGTCACCTGTGTCGCCGGTTTCATCGCCGGTGCGCCGTCGACGGTGACCAGGCCGGCCCCGATGGCCTCCTGGGCCTCGACGCGGCTGGACACCAGCTCGCGCCGCACCAGTTCCGCGTCGAGTCGACGCCGGGGCGTGGCCAGGGTCAGACCTCGTCGAGTTCGGCGAGCGCGGCGGTCAGCGTCGCATTGGCGGCCTCGAACACCGCGACCCGGTCGGCGATCGCAACGTCGTCGATCGCCTCGAGCTGGGTGCGGAGCTCATCGATGGGGGTCACGAACCCGACGAACCGGTCGACTTCTTGGTCGCCTTCTTGGCCGTCTTCTTCGTCGCCTTCTTGGCCGTCTTCTTCGCCGTGGCCTTCTTGGTCGCCTTCTTCGTGGCCTTCTT
>CAYTLZ010000091.1:0-4504 GCA_964438785.1 uncultured Actinomycetota bacterium | reverse complement strand
TCTTGGCCGTCTTCTTCGCCGTGGCCTTCTTGGTCGCCTTCTTCGTGGCCTTCTTGGCCGTCTTCTTCGCCGTGGCCTTCTTGGTCGCCTTCTTCGTGGCCTTCTTCGCCGGCGCCGAGGAACCCGTCGAGCCGGCCCCGCTGGCGGCGTCACGCTCGACGCGACCGAGCTCACGCTTCAGGTCGGCGACCTGCTTCTGGAGGCGGTCGACCTCCTTGGTGGTCGCCAGCCCCATGCCGTGGACGGCGCGGACGGTCTCGTTGCGCACGAGCTCGGCGACGGCCTCGCGGTTCTTGCGCTGACGGTCGAGCAGGTCGTCGACCAGGTCACCGACCTGGTCGCCGGCGGCCTCACCCGACTTCACGAGCTGTTTGACGACCTGTTCCGCCCGGCTGCGGGTCAGTTCCGTGACCCCGGTGACGGCATCGAGGTAGCGCTGCAGTGAACTGTTCAAGGGGTCCCCCCAAGGGAGCTGACAGACAGATGGACGGCCCGGACGACCGTGCCCGTCAGCCTAGCCCTCCACGCCACGACGTCACGGGAGGCCGTCGGCGGTCGCCCATCGAGCCGGCTGCTAGCGTCGGGCCGCGGACGCCCGGGCGGACGGGCCGAGCGACACACCCGACTCGACGACCCCGACCCCGGAGTGCACGCAGGTGGCCACGCTGCAGCAGGTGGAGCTCGTCCTCGAGGAGCTGCTGCAGCGCCTCGGTGACATCGACGACTCCACGCGCGCCCTGCTGCCGAGCCGGCGGACCATCGAGGCCCGCTGTCCCGATCTGGACGTCGTCCGCTACGCCGACTGGCGTCAGGGCCGCATCACCCTGCTCGACGAGCCGCCCGGCCGGCGCTGCGACATCCGCATCAGCGTGCGCTCGGACGATCTGATCGCCATGAGCGAGGGCCGGCTCGCGGTCGGGCGTGCGTACGCCGAGAGCAAGCTCCGACTCGATGCGTCGATGACCGATCTGCTGCGACTCCGTGCGGTGCTCTGACCGACCGCGGCGCTCGCGCCCGACCGCTTCGCGGAGGACCTAGATGGCCCTGCCCATCGGCGACGTGAACCCCACGCGGCGACGCTCGTTCGTCATGGGCACGTTCGTGTTGATCAACCTCGCCGTGTTCGTCTACCAGAGCTTCGTGCTGAGCGGGTGCGAGCAGCTCGCCTTCGTCTACCGCTTCGCGGTCATCCCCGCGGAGATCACCGGCTTCGCTCCCCTGGCACCGGACCAGGCCGCGGCCCTGCTCGGCGAGTGCGCGCAGCCCGACAAGAACATCGCGCTGAGCGTGCTCACCACGATGTTCCTGCACGGCGGCATCGCGCACCTGCTCGGCAACCTCGTCTTCCTGCTCGTGTTCGGCGACAACGTCGAGGATCGGCTCGGGCACGTACGGTTCGTGCTCTTCTACCTCGTGGGCGGCGGGGTCGCCACGGTCGCGTTCATCGTGGTGCAACCGACCGCGATCACGCCGCTGGTCGGGGCCTCCGGGGCCATCGCCGCCGTGCTCGGGGCGTACCTGATCTGTTATCCCCGGGCACGCGTCTTCGCGCTGGTGCCGTTCCCGCTCTACCTGCTGGCGATCGTGCTCCCCGGCGTACGGATCCGCACCTGGCTGGTGATCGCGGCGATCGTCGCCCTGCCGGCCTGGTTGCTGCTGATCGGCTGGTTCGGCGTGCAGGCCATGGCGGTGCTGGAACCGATGGGGGACATGGTGGCCTACGAGGCACATGTCGCCGGCTTCCTCGCCGGCATCGTGTTGCTGCTCCTGCTCGACGCGCGACGTTCGCGCCGGGGTGAGCCGACCTTCCATCCCACCCGGCCACGCAACGGGCGGCCGGGTCCGCCGCGCGGCTGACGCCGCTGCAGGCCCTAGGCTCGAGCACCACCTCCACGCCGCCGATCGGGGACGACACATGCACGGTGATGACGCGCGCACCATCTTCGGATGGAAGGAGCACGTCACCCTGCCCGACTGGGACCTGCATCTGCGGGCCAAGCTCGACACCGGAGCCCGCTCGAGTGCGCTGCACGTCTCCGACCTCGTCGAGGTCGGCGACCACCATGATCCGCAGACGGGGCAACTCCTGCCGATCGTGCGCTTCGACGTGGTACTGGGCTCGAAGCACGCGCCCGAACACCACATGGTCGAGGCCCCGATCATCCGCCACAAGGTGGTCAAGGACACCGGTGCACGGGCCGAACGGCGCCCGGTGGTCCGCACGCGCATCGTGTGCGGACCGTTGGACACGGTGGCCGACATCACGCTCACCGACCGCAGCGGCATGAACTTCCGGATGCTGCTCGGACGGTTGACGCTCGAGGGCCACGCCCTGGTCGATCCCGCCGGTGGCTACCGCGTCACCTCACCGAGCGGCCACGGCGGACGGGCGTGATCACCGGTCCGATGACCGTCGCCGGGGTGACCATCGAACCGGGCGAACGTCGTGACCTGACCCCGATCGTGTCCGAGTCCTACACCGGCGACCGCACGGCGCTGCCCATGGCGGTGATCAACGGCATCGGTGACGGGCCACGTGTGTTCGTCACGGCCGCGGTCCACGGCGATGAGCTCAACGGCATCGAGGTGTGCCGGCTGCTGCTCGATGCCATCGACCCGGCGGGTCTGCGCGGCGCGGTGGTCGTCGTGCCGGTGGTCAACGTGCTCGGGGTGCAGATCAACTCGCGCTACCTGCCGGACCGACGTGACCTGAACCGGTCGTTTCCCGGCTCCCATGCCGGTTCCATGGCGGCGCGGATCGCCCGGCTGGTCGTCGACGAGGTGATCGACGGCAGCGACGTCGGTATCGACCTGCACACGGCGGCCAACAACCGCTTCAACGTGCCGCAGGTGCGCGTCGACGTCGATGACGAACGCGCCCGGTCGCTGGCGGTCACGTTCGGGGCACCGTTCGTGCTCACGGCCAAGCTGCGGGCCGGGTCGCTGCGGGCCGTCGCCGGGGAGCGCGGGGTGCCGGTGCTGACCTACGAGGGCGGTGGCCCGCTGCGGTTCGACGACGAGGCGATCGACATCGCCCGGCGTGGCACCCTGCGGGTCCTGGCGCGGCTCGGGATGATCGACCACGCCCCCACCCCGGGCCATGACGCCCCCATGGTGCTCAACGAGTCGAGGTGGCTGCGGGCCCAGCGCGGCGGTCTGCTGGAACTGCATGCGACCGCGGGCGCACGGATCGCCGCGGGCGATCCCTTGTGGACGACGTCCAGCCCGCTCGGTGCGGAGCGGGCCAGCGAGGTCGCCGAGGAGGACGGGTTCGTCATCGGGGCGACGACCCTGCCGTTGGTCCAACCCGGTGAGGCGGTCCTGCACGTCGCCCTGCCGGGCGACCGCCTGCCCTCGGAGGACGACCCCACCGACGAGGAGGACGACGACCTCGACGAGCCGGCGTGATGGGGCCTGCCTGACCGGGCCCCGGCCTGACCGGCCCTGCTAACGGCGGCGCTCCCGGGCACCATCGAGCCGTTCGTCGGCGTCGAGGAACCCGTTGTCGACCGCGACGATCGACTCGAGCTGCCGGATGAGTTCGTCGTCGTCGCCGTCCCGTTCGGCCAGATCCGCGGCGAGGTAGCGCGCGCGCAGGTCGTGTTCGGCGTCCCCGGAGCGTTGCCGCTCGAGGAAGCGACGGACGATGGACCGCCCTGCCGGCAGGTCGCCGGCGTCGGCCACCGCGGCCGCCCACACGATCGCCGCTTCGGCACGCCGGTCCTCCGGTGCCTGCGTGTCCTGGACCAGTGCCTCGGCAGCCTCGGCGATCTGATCCAGATCCCGTCCGAGCGCTCGCAGACAGTCCGCGATCAGATGGTTCTGATCCACGCGGTCCGTGAGCCGACGGTAGGCCTGCAGTTCGGTCAGTGCGGCGGCGAAACGCTCCTGCAGATACAGCGCGACACCGTAGGCCTCGCGGATCGTCGCGATCCGGGGGGCCTGGTGCTTGGCCCAGCCGAGTACCTCGACGGCGACGTCCGGGCGGTCCTGCTCGATGGCCGCCGACCCCACACTCAACGCGAGACAGACGTCCTTGGCCTTGGATCCCCGCGGGCCGAGCACCCGTTCGATCTCCTTGCGCACCCCCTTGGGGATGTCCGGCTGTTCGTCGGTCGGCAGCGCCGGGCGAGGCGGCCCGTCGGTGTCGGCATCGGGCCGCTTGGCACGGGGCGGGGCGTCCCGGCGTTTCGCGGCACGGTCCCGACCGATGGGCTCGCGGGCCCCGGTGGGCACATCGAGCTTGCTGGGAACGGAACGGTCCGGCGGTGTGCGGCGCTCCGCTGGCTTGCGACGGTCGGGGCCGGCCATGGTGACTCCTGGCGATGACGTTGGACGCGAGCACGAGGATCGCACGATTCCGAGGACGACGCATCGACGACCTCGTGCGCCTCGTTGGGTGCAGACATACGACGAGGCCGCCTCCGAAAGGAGGCGGCCTCGTCAAGTAGGTTCCCGCGGCGACCTACTCTCCCACCGGGTTGCCCCGGCAGTACCATCGGCG
>CAYTLZ010000090.1:10491-13659 GCA_964438785.1 uncultured Actinomycetota bacterium | reverse complement strand
TGACGCGCGCTCGGCTGACGCGCGCTCGGCTGACGCGCGCTCGGCTGACGCGCGCTCGGCTGACGCGCGCCCGGCTGACGCGAACACCACCTGACGCGCGCCCGGCTGCGGTGCCGGCGCGCCACCCCGGTGCCCGACCGTGCACGGAGCCGGGCAGGGGGCGGGCGATAGGCTCCGCCCGATCGGCCGACGGCCGAGCAGGAGGTCGGCAACGTGTGTGGGATCATCGGCATCACCGGGCGTGACGACGCGGTCACCGGCATCCTCGCCGGACTGAAGCGGCTCGAGTACCGCGGCTACGACTCGGCGGGGGTCGTCACCAACGACGGCCGCGACCTGCGGGTCGTCAAGCGCGCCGGCAAGCTCGGCGAGCTCGTCAAGGCGCTCGACGAAGCCCCGATGACGACCTCGACCGGCCTCGGCCACACCCGGTGGGCGACCCACGGTGCGCCCAACGACCGCAACGCCCACCCGCACCTCGATCCCTCCGGTCGGGTGGCCGTCGTTCACAACGGCATCATCGAGAACTACCAGGCACTGCGCGCCGAGCTCGGTGACGCCGGCCGGTTCGCCTCCGACACCGACTCGGAGGTGGTCGCCCACCTCGTCGCCGAGGAGCTCGACCGCATCGGCGACGGTGACCTGTTCGCCGCGGTCCGCGCCGTGGTGGCCCGCCTGCAGGGGGCGTACTCGCTCTGCCTCGTCGCGGTCGACGACCCCGGCACCCTGGTCGTGGCCAAGCACGAGGCACCGCTGATCGTCGCCCACGCCAACGGCGTCGGCTACTGCGCCTCGGACGTCGCCGCGCTGATCGAGCACACCAGCGACGTCGCCGCGCTGCTCGACGGCCAGATCGCGAAGATCACCGCCGAGGGCTTCGAGGTGACCGACGTCGAGGGCAACCCGGTCGAGCCCCACCGCTACACCGTGGACTGGGACCTCGCCGCGGCGGAGAAACAGGGCTACGACCACTTCATGCTCAAGGAGATCCACGAGCAGCCGCAGGCCGTCGCCGACACGCTGCTCGACCGACTCAACGCGCCGACCCCCGGCGCGCCCCCGCGGCTCAGCCTCGACGAGCTACGCATCGACGAGGGCGAGTTCGGCCGGATCGACAAGGTGTTCATCCTGGCCTGCGGCACCTCGCTGCACGCCGGGATGGTCGGCAAGCTCGCCATCGAGCACTGGGCCGGCATTCCCGTCGACGTCGAGGTGGCGAGTGAGTTCCGCTACCGCGACCCGATCGTCGACCCGCACACCCTGGTGATCGCCATCTCGCAGTCCGGCGAGACGATCGACACGATCGCGGCCGCGTCGCACGCCCGCGACCAGCGGGCCCCGGTCATCGCGATCTGCAACGTGGTCGGCTCCACGCTGGCCCGTGAGGCCGACGGGGTGCTCTACACCCATGCCGGCCCCGAGGTGGCGGTCGCCTCGACCAAGGCGTTCACCACCCAGATCGTCGCGAGCCTGCTGCTCGGCCTGTACCTCGCGCAGGCCCGCGGGCGCATGTACGCCTCGGAGACCGAGGACATCCTCGGTCGGCTCGGGCAGATCCCGGCGGCGCTCGAACAGGTCCTGGAGCTCGACGGCCAGATCCGCGAGCTCGCCGAGCGCTACAAGAACGTCGACTACACCATGTTCATCGGTCGTCACGCCGGGCTGCCGATCGCCATGGAGGGTGCGCTGAAGCTCAAGGAGATCAGCTACCTCCACGCCGAGGCGTTCCCGGCCGGCGAGATGAAGCACGGCCCCATCGCCCTGATCGAGCAGGGCTCGCTGGTGGTCGCGCTCGCCCCCGCCGGGCACGTGTTCCCGAAGATGGTCTCCAACATCCAGGAGGTCCGGGCACGTGGTGCCTCGGTGCTGGCCATCGGGACCGAGGGCTCGACCGCGGAGCTCAAGGAGCACGCCGACGACGTGCTGACCCTGCCCGAACCGCCCCACGAACTCGCCGGTCCGGTGCTGAGCGTCGTGCCCCTGCAGCTGTTCAGCTACCACGTCGCCACCGCCCGCGGCGAGGACGTCGATCAGCCCCGCAACCTCGCCAAGACCGTCACCGTCGAGTAGCCGACGTAGCCTGTCGACCCGGCGTTCAGAAGGTGGGTCCGTGGTCGCAGGTGCGCAGCACGCGGTGCCGTTGCTCGACGCGGACGCGGCACGTGCCGGGGACCAGGCTGCGGTCGACGCCGGCGACACCTGGGCCGGGCTGATGCACCGCGCGGCCGGGCATCTGGCCCGCGGCGTCGTCGACCACCTGGGTCGCGGCTACGGCCTCAAGGTCGCGCTGATCGTCGGCAAGGGCAACAACGGTGGTGACGGCTGGGTCGCCGCCCACCGCCTCGAGCGCGAACACGGGGCCCAGTGCTGGGTCGTGGCCGTCGCCGGGGTCGACACCGATGCCAGCATCGAGGCAGCACACGCCCGCAGCCGCTGGCGCGCGTCCGGCGGCCGGACCAGCGACGGCACCGCCGAGCTCGACCGCGCGCTGGCCTGGTGCGACGTGGCCGTCGACTGCGTGCTCGGCACGGGGATCACCGGTGAGGTCCGCGGCGACGCCGAGGTGGCGACCACCGCGCTGCGCCGCTGGCACGACGCGGGCACGCCGGTGGTTGCCTGCGACATCCCCTCGGGCGTGTCGGCCGACGACGGCTCGGCGGCGCGGGCGGCCGTGCGCGCCGATCGGACCGTCACGTTCGGCGCGTTGAAGCGGGGTCTGCTCCTGCACCCGGGTGCCGCACACGCCGGGCGGGTCGTGGTCGGCGGGCTCGGCCCGGGCTACGACCGGTTCTTGACCTCCCTGACGCCGCCGCTGCCGGGAACACCGCCGGCGGCAGCGCGGTGGGACACGGAGGACGCGGTGCCGGCGGCTGCTCGGGGATCCGCACCAGGCGAGCCGATCTGGCAGGCGTTGACGCCCGCGGGCGCGGCCCCGGCGCGGTTCGGGCCGGCGGCGGACAAGCGGGCCCGTGGCGTCGTGCTCGCGGTCGCCGGCGCGGTCGGCACCGCCGGCGCGGCCGCGCTCAGTGCCACCGGCGCGTTGCGGGCCGGTGCCGGGCTGGTCACGTTGCTGACGCCCGAGCCGGTCCGTGCCGAGGTCGCCGCGCTCGTCGATGCCGGCGTGATGGTGCGCGGCGGGCCCGCCGGCCGGACGGACGACGGCAGCGG